>JAEYWA010000127.1 GCA_023431385.1 Bacillota bacterium | reverse complement strand
AATATGCCATCTAAGAACACCTCCTAATATTTAAGGAAAAACAAGCATTTAGTTTATATGTTTTTCGCTCTTATTTTACCATCATTTTATTGAAATAACAATTACAATATATAAAAATCTTTCATATATTGTTTTCTATTTACAACATTTACTAATTACCTGTGCATTAATATTTCGACCGGCAAATACTAATCCTCCAGCTGCTTAAGAACTTCCAGATCAATATCCATATCATCATTGGCTGTTGCATTTTTTATAAGTTTAACCTCGCCTTCCTTATAGTTGTATACCCTCAGCTCAGTCTCCTTGCCGATATCCAGCTTTATTTTCAGAATTTCCTTGAGGAGATTTACCTCTACTACAGTTCCCTGACCTTCGGGGGTATCAACAATAGCACCTGCCTTCGGAACTCTGTCCAAAAGGTCCTCATAAGCCTCCTGCTCATATTTGAGACAGCACATCAGTCTTCCGCAGGTTCCCGAAATTTTTGTCGGGTTAAGTGAAAGTGACTGCTCTTTCGCCATTTTTATGGACACAGGTTGGAATTCTCCCAGGAAGGAATTACAGCAGAGTACTCTTCCGCATATACCTATACCGCCCATCATTTTTGATTCGTCTCTTACACCTATCTGCCTTAACTCTATTCTTGTCTTAAATACTGCTGCCAGATCCTTAACAAGTTCTCTGAAATCAACTCTGCCGTCAGCGGTGAAGTAGAACAGTACCTTGTTGTTATCAAAGGTATATTCCACATCTATCAGCTTCATATCCAGCTTATGTTCATTTATTTTCTGAAGACATATATTATATGCATCTTTTTCCTTCTTATCATTCTCTGCAGCATGAGCTACGTCTTCATCTGTAGCTATACGAATTACTTTTTTGAGAGGAGCAACAATTTCCGACTCATCAACCTCTCTGTTAGGTACTACTACAAGTCCGAATTCAATTCCCCTCGCAGTTTCAACTATTACATTGCAGTTCAAATCTATAACCAGTTCTCCGGGATCAAAATAGTAAATTTTCCCGGCAGTCTTAAACCTAACTCCAACTACTTTTACCATTAATAAATTCCTTTCTATCAGTAAACGTAAGAATCCCTGATTTTCATAAGCATAACCTCAATTACCAGCTGAAAATTTGCATTGTACTCAAGGCCTTTTTTTGCATCCCAAACAGCATTTGTACATTTAAGAAGCCCGGATAGTTTCAAATGGGCATCCTCAATAATCATATCTTTTTTATCGGAATTAATCAATATGTTATAGTTTGAGGTCTGCTTATATATTATTATGTCCCTAAAAAACAGCAGCATTATTCTTAAAATAAATTCTATCTTATCATTATTTTTTTCAAATAAATCATATATTTTAAAAACATCACCTTTACTCGGCTCCAGCAGTTCATTTACCGACGCAAGCACCTGATCCCTTAATTCTAAATACCCGGGAGATTCCACCAGTTCAAGAGCCGTTCCAATAACCCCATCGGAATAGGATACAATAAAATCCCATTCAGAATTTCTCTTGCCATATTTTTGCTCAAGTATCCCGATTATCTCCTGACTGCTGAGCTTGTTAAACAAAACTCTCTGGCATCGTGATCTTATGGTTGGCGTAACAGCTGCGCCTGACTGCACCGTGAGTATAAAAACCATATAGGGAGGCGGTTCCTCCAAAGACTTCAATAGTGCATTCTGGGCCTGTACAGTCATTCCATCAGCATCATTTATTATTATTACTTTATATTTTGAATAAAGGGGTCTGATTACCAACCCCTTCAAAACATTTCTTACTTCATCAACACTTATACTTTTTTCATGAAAATATAATTCCTGAAAATCAGGATTTGAGCCTTCGGTAAATAACCTGCACGACTTGCATTCGCCGCAGGGAGCCTGTTCTCTTTCACACATAAGCATTGCCGCAAAGGACAAAGCCGTTTCTCTTCTGCCTATACCGTCAGGTCCTTCAAATATATAAGCGTGACCTACATTATCATTTTTTATTGTCTCCTGTAAGCTGGCCAGTATCTTCCGGTGACCTAACATTTCTTTGTCTCCATTCCGCTGCTAAAGCAAAAAATAATGCAGCCAAACATCCGTTGTTAAAGAAACATATCCAATATCAGACCTCTGATATCATCGAGCTTTTTTAATATGCTCAGATTGTCCTGTTCCGACTTGAGTACCTCGTTTGTAAGTTCAATCAGTTCTTCATTGATTTTTTTAATTATTGCATATACCCTGTGTCTGCCCCGTCGGTCCAAAAAACTCTTTTTTGTAAAACTATGTGAGTGTGAAACGGCTTCGTCAAGGAACTCCGAAATGAGCTGCTTGTACACCTTAAGATCACGAATATCAGCTTTTTTTTCAAGCTTTTTCCCCTGACTTTCAATTTTGTCAGCCAGAACCTTTATTCGTTCCTCGTAATTTTTATATTCTATTTTTCTAAGAGAAGATGAAAAAGCCGCATCTCTTTCGTTCCTTATGGTTCTTTCATCCCTTCCGGGAATAGCATTTATGCCTGAAGGATTTTTTGTGGTATCCTGAATCTTAATGGCAAACACTTCCTAACTATTATTCAAAGTCAAAAACTAAGCCTTGTGGAATCTCTCCACATCTACAACAAATATTGTTGCACCCCCAACTGTAACCTCTACAGGGTATGGCATGTACATTCCGTTCATCCCGTTCATTCCTCCGGGTGTTGCAGGAGTATTTATTACTTGTTTTCTGCTCTTTGATTTCTTTTCAATTATGGCAACCACTTCATCCAGCTTTTCTTCGTCAACACCAACTAAAAGAGTTGTGTTTCCCGCCTTCAAAAAACCTCCGGACGAACACATTTTTGTGACGCCGAAACCATTTTTATTCAGTTCTTCCATAACCTTATGCCCATCCTCATCATGGACGATTGCAAATACCAGTTTCATAGTAAAACCTCCCTTTTTAAATTAATCAAATAAATCATCAATGAAACAGTTTATTTGTAATGATATTTCATCAATTGATTTCGTAGCATCTATGGTCTTTATTCTATCGGGATATAAAATAGAAAGTTTCTTATACCCGTCGTATACCCGTCTGTGAAAATCAAGCTTTTCCTGTTCTATTCTGTCTGCCCCTGTAGAATTTATCCTGCGTTTTATAGAAATCTCAGGGTCAATATCAAGGAAAAAGGTTATATCAGGTACTGTTCCGTGTACTGCTATCCTGTTAACATCAGCAACGCTTTTTAAGTCCACGCCTCTTCCCGCGCCCTGATATGCGTAGCTTGAATCTACATATCTGTCACATATGACAATTTTTCCGCTTTCAATGGCAGGTTCAATAATTTCAGCTACATGCTGTGCTCTGGAGGCTGCGTACATTATCATTTCAGTTAATGGAACAATCTCCTTGTTCCGAGGGTCCAAAATAATATCACGAATTATCTCACTTACCCTGGTTCCACCAGGTTCACGGGATAAAACCACCTCGTAACCCTTTTTCATCATATAAGCCTCAAGCAGTTTGATCTGTGTTGTTTTTCCAGAGCCGTCAGTACCTTCAAATGTAATGAATAGACCTTTTTTCATTTCCAAATCCTTTCAAGCAGGTATCGTTTTATATTTTAAGAATATTGTGCCTTTTTTAGTATTATAACATAACATTAATTAATCTCTAAATTAATCTCTCTATATATTCTCATTTTTATAAGGAATCGTTCTCAAAAGCCTATTTTATTACCCTTATAGAATTATTATTTCCAATACCGTTAACTTTACCTCCGGCACAAATAATATCGCTAATATATTGTATGCCCGAACTCGTTATAGTTTCCCCAGGATAAAAAAGAGGTACTCCGGGAGGATAAGGTGTTATTATATCGGCACATATTCTTCCCACACATGCTTGAAGCTGAATAACTTCCTTTTCCGAACTGTACGCCTCCCACGGCTGTATTTTAATAGGTTCTGGCGTCTGTTTCCAAAAGTTTTTGAATATATTCCGCTGCATTTCACCTTGAAATCCTCGGTTTTGCCTGGCTTTATGTCCGAGAAGAGCCTTCAATGCTTCAAGTAGCCTATTCAAGGTTTCCCGGGTATCAGACACAGTGGTTATTGCGACCAAGTTCTCATAATCAGCCATTTCCAGCCTGGTATGATATATTTCCCCAAGAATTTTCTCGGCAAAATAACCGCTGATACCGAGATTACCAATATTGATAACAAGTCTGGTGGGGTCCTGTGTAGCTTTTATACCCAGATTCCGTTGTGACAAAACCTTGTATGAGCCTATTTTTTCTATTTCTTCCCCAAACTGTGTATTTATAGCTATCAAGTTACCAAGCTTTTGCCTTCCCTCTCTCTCCATAAGCTCTCTGGCTATGTCAAGGTAGGACATTATGATATATGAGGGGCTTGAAGTTTGCAGCATTGAGAGATTTATCGCCAACTTCTCCATAGGGACCCTATTACCTTTTACATGCAAATATGCTCCCTGTGTAACAGCAGGAAGTGTTTTGTGCGCGCTTTGAATACATATATCAGCGCCGTACTCCAAAGCGGAAGCCGGCAGCCCGTCACTGAAGGCCAGATGTGCTCCGTGAGCTTCATCTACTATCAGCAGCTTTCCATAGGAATGTACAAGGCTGCTGATGCTCTCTATGTCGCTGCATACTCCGTAATAATTTGGTCTTGTAACGAGCACGGCGGTGGCGTCAGGATAAGCGCGCAATGCCTTCTCTATACTTTCCGGCTTTATTTCTGCAGATATGGCGAATTCCTCGTTAAATTCCGGCTGCACAAAAACTGGCTCTGCGCCCGACAAAATCAAGCCTGAGGCAACAGATTTGTGGGAGTCTCTGCCTATAATAATTTTCTGGCCCCGGGCGCAGGCAGTCATAATTGCCGCCTGGACACCACAGGTAGACCCATTAACCAGGAAAAATGTCCTGTCGGCTCCAAAGGCTTTTGCAGCCAGTTCCTGAGCTTCCTTTATGATGCTCTCCGGATAGTGGAGGTTGTCCGTTCCGGCTATCTCGGTGACGTCGAGCTGCAGCAGGTTGTGGGATAGCTCACCGGGAACCCCTGCTCCCAGTTTGTGTCCAGGCATGTGAAATATATTATTTTTTTCTTCGGCATATTTTCTCAGATAGTTATAAATTGGAGTGTTATAGGCTTTAATACATGTCACCTGCCTTAATTATTTTTGTTCGTATAACCTACCCTTCCATTATTGAACATAAGTATAACAGTGTCAATAATTGAAAAGTTTGAAAGCTGTTGACTTTTAGCAAGATCTGGAATATTATATTAATGAACAAGTGTTCATTGAACTTTTGTTCAATGAGTCTGTACGTGCTGCGCACGTAGAAGGGAATGTATTATGAGTAAAAAAACTTTAATTATCGGAGCTGGTCTTGCAGGCCTGAGTACAGGCATTTACCTGCAGAAACAGGGTATCCAAACCGAAATTTTTGAAATCTCAGGTCAGGCAGGAGGTATGTGTACGGCCTGGGAACGGAAAGGCTACAGGTTTGACGGGTGTATTCACTGGATGGTGGGAACAAAGCCTGACACTCCATACTATGCTTTGTACCGGGAAGTACATGCACTGGATAAAGATACTATAATATATAATGCCGAAAGTATTAAAACTCAGATTAATGGAATAATTTATGAAATACCCATGTCCCTTACGCCGTTTAAAAACTTTTTACTCTCGGTTGCGCCGGAGGACAGTGCTCAAATTGAGGCTTTTTGCAGTGCTATAGCAACAATGATTTCTACAAAAATGCCTGCCGGAGCACCCACCGGTCTTCCGGAACTGCTTGACATAGTTAAAAACAGCAGAGGCTTTTTAAATCTTGTAAGAAAATATTCGGGAATAACCGTCAGCCAGTATGCAAAATCTTTTAGTAATCAGATTTTAAAAACAATCCTCTTCCACCTTATGCCTCCACAATATGCATTTTTTTCACTCGTTATGATGTTGGGAACACGGATGGGCGGCAATGCAGGTTACCCCATGGGCGGAGCCTATGATGTAATCGGCAGAATGGAAAAATTATATAAAGAGTTGGGTGGAAAAATCAACTTTTCTTCCAGAGTGGATAAAATAGTAGTAGAGGGCGGTAAGGCTAATGCTCTGGAGGTAAAGGGCCTCGTCCATCAGGCAGATGCAATTGTGGCAGCCTGCGATATGTATGATGTACTTAAAAATATGCTTGGAGGGAAATACAGCCACAGACAGCTTGACATCTTACTTGAATCTGCCGAGCTTTTCCCACCACTGCTAGTGATTTCCTTCGGGCTTAATAAAAAATTTAACCTTCCCTTTTCTCAGGACTTTGAATGCCCTGAAGGTGTTAAAGTTGATTCAGAAGAAATTTCCCATTTTCTGAACCTTCGTACCTTTGAATTTGACCCTGCATCAGCTCCTGAAAATTGCAGCAGTGTTATGGTTATGATGAATTCCAGCCTTGATTACTGGAGGGATCTACGAAAAAATAATCCCGAGATTTACCGTACAAGAAAAGAAGAGCTGGCAAACGAAGTGGCTGTAGCATTGGACAAACGCATTCCTGGCTTTAAGGATGCTGTAGAAGTAATTGATGTAGCCACCCCTGCAACATATATACGGTATGCTAATTTGTATAAAGGCTCCTGGGAGGGCTTTGCGCCTACACCATCGGTGATAAAGTCTAATATAAAAAATACAGTGGATGGAATTAAAGGTCTTTATTTATGCGGGCAGTGGACCACTATAGGAGGTGGTATCTGTTCAGCCGTTCAGAGCGGAAAGGGTGCAGCAACGGCAATAAAAAAGTATTTAAAATAATAATTTAATTGGTTTACCGACAACAGTACGTTATAATATATGTTTAATAAAATTAGCATAGTTTTATTAAATATTAGAAACTTAAAATATTACTTTTACGAAATAGTATACAACTGAGGTATTTATGAACAAAAGGGAACAGCAGCGATTTGACAGGCGGTGTCAAATACTGGAATGCAGTCTTGATATGATTATATCTCGAGGATATGCAGCTACAACCATACGAGATATAGCTAAAAAATTAAATATCAGCACCGGCTTATTTTTTAATTACTTTGAATCCAAGGAACGTGTTTACGAGGAATTGGTCAATATCGGCATGTCAGGTCCGGATAGTGTTTTTCATATGCTGGACGGTTTTACAGGAACGCCTATTGAAGGTTTTGAAAAAATAACTGCAGAGATTTTCAAGTCACTGGAGACAGACCGCTTTACAGCCAAAATATTCCTGCTTATGCCACAGGCAATGAAATCTGAAGGGGTTCCAGATAGGATTAAGGAAATTGTAAGCAAGTTTGATGCTCTATCCCCCGTCCTTCCTATAGTAAAGAAGGGACAAAAACTCGGAGAAATAAAGCCGGGGGACCCAGTTGCACTTGCCATGGCATATTGGAGTGCAGTACAGGGTATAGCTGAAAATGCAGTTTTTCACCCAGAAATGCCGGCACCTCAAAGCACCTGGATTGTTGATATTCTAAGAGCCAGATGAGAGTAGCGTGAAAGATACCTGCGGTAGTTCATCATGCTTATCATGCAGCGAAAAGCCATTATATGTCTTTTCATTACTATTTGTGTACACGCCATGCGCATAGATGGGGATCATGTAACGCAGGCTCGCTCCTGAAGGTATGGTTGATTAGTAATAAGACTGTTTTTACCAAATCATTTGTTAATGGAGAAGCACATGCTAAAAGAAGAACGTCAAAAACAAATATTAAGCATGCTGAGGGCTAACGGACAGGTTCTCATAGAAGAGCTTTGCACGATTTTCAATGTATCCAACATGACCATCCGCCGTGATCTGGACGAAATGGAGGCCTCGGGTCAGCTTGTGCGTTCCCACGGTGGGGCCCTGCTGCCTGACACAGATGTCCTTATCGAGAACCCCTTTTATCTGAGATTGGACAGGAACAGGGATAAAAAGATTGATATAGCTGGGGCAGCTGCAGGTTTACTCACTAATGGGCAAAAGATTTTTATCGGTTCGGGCAGTACCACCCATTATATGGTTCAGAAGCTTGATAACTCAAAGAAGCTTCTGGTGGTGACTGATGCACTGAATGTCGCCATGGAGTTGGCAAACCGCTCCTCAATTTCACTGCTTCAGGTGGGAGGAGATATCGGTGCAAATACACTGTCAGCAACAGGTGTTTTTGCTGAGAATATGCTTAAGCAGTTCAGGTTTGACTACTCGTTTATGGGCGTAACGGGAATAGATGCCGACGGGCAGCTCTATGTAGGCAGTGTAGCCCAATTGGGTAATTATCATACTGTTATGAATAGTTCAAAACATGTCATAATCCTTGCTGACAGTGACAAAATCTGTCATCCTGATTTCATATCCGTAGGTACTCTGTCAGCCAAGTTTACATTAATATCAGATAAAGGAGCTGATGAAACAGCTTTAAAGTTTTATAAAAGCCTGGGTACCCAGGTTATCCTTGTGTAAATATATACAATCACCCTATTTAGTATATACTCAGCACCATTTATTAATTCCCTTATTGTTAAAACTACTTTCACATAAGAAATGCGGCTCCTTAGGACCCGCATTTCTTATGATATGAATAAGGAGGCGTCTTCTTCTTATTTTAAGATAAACGGTTTTAATAGCATTGTAGTATGGAATCTTTGGGCATTGAACCTATACTTTTCAATAAGCTCAGGTCCGCAGCTGTTAGAGCCTATTCCGCTCTGAGCATAATCCACACACAGTACTGTACTCCCGCTTTTTTCAAGTTCAAAGTTATGCATTTTGTTTGTCAGCTCTTCCTGAGTATAATAGGATGCATTAAACCCAAAAGGCTCGTCGTTGAAAATCAGCAGGCCCAGTCCCGAGTCGGCTTGAAGCTTCACATAATGGCAACCCCAATGACTGCCGTTTTCCTGAGGCTTCAGATAGTCTTCATGCAGCTCCTCCACCCTGGCTGTAAACTTACCCATGTATGAAGCTCTGCGCTTGTCTGCATAGCTTTCATATGGCCCGAAACCAAAGTACTCAATCTTATTTATTTCCTGAGGCAGAAACAATCTCAAACCAAAACGTGGCAGGAAAGGTGTTTCCATATTCTTTTCCACCTGCATGTTTACAGAAATTGTTCCATCGTCTGCCACATTCCATTCAGTGCTTATATCAAGTATTCTTTGTATATGGACGGCTGTCACCGACAATTCGGTTATTATTCGGATGTTACTGTCCTCTTTGGAAACATGGAGTGTATATGCTCGTGAAAAAGCTCTGTTATAACCACATTCCTCCCATTTACCCCGGACATTTCTATCATTATCTGTTGGAGCCCTCCAGATATTATAGTTCATGGGTTTTTCCAGAAGTACGCTGTTGTCATAAACCATTCTTTCAAATGCACCCGTCAGCTTGTTGTAGGTATATTGAAAGTTCGCCCCGGTAATTACAATGTACCTGTCCGACTCCTCAAGCGACATTTCACCTTTTTGTACGTTAAGGTGTCCCAGCAACGATTCAATTCTGTCTTTCCTGAGTCCGGAACCATCAGCTGACAGTTTAACCTGATCAAATCCCAGCAGATGTCCTTTTTTAGTAAAAGCCAAATCATCTTTTTGAATATAGTCAAACTTAATATAGCAATCTTCTGTATCAACTTCTTTCAGGGTTAGATATATAACCTTTTCCTGATGGGGTTTTATGTTAAGAACACTTTCGTCCTCTATCGTTCCCTGTTCGATTATCTCTCCGTTTTTTGTTACACTGTAGGAAATATATAAATAGTCTTTAATATTAACAAAATCCAGCATATTTCTGAAGGTGTACTTACCCTCTTTGGAATTCTCCTTTACAAGTCGAAGCGGACGATTTACGTTCTTGTACTCAAGCACACCCGTATGAATCTTCCTGTCTGGATACACGAGCCCATCCATGCAGAAGTTTCCGTCATGAGGAAACTCTCCGAAATCTCCTCCATAGTAATATTTTTTCCTGCCGTCGATTGTTCTACCCATATATATGGCATGATCGCACCATTCCCATACAAAGCCTCCGCAAAAGCCATCGTATTTCTGGATTAGATCATGATAATCCTCAATGTCTCCCGGGCCGTTACCCATTGCATGCACATATTCACATTGTATAAAAGGTTTATCTCCATGTTTCTCTTCAAAATATTCTTTTATATATTCAATGGATGCATACATGCAGCTGAATAAATCAAGTTTGCTGAAATCACATTTGTAACCGTCAGGGGTATAATGTGCACTTTCATAATGGGTTAATCTGCTGGTATCATAGCTTTTTACCCATTCGAGAGCACTTTCAAAGTTTCTACCGTAGCCCGACTCATTTCCCATAGACCATATAACTACACAGGCATGGTTTTTATCCCTTATAACACTTTTCTTTACTCGGTCCAGTATTGAAGCTTCATAGTCGGGATCATGTGCCAGCATCGGGAAGGACTTGCCATCCTGAGCTCCTCCGAAAATTGTTGTTGTTCCATGAGCTTCAATGTCTGCTTCAGTAATTACATAAAAGCCATATTTGTCACAAAATTCGGCAAATACCGGTGCATTCGGATAATGGCTTGTTCGGATGGCGTTGATGTTATGCTGTTTCATAAGAGCAAGGTCCTCCAGCATATCTTCCACTGTTACAGCGGGGCCTGTTACAGGGTTACTGTCATGTCTGTTTACTCCTCTGAATTTTATTTTTTGACCATTAAGATATACAACCTTATCAATTACCTTGATATCCCTGAGTCCAACCTTTACGGCTATTGCCTCCTCCGAAGTTTTCAGAACAAGTGTATATAGGTTCGGCTGTTCAGCATTCCATAAGGAGGGGTTCTCAATGCTTATTTCCAGCATGGAACTTGGGCCGGTTGAATTTACAGTGCCTCTAGCAACTTCAGTTGTAGCATCTGTACCAAGCAGTACATATTCAAGCTGAACCGGATTTCCATTAAGATATTCAAGTTCTACCGATATTCCTGCCTTTCTGTAGCTATCTGAAAGGGCAGTCTTTACAAAGAAGTCCCGAACATGATTCTGAGGTCGATAAAGAATATATACATCGCGGAAAATACCCGACGTTCTGAACTTGTCCTGATCCTCAAGGTAACTACCATCACACCATTTTAATACCAACGCCGCAATTGTATTTGTACCTTCTTTAACAAAGTCTGTTATATCAAATTCACTTGTAGAGTGTGAAACCTGACTGTAGCCAACAAAGGCTCCGTTTATCCATAAATAGTAGCAGGAATCAACACCTTCAAAATTGATGTACTTTCTCATATTCTGGTTGCCCGCAGCCACCTCAAACCGTCTGACATAGGCTCCGCAGGGATTTTCTACAGGCACATAGGGCGGATCGTAAGGGAACGGGTATTTTATATTTGTATATTGATGCCTGTCGTAACCGTGATTCTGCCAGACTGCGGGCACAGGGATACTGTCGAAACGGGCACGGTCAAAATCGGGCAGATAGAATTCTTCCGTTACATCGTATATACTGCTGAAATATTTGAAACTCCATTGCCCGTTGAGCAGTTGAAAGCGTTTGGAGGTATTTCTGTCCTCAGATAAAATGGCCTCTTTCTGTGAAGGGTATGGAATATAATAGGCTCTATCCTCCATAGTTCCTACATGTAAAGTTTTTGGATCTTCAAAAAAGTTTTTTACCAGCATATATTTATCACCACTTCCGGATTAATAGGATTTATATCTTAATTTAAATTATACAGATTGGCTATACCTACTTCCATTAATAAAATAGGATAAAACCTGCACAAAATTAAACTAATGTATTTGTACTGCCGAAATAAAAAGTATAGAATATAGTTGCTATCAACTAATAAAAGCAGTCAAATTGCATTCAAAAGATAGTATGCGTAAATAAATTACTTTTTAGTAATTACACTATAATCAAATTGGAATTATTACAGGGAGAATATGTCATGATAAACATATCGGGTTACATCTCAGATGCCGACGAAGATATAGAAGACAGCAAGAACTTTTTATCTGTTAACAGCTGCGGGTATTATAAGCTGATCAAGCTTGCCTCTTTTGAAACCAGCCGTTCTGAAGGAAGGTCTGATTATCAGCTGCTTTATGTCGCCAAGGGTAACGCCGATTTTAACATTGACGGAGAACATATAACCGTAGAAGAAGGCTCGGCTGTTATTTACTATCCCCATCAACCACAATATTACATATACCATTTGCAGAGCAACCCCGAAATATATTGGCTTCATTTTTCAGGAGTACAGGCAGAGGCTTATCTTAAAAATTTAGGTTTTAAAAACGGCTCTCTATTTAATGTAGGAATCAAGAATGAGTATATACCGATATTTGAGAAAATAATAAGAGAACTCCAGGTCAGGAGGAAGAACTTTTTTGAGCTTTCAAATCTGTATGCTCTGGAGCTTCTATCCCTTATGTCCAGAAATATGTCTGAAGGAAGCTCCAATATACACCTGATAAATGAGCAGTTGCAGAGAATTATTGAATTTATGAATAAAAATTTTACTCAAAAGCAAAGCATTATGGAGTATGCAAAAATGTGTAATATAAGCACCTGTTGGTTCATAAACAGTTTTAAGACCTACACAGGAATGACTCCTCAGCAGTACTTAACCAATATCAGATTGACAAAAGCAAAGGAGCTTTTATTCAGCTCCTCATTTAACATCTCTGAAATTTCCTCCATTGTAGGCTATGACAATCCCTTTTATTTCAGCAGAATATTCAAGAAAAATACCGGCCTTTCACCCAGGGAATATAAAGATATACATCTGCAGTAGTTTGATTCACCGGTTGAAAACTAATACTCAATCTCTGTTCTAACTCCTATCAGTTCAAAACTGCCTTTGGAAACGTTGTTTTGGGTTAGCTGTATACTTCTCCTGTCAGGCTGATTCCCCGAAACATATATATTAAACAAACCCGGTTCCAGAATGCATTTGCCTTCACTGTCTATGATGGCCATTTGTCTTGGAACTATCGAAAGCTCTACTTTGGTAACTTCTTCCGGCAAAAGATGTACTCTTTTTACACCGGCCAGCTGCCACCTGGGTATATCCACAATAGCTTCAGCGTCCTCAAGATAAAGCTGGACTATTTCATCGGCCTCAAAACTGCCGGCATTTCTTACTGTAACCCTACATTGAAGTTCCTCTCCAACGCCTATAGTACTCTTTGAAAGCTCAAGCTCGCCGTACTCAAACTTTGAGTAGCCAAGTCCATAGCCAAAAGGGTACAGAGCCTCATGGGTCATGTATCTATAGGTACGGCCCTCCATGGAATAATTGCAAAAATCAGGTAATTCCTCAGAAGTCCTGTAAAATGTAACCGGCAGCCTGCCGCTTGGGCTGTATTCTCCAAAAAGCATCGATGCCACGGCCTTTCCGCCTTCAGCCCCCGGATACCATGCCTGTACAATTGCCGGCACATGTTCATCTGCCCAGTTAACCGCCAGAGCACTACCCGATAATAGCACCAGTATCACCGGTTTGCCGGTGCTGTAAACCGCCTCAAGGAGTTCCTGCTGATGTCCCGGCAAATTAAGATTTGGTTTATCCCCGCTGGCATACTCATTGGATACATCCCCCTGTTCACCTTCCAGCGTGGCATCAAGTCCAAGGCAAACCACCACCACGTCACTTCTTTCGGCCATTGCCAGTGCCTCACCAAAGAAGTTTTTTTGTGCTGCCAATCCGGGCTTTTCCTTAAACAGATGGCAGCCGGCCGAGTAGTATACTCTTGTACCCGGCATAATGGCAGACTTAATTCCTTCAAGAACTGTGGTATAGCTTGAAGCAGTGCCAAAGTAATTACCTATCAAAGCGCTACGGCTGTCGGCATTTGGGCCGATAACTGCTATGGCTTTTATTTTTTCCTTATCCAGAGGAAGGGTATTGTTTTGATTCTTTAGTAGTACTATTGATTTTTTAGCCATTTCCAGGGAAAAATCCCTATGCTGATGGCAATCATTGATTTCATAAGGAATTGAGGAATATGGAACAGCCTCCTCCTCGTCAAACATTCCCAGCTTCATACGTGTTGTCATAAGTCTGATAACCGAACGGTTTATCTGTTCCTCGGTCACAAGCCCTTCCCTGTGGGCAATCAGAAGATTAACATACATATTACCGCAATTAAGGTCACAGCCATTGTTTAAAGCTAACGCGACAGATTCTGGTGCTGTCCTAGTAACCATGTGGTTTTCGTGGAAGTCCCTGATTGCCCAGCAGTCAGAGACCACATGACCTCGGAAGCCCCATTCATCTCTCAAAATATCCTGGAGCAGGGTTTTACTACCGCAGCAGGGCTCGCCGTTGGTTCTGTTGTACGCACCCATTACGGCTTCAACCCCCGCGGTTTTGACACATTCCTTAAAGGCAGGAAGATAGGTTTCATACATATCCTTTTTTGAAGCTATGGCATTAAAGCTGTGACGTTCTCCTTCAGGGCCACTGTGAACTGCAAAGTGCTTGGCACAGGCAGCAGTCTTTAAATATTTTTCATGCCCCCCCTGAAGTCCCTTAATAAAGGCGACACCCAGCTTCCCGGTGAGATAGGGGTCTTCACCAAAGGTTTCATGGCCTCTTCCCCATCGGGGATCTCTGAATATATTTACATTTGGAGCCCAGAAGGTCAACCCCTTATAAATATCTGCGTCGCCTTTTCTCTGTGCTTCATGGTACTTTGCCCTGCCCTCGGTGGCAATTATATCTGCTGTCCTATACAGAAGTTCTTCATCAAAGGTTGCCGCCATCCCAATTGCCTGGGGAAACACCGTTGCAGTTCCGGCTCTTGCAACCCCATGAAGTGCCTCATTCCACCAGTTGTAGGCTTTAACACCCAACCGGGGGATAGCCGGAGCACTATGTAACATCTGGGTAACTTTTTCCTCGAGAGTCATTTTTGAGACCAGGTCTTTCACTCTGGTCTCAAAGCTCAATTCTTTATTTATATAATCAGGGATATTCTCCATGTATCCTCCCTCAGAAACTGTTGTAGCTAAAAATACTATTAATATACTTTTCTTCCAAGTTCATCGGGTATTCCGGTTTTTCTGAAGAAATAGGTATTTACCACATCTCTCCATTCTTTGGAATGTGCTATTTGACCTTCCAGCCTCTGCATTACATGAGTATATATATCGGCCTCAACCTTACCCTCCAGGCTCTGCCACTTTTTCTTCAGCTCTTCTGCCTGTTCCGCACCTTTAAAATGGGTATTGTAAATGTATTGTATCAAAGTTTCCCCTGATTTTAGACGATGGTTATAAGGAACATGGTGGAAGAACAGAAGTAACTCTTCAGGACACCTCTCAAAGCTTTCATATAATTCTGCTACTTCCTTATGATATTGGCCTGCGTAGCCTGTCCCGTTTTTAACAGTTCTGTCGACACCTATTCCGCTGATGTCAGCCCTGTGGTAAGTACCCCATCTGTCGTATTCGTACCCGTCAACATTAGGTCCGTAATGGTGGTTTGGATTAACAAACCAGCCAATTCCCAATGGTGAGGTATAGTTTTCATATGTTCTCCAGGAGCCAAGAAGCATTTCCTTGATAGTAGCAACCAAAACTTGATTGTTGGAAAAAGTCAGTCTTATCCACTCTTCTGCTATTTCCTCAGAGGTCAAATCTGGATTCCAGGCCAATCTGGCATATCCGAAGGTGTTGGCCTGAGCTAGTTGGTGCCCCGTCCAGTTGGTATCATCACCGATGTTTGTAACAGCTGCGAAGCCACCCAAATTATTGTTGAACACTTCCCTGCTGATTATTCTCTTTATGGTTGTACCCTTACCCTTTGCGCAGGTATCAAAATCCAATATTTCCTTCCACATAGGCACAAGATAGCACAAATGCTTTTGTTGCCCGGTGTATTCCTGTGTAATCTGTAGTTCCAATACCTGATTTGTATTTGACAAGCCGCCTATGAGCGGGGATACAGGTTCACGCACCTGGAAGTCCATTGGACCATGCTTGATCTGAAGCATTACATTGTCGGCAAAGGAACCGTCAAGAGGCATAAAGTGGTCATAGGCTGCCCTTGCTCTGTCTACGGTGCGGTCTCTCCAATCCTGCTGACAATTGTAAACAAAGCATCTCCAGATAACTTTTCCGTTATAAGGTTTTAAAGCCTCCGCCAGCATGTTTGCGCCATCTGCATGAGTGCGCCGGTAAGTAAACGGGCCGGGTCTTCCTTCGGAATCTGCCTTTACGAGGAAGCCTCCAAAATCAGGTATATTTGAATATATGTATTCAGCTTTGTCTTTCCACCACTGACGCACCTTTTTATCCAAGGGGTCTGCAGTGTCAAGATCTCCCACCGAGAGAGGGCTGGCGAAATTTATACTCAGGTAGAGCTTTATACCATAGCTCATAAATATCTCATTCAGCTTGACTACATCCTTGATATACTTATCCGTTATAAGCAGAGTCTCGAATTTATGCACGTTAACATTATTGATAGCTATGGCGTTTATACCGACTGAAGCCATTAACCTTGCATAATCGGAAATTCTAGAAAGGTTTTTGATTATTCTGTTGTTCTTGAAGAAAATGGATTTGCCTGCATAACCCCTTTCAATACTTCCGTCAATATTATCCCAATGGTTTATCATTCTTAACTGATTGACAGGATTCTCAATCCTCGGAAGAGCATCTACAGCTGTTTCAGCCTGAATCAGCCTTAGCAAGCTGAATACCCCGTACAGCAACCCGTTACCGGTTTTTCCGGCAATCAGCAGCCTTTTGCTGTTCTTTTCAGTTATAAGCTTTATAATAAAGCCCTCTTCCTCCAGCAGGCCTTTCTCCTTTTCAACCAACCCTTCAAGTTCCTTATTCCCGGTAAGAGTACCCAGAAGCAGTCCGGCTGACTCTGATGAGCCCTCCGAAACAATAGGCTTTATTCCAAGAATTCCAGCTAAACCTTTCTTTAGCTCCTCAACAGCATTCTGAATAATTATTGTGTTTTCACCAACAGAAATTTCCTTAAACAGATTTTTATAATCATTTAATAATGTTTTGTTTTTAAGCTTATAATATTTTATCCAGCACCTGTACATGGAAGTGCTTTTTGGCCTGGTTGAAACCGTATATTCGCTCATATGCTTCCTCCCGGATTGTATTTCCTTCTATATGTATTTTTCACGCTAATCTGATATAAAGGTTGCTTACAGCTTTCTAACATTTGTTATATCTTTTAAGCTTTGTCATAGCTTCCCAAAGTCCATTTAAATAAGTTATTCCTAAAGCTCTGTCATATAAACCGTAGCCGGGTCTGGCCTTTTCTCCCCATATCATTCTGCCGTGATCAGGACGAATGTACCCCTTGAATTCAATGTCGTGGTACGCTTTCATGATTTCAAACAGGTCAAGCGAACCATCTGATGACAGATGTGAACTCTCATGAAAAACCTTATCTCCAATAAACTTGACGTTTCTTACATGTCCGAAATGGATTTTGCCCATTCTTCCAAAATGTCTAATAATTTCAGGGATGTCATTGGCTGGATTTGCCCCGAGTGAACCACTGCAAAGAGTCAAGCCATTATAAGGACTGTCTACCAGCTTTACCAGTCTGTCCAGGTTCTCTCTGGAGGTCACTATTCTCGGCAGGCCAAACAGTGACCACGGCGGATCATCGGGATGTATTGCCATTTTTACATCGACCTCCTCGCATACCGGTATAATGTTTTCAAGGAAATATTTTAGATTTTCAAACAGCTTTTCCTCATCCACACTCTTATATTTTTCAAGAGTATCCTTCAGCTCTGCCAATCTTTCAGGCTCCCAGCCCGGAAGTATAAAACCGTTTGAATTTGTAGCCATATCTTCAACCAGCCTAATCGGGTCTATATCCTTTACAACATTGTGGTCATAGAAAAGTGCCTCAGAGCCGTCAGCAAGCTTATGGGCCAATTCGGACCTGAGCCAGTCGAATACCGGCATAAAGTTGTAGCAGATGACCTTAACTCCTGCTTTACCCAAGTTTCTAATACACTGCTTGTAATTTTCAATAAATCGTTCTCTTGAAGGCAGGCCAAGCTTGATATCCTCATGAATATTTACACTCTCTATTACCTCCAGCTCAAGACCGGCCTTCTCAACTGTGTCTTTAAGAGCCGAAATTTTTTCCATGGGCCAGACCTCACCTACAGGTACATCGTACAGTGCTCCAACCACTCCGGTAATACCCGGAATCTGCTTGATCTGCTCCAGTTTAACGCTATCGTCCTTTTCTCCGAACCATCTGAACGTTATCTTCAAGAATATCATCTCCTCGATTTATTTGTTTTTAGCAAATAATCTATTTTTACTTTTAATCTGGTAAACTCTCTTATTATGCAATCTATAATACTTCTATCCTAATTCACGTACTTTTCAAGTACTATTCTTACTGCATGTCTTCCTGCCAGCATCTCTTTAAAGAAGCCTTCTATCTTATTCCCCAAACCGACTTCATAAAGATTGATACCGAAGATTCTCTCATTTGAAAGCAGGGGCTTCAAGGAATCCTCTGCTGAACCAGGTTCCCCAAGCCTTACCCCTTGAACATAGATTTTCAGTTCATTAAGTAAGGGATCGGGGCTGAGTTCCATTTTATTACCTTCATCATCAACGCCCATCAGATATCTGCACCATCCCGCAATTGTCAGCGGAATAAATATTAACTCTTTAGCATCAAGCGTCGGGTGGTTATAGTAAGTTTTTATGGTTTCACCAAATCGGATGGGTATTTTCTGTGAAGTATCACAGGCTATCCTCTGTGGTGTATCCGGAATAAACGGGTTGGGAAGTCTTTTCCTCAACACTTCCTCTATAAACTCGGCCGGGTTGATTATACCCGGATTTACCACTACCGGCATACCTTCGTCATAGCCGATTCTCTCAACAAGTTTTTTAAGCTGCTCATCCTTCATTTCGTCTGCTATCAGATTATAGCCCAACAGACAACCAAAGATGGCAAGCGCAGTATGCAGAGGATTTAAACAGGTGGTGACCTTCATTTTATCCACCTTATCTACTGTAGCCTTATCAGTAAAATATACTCCTGCTGCTTCCAGAGGTGGACGTCCGTTGGGGAATTTCTCCTCCACAACAAGGTATTGCGGTTTCTCGGTATTAACAAACTGGGATACATAAGAACTTCTTGAGGTACATATTATTTTAGTACCCTCTATGCCTGCTTCTACAAGGTCTCTCTCAACTGTTTCGGAGGGTCTGGGGGTTATTTTGTCTATCATTGTGCAAGGAAATGAAACCCTGGATTCATCTTCAATATAATCAAGATAACCTTCCTCTACGAACCCTTCTTGAACCCAATTTTCTATAAGCAGCTTAATTGATCTTTTAAGAATATCCCCGTTATGCGAGCAGTTATCCATACTGACCAATGCAATGGGAAGTTGCCCGGCCTTGTATCTGCCGTATAACAGTGAAGCAATTTTTGCCATCAGACTTTTAGGCTTTTCTGGTCCCTTTTGGATATCCTCTTTAACGTCAGGCTGAAATTCACCTGAAATGTCTGTTAAACCATAACCCTTTTCAGTTACTGTAAAGCTCACCATCTGCAGTGACCTTTCACTGAATATTTCTTTTAGCCGCCTCCAGTCTGAAACATCCTCCGGACTTCCCACGAGACTCTCAGCTACACTGGCAACAATTTTTTTATTCAGCCCTCCGTCAGGAAGAAGATGTACTAAAATAGTCAGATTGTCTGCCGGTTTATATATCTCATTGATCATTGTATTGTCATTTGGGGCTACAGCAATTATTCCCCTGTCGGCTTTTCCTGTTTCCAATAGCTTCTGCTGCAATTCTGCGATAAAGCCCCTGAATATGTTTCCTATACCAAAGTGCAGCCAGACAGGTTCCTGTCGTGTTTTTACCAGCATCTCCTCCAGCTCGAACCCGGGAATTTCAATACCTGCCCTTTGCCAAAATATATCTTTTAAACTGCTTTTATTTAGCTTCATCAGTTTTCTCCATATTAGTATTAATATGCCTTAGAGTCAGAAGATTTCTTTATTGGTTCTAAACGTCGGTTCTGAACGGCGAAGCGGGCAGTCCTTCTGAATTTACCAGATTGGCCCCTTCAGGATTGGTTGCCCAGGCATATCTCACCGATTTAGGCTCTGCAATATTTTCATTCCACACAATAACCTTCTCGCCTTCTATTTTTGCTTTTGCCCATAGAAATATCTTATCGCTGCCCGCAATTGCAAAATGCTTTAACTCTGCTCCGTCTCCAGTCTTTAATTCGCCTCCGGTATTTATAAAGCTGATGGCTATTTTGTTGCCGGCTATCTCCATATTGCTGTATATGGGCCCTGAAGCTGTAACCTTCTCGCCATAAGCCGTATTTATCGCAGCCAGAGCCAACCTTTCACCCACCTCTTTTTTTCTCAGAGGATGTATATCGTTCCACTCACCCAAGTCTATAGCAATTGCCATAGCTGTATCTGGTATTTCCAGAGATAGAAGCTGAGCCTCACGAAGTTCAGCCCATTGGCTTTCAGCAGGCTGAATATCTGGAATACTGTAATTCGGCAGCTGAACAAAGATGAAGGGAAAATTGCTTTGGTTCCACCTTTTTCTCCAGTCTTCAACAAGGGTCTTCATCAGGCTTAAATACTCAAAAGGTCTGGAGGTATTTGATTCTCCTTGATACCATAGCGCTCCCTTTACAGTGTAGTTAGTTAAAGGTGCCAACATACCATTGTACAAACCTGCGGGCTGCCACTGAATAAAGGTTGTATCAGGCAAAGGACCGCAGGAGGTGCCTATCATATACTTCCACTCACCTGTTAAATCTATGGAGCTGTCTTCTGTAAAAAGTTTATAGGGCTTGCCGGAAATGACCTCACCAATCCCATTATTGCATACAATTCTAACTGTAATAAGATTTTTCCCTTTTTTTAGCAAGCCCGCCGGTATATCATACTTTCTCGGAGGATACTGATATGTAAATTCCCCAACAAACTCACCATTTACATATGTCTTATCACTGTCTACTATCCTTCCCAGCCAGAGTTTGACAGGTTTATTTGCCATACCTTCAGGTACATCTATCTCTTTTCTGAGCCAAACAGCGCCATTGAAATTTCTAAGACCTTCTTTCTCAAAGTTGGCAGGCCAGTTCATCGTTGACCATTTATAGGTATTAAGTTCTTCAGAGTACCAAGGTACATCAGAATTCAATCCTGCATCGTTCTTATTCAGGCTGTCAAACCATGCAGTAGTTAGAGCTCCATCTATTTCTAATATTTTATCTACATAGCTATCGTCCTTGTAGGGCTGTAAGATTTGCATAATATCAGGATAGGTTTTTAAGGCTTCCTCACTGATCCATGACTCTATGGGAGAACCGCCTATGGCTGCTTTAATGAAACCAACCGGTATATGGTGCCTTTGAAATAAGGCCTTGGCAAAAAAGTATCCCACTGCAGAAAACTCTGAGATTGTTTGCTGATTGGATGATATCCAGCTGCCCTCATTTAAATCCTTGTATGGTTCATTGAAGCCGTATCTCATAGCTACATTAAACGTTCTTATAAGAGGATTTTCACAGTTAACCATTTCATCGGGGTACTGATCCTTAACTCTAGCCATTGGCAATTCCATATTTGACTGTCCTGTACACACCCAAACTTCACCTATTAAAATGTCTCTGATAGTAATTTGACCCGAAATAGCTTTGATTTCCATATCAAATGGGCCACCGGCCTTCAAATTCTGGAGTATTACCTCCCAGTTACCCTCGGGAGTTGCCTCGGTACTATATTGCTTATCTATAAACTCTACGGTTATTGACTCTCCGGGTTCGGCCCACCCCCATATTCTGACATCTGCATCTCTCTGAAGCACCATACCGTCACTTATCAATTTCGGTAAAGCAAGCTGCCTCTTTGGTGATTGGGCATCCATTGCATTTTTCATTTTTTCTCCCATCTACGCCATAGCGCATACACAAGTATTAATGAGAAGACACGTTGTGGCTTTTCGCTGCGTGAAAGTCATGTTAACTTACTATTTAAAAACAGCATTTTTTGCTAATATATTCTATTATTACTATTATATTATATCGCAAAGTAGCCTAACATTAAAAATACTTTCAGAGTAAAAGTCTCAACGATTTTACATAAGTAAATTATACTGTTCACTTTTAGGCACTAATATGTTTATATTGCCGTTTGACTTGCAATAATTGCTATGATAAAATGACTTCAAAATATACAGGCTAATTGTTTTTATTTGATATATTGAGGTGTATATGAAAAAGAGGTACCATGCTTATCAAACCCGTCAGCAAATGCATGCAAAAGAATATGAAATATTCTATTATTCAGATATAAAGCTGGAAAAGGTCTCTCTTCATCACCATGATTTTTATGAGTGCTTTTTCTTTATATCGGGTAATGTAAGCTACTATATTGAAGGAAAAACCTACACCCTGAAGCCTGGAGACATTGTACTGGTTAATACTACAGAGCTTCATCAGCTGGTTGTTAAAGACCACACTATTCCGTATGAGCGAATTGTTCTATGGATTGATAAGAATTTCATGAATAGTCTGTCAACTGACATCACTGATTTAGCTTCCTGTTTCTATTTAAAAAAAGACAACGTAATTAGATTATCCTTGGATCTGCAGCAGAATATTCGAACAATTCTCCACAAGCTTATTTCTATTGAGAATTATCACGGTATAGGCAGTGATATCTTATACAAAGCTTATTTTATAGAGCTTTTTGTCCAAATAAATATGGCTTTACAGCACAATAACATAAAGCCCGACGCCGACGTTAAAAAGAGTACCATGATTATGGATATTATGGAATACATTAATAACCATATTGATGAGGAGCTGACGATAGACAGCTTGTCTGAGCATGTTTTTCTCAGTAAATATCATTTGCTCAGGGAGTTCAAGAAGCATTCCGGAACTACTATTCATAAATACATAATACAGAAAAAGCTCATTCTTGCAAAGGAGCTCATTCTTCAGGGAATGCCCATAACCGACGTGTTCAAGCAATGTGGTTTCGGTGATTACTCGAACTTCTTCAGAGCATTTAAAAAAGAATACGGTGTCACTCCCAAACACTTCTTTTCCAGTTATAATCAGGAAACTTAGAAGTAACCTAATCATATATGAAAAATCAAACAAAATATAAAACACCCTGTAAAGTAAACATAGTGTTCACCTTACAGGGTATTATATTACTTTGCTAGCTTGTAGATGCTTTGTAAATAATTATTTCTTGAAATACTTTGCATATAATACTGTACGTTCGTCAATTATAGCCTGACCACCTGAAGCAAGCCAATCCTTAAAACCTGTGTCAAATGTTGTGTCGAATTTATCAGGCTTTGCAGTTACAGACTGAACCAACATATTATCGCGTTTTTCTTTCAGAGCAGGACCCATTCCTTCTTCAGCCTTAACATCTCCAACGTTAACGTGCTTACTAACATATGCATCTTTGCTTGTCAAATCAAACGCTTTTTCAATATATTTTGCATCAACACCTGCGTAACCTAATGCAACGGACTTTACATTCAATACTGGGTCACCAATGTCTAAACCATTAATTGTCATAGTATAATCTATGTTGAGCGGGGAATTCATGAATTTTTCTCCAGTAACTGCGAGGCTCTTCACAGAACCGTCAGCCTGTTTCTCATGTGTAACGCCCTCTTCACCAATCTGGAGGAATTTACGGTTTTCGAGCTTACTAATCCAGTTAAGATACAAAAGTGAAGCCACTGGCTCTTTATTTGTTGAAGGGAAGAATATCTTACGGTCAATCGGTGGGCTGAGATACTTCTTGTAAACTCCAGCGTCATTTTTGAAACAATCAACTGCGATATATGCAGCATCCGGTCCAACTAACTTTTTAATATTAGCGTCGATACTGTCAGCTCCATTACGGTAAGGGTAGTCCCAGTTATGTATGAATGAACCAACATAGCCTGCCTTCATTTGGTTATCTATATTCTTGTCACCTGCTGGATATAATGGAAAATCTTTCCACACCAGACCAGCATTATACCATTCATTAAGCTTCTTTATACCATCTTTAAATCCTGGACGTAACAGGTGTCTATCGTCAAAACTATTTACGTAATAAGTTTCTTCTGAATCTGTATAATTATTTGGGAAGAATGATTGTACTAATGAACCCGCTGTCCAACCGACATCTACACTCAGCAAGAAAGGAATCATCTTGTCAGCATTAGCACCAAGTATAGTAGATGCGTTGGCCTTAAATGCTTTTAACATAGAATCATACTCTTCAAGTGATGTAGGTTCAGCGATATTGAGCTTCTTTAACCAATCTTCACGAACAAAAGTATTTATACGCTTATTATGGAAAAGCTTTGATTCCATAGCCCATAAATTACCTTTGTCTGGAGTCTTATTTGCATATATGTTCTCGTCTCCAAGAACAGTCCATAGGTCAGGGAGAAACTGCTTATTGCTATCGAGAATTGGAGCCAGGTCAAGTATACCACCCATATTAGCGTAAGTCTGGACAGTAGGGTAGCTATATGTAAGGCAAACATCAGGTGCAGTTCCTGCAGCAAGCAGATTATTCATCTGTTCTACCTCTGTCCATCGAGGTACTGGAACAAATGTAACCTCTACATTATAGTCGCGTAGCATTCCCTCTTTGATATAATTGGTGTAAAAATTGTCTTCTGCCTTAGTACCACCATCAACAGCACGGTCAAATACTTCTACAGTAATTTTCTTGGTTTCTTCAAATCTTCCGGGTAAGCCTTGTGCAGCGCTGCTTGAAGTGGCACTGTCACCAGTAACAGACGAATTTGCAGCTGAAGAGTTAGAAGCTGTATCATCTGAGCCGGAGCCGCAGGCTGCCAAATTAACCACTAGAAGGCAAGCCAGTAAAACTAAAAGAACTTTTTTCATGATAATCCTCCTTTTATATATTTAGACATATAATGTCTAAGGAACTAATTTAACCTTTTACCGCACCTATGGTCACACCAGTGATAAAGTATCTCTGCAGCCACGGATAAACCATTAGGATTGGTACGGTGGCGAACATAACTGTTGCCGCCTTAAGACCATCTGACAACCCAGGCTTGGTAAAACCCTCCTGAGATGAAACTTCTATACTTGAAACATTATTAATAATGTTGTAAAGCAACAGCTGAATAGGGTAATATTTTCTGTCGTTCATGTACATCAGTGCATCCGAGAAGCCGTTCCAACGTCCTACGGCATAAAATAGCGAAAGGGTTGCAATTACAGAAGTTGACAGAGGCAAGTAAATATTGATAAGAGTTCTGATAGGGCCTGCTCCGTCTATTTCGGCCGATTCGCGCAAGCTTTCAGGTATACCATACAGGAAACTGCGCATGATGATCATATTGAATACACTCAAACAGCCAGGGATTATGAGTACCAACGGCTTATTTATTAGGTCCATATCCTTTAGCAGCAGATAGTTGGGTATTGTACCAGCGTTGAAATACATTGTAAAAATAATTAATGTGTTTATAACCTTTCGCCCTTTAAGTTTGTCGTAAGTCAACGGAAAGGCACATATTGTTGTCATTACCATGGACACTATTGTACAAATAACTGTCAATATAGCAGTCCAACCAAGTGAAACTACGTATTTGCTATCGTTAAAAACCAATCTGTAGGAATCAAAGTTGAGTCCTTTGGGCCAGAGTGTAACCTCACCTCGTATAAGAGCTTCCGCTGAACTTAGGGAACGTGATAAAACGTTAATCAGCGGTAAAAGACAAACTAAAATAACAAGGAAGCATAAAAACGCTATTATCAAATCCCCCATTTTTGTACTTTTTGATTTAATCATTCTGTATATCCTCCTTAATAAAATGTTATATTCTTTACCAAATTCCCCGCTCACCAAACTTCTTGGCAAGAGAATTTGCCCCTATAAGGAAAATAACACAGACTACAGACTGAAATAGCCCTACCGCTGTAGTTAATGAAAATTGAAGCCCACGGATACCGTTGGTATAAACGAATGTGGCAATAACGTTGGAAACGTTATCAACTAAAGCATTTTTAAGAGCAAAAGGTCTATCAAACTCACTACCCAGTATACGTCCCAAATTCATAATGAGCAGAACAATGATAGTTGAACGCAAGCCCGGCAATGTTACATACCATATTTTTTTGAAGCGTCCGGCTCCATCAATTGAAGCCGCCTCGTACAACTCAGGATTTATACCTGTTAATGCAGCAAGGTAAATAATTGAATTCCAGCCCACACTTTGCCAAACCCCAAGGAGAATGTAAGTCGCCACCCAATGTTTAGGTTCATTAAGGAACGGAACTGATTCAAGCCCCAGACCGTTCAGCATAATATTTACAAGGCCTGTACTTGGCGCGAAGAGCTGTAAAGCAATACCTGAGATTATGATCCAGGACAGGAAGTGCGGCATGTAAGCGATTGTCTGGGTGACACGCTTAAACCTTGCGAACGTCAGCTCGTTCAGCAATAATGCCAATATTATGGGAGCAGGAAATCCTACCACTAAATCAAGGAGGTTAAGCATAATGGTGTTACGCAATGCGTAAAGGAAGTCAGCGTTTGAAAAAGCCTTGATAAAGTACTCCATCCCATTGTTATCAGCCCAGGGCATTTCCCAAGCGCTTTGAATGATACTATACTTCTTGAATGCTATTTGTATATAGGTCATCGGTATGTAACGGAAAACAAGGAAGTAAGCAACAGGTATGGTAAGCAGCAGATAGAGCGTCCAATAGCGTTTTAAATAATTAGTTAGTTTCTGTGTATTTCCCGACAAAGGTGGCACCCCTTTTCTTTTATTTTTATTTTGGACAGCCAGCACAATCGTTCCCACAACCATTGATACATTCAATGGATAGCAGTAAAGATAAGCCATTCTTTATTTCTTTTGTATACAGGTGATATTTAGAAATATTTTTAAGCAAACTTTTAATGAGCAGGATAAGCTTTTATCCTTAGTAGTGATGTATACACAGGAAAATCTGTTTTAACAGATTTATTCAAATTTACTATATTTTTTATATTTGTATTGCTGTTACTTGGCGAAATTAATTATAGTCAGGAGCATCTTTTGCAAATTTAGCCTAAGACCTATACACAGTAATCTTTGTAGGTATAAAAAATTTATTTAACAACTTAACACCCCCTAAATATAGCCTATCTTAACCCCTTCTGTATCTGATAATATCAATTTCATAAAGCAAATAATATGTTTATATTGTCATTTGACTTGTAAAAATTGCTGTGTTGTATAAACACTTATATCTAGTTAAGTATTTTATTGTAATTACCCTAATACTGGTTGAATCTATTCCATACTACTTGTATCAAATTACAGTACAAGTTAAAATGGTATAGAGAGGTAAATATTTTATACCTTAATATAACTTAAGCTGGCAAATTTATTTGTTTTCCATAAGTAATACTTATAAATATGTTCAAAAATGTACATATATAACTGTGCTAATGATACATCCAATTTATAAGTGTCTCTACTTTTCTAAAGACCTGAGCTGTACAACTTGTAATTACAACTTTACATACTTGTACTTACAATATATAATACCTTTATAGTATTAAAATATTTCTAAGCAAATTTACTTCCGTTAGTAAGGACTATTAGTAAATATCAATAACGGAATTTGAGAGCGAGGTTTATTAATGATTTCCACCCCTAAATATATGGATATTGTTGAATGGACGAAAATGCAGGTAAAAAATGAAGTATTTAAGATAAATGACAAATTCCTGTCAGAGACTGAACTAGGAGAGAAGTTTAATGTATCTCGTCAAACTGTACGGCGTGCACTTGACGTTTTGGAGGATCAAGGCCTTATTACACGGGTCCAAGGCAGCGGCACCTATATTTCAGGTCTAAAGCAACGTTCCTTTGTTAAAACCGGAGGCCGCTCAATGACTGTAGGAATAATCTCAACTTATCTGGATAACTATATATTTCCCAGTATTGTTCGAGGTGTAGAAAATGTTCTTTCAAAAGGTGGATATGCCGTACAGTTATCATCAACTAACAATTTAGTGGGTATGGAATCCAGATCACTGCAGTTCATGCTGGAACGCCAGGTAGACGGACTTATTATCGTCCCGACCAGAAGTGCGTTACCATGTGCGAATCTTGATTTATATCATACAATTATGCAAAGCGGGATTCCTATTGTTTTTATTGATTCCTATTATTCTGAGCTGTCAGTTCCGTTTGTAGCGCTGGATGATGTAGCAGCAGGGTATATGGCAACACAGCATCTTCTTAGTAAAGGTCACAGGAATATCTCTGGAATCTTTTCCCACATCAATCGTCAAGGACATTTACGTTATCTGGGCTATGCTAAGGCACTTATCGAATACGGCATCCCCATCCAGGAAGAACGTATTTTCTGGTATTCAAAGGAGACTTTAAATCAAGTACTCAACGGAAGTTCATTTATGGAATCTTTGAACACCTCTACCGCAGCGATGTGCTTTAATGACCACTTGGCACTGACATTAATTGATCATTTGCGCCAAATTGGTAAAAATGTACCAGAGGACCTGTCTGTAATTGGTATAGATAATTCGGAGCTGGCAAAAATCAGCTCACTTACCAGCATAGAACATCCTTCTGAAGAATTGGGTCAAGCTGCTGCCAGTCTTCTATTGTCAATAATAAATGGTGTCGAGGGAACAGGCGTTCTGTTCCCTCCGAAGTTGCAAGTCCGGAGTTCTGTGCGGGAAGTTCCTGATTCAAAGGAAAAGGCACATGCAAGTATTCTCAAATAATCGTCATTAATATTTGTGCCGCCAACGACAGCGGAGGAGTGAGGGATTAATATGAAACTATCTAATATGAAACTGTTTAATGATGGTTGGCAGTTTACCAAGGGAGAGCCTGTTAACTTTCTTCCGGTAGAACTGCCTCATGACTGGTTGATTTCTGATGTCAATAATCTGCATGAGAGTGGGATTGGCTGGTACAGGCGAGAGCTTGATACAAGCTTTCTTAAAGAAGGACAACGCCTTTTTCTACGATTCGATGGAGTTTATATGGACAGCACACTCTATGTTAACAACAGGTGTATCGGCCAATGGAAGTATGGTTACACTGCCTTTGAATTTGATATTACTGACTTTCTACATAAAGGCGATAGCAATACAATATTAATGAAGGTTGACTATAAGGCACCCTGCTCACGCTGGTACACCGGTGCAGGAATCTACAGGGATGTATACTTAAAAGTCAAGAACGCCTGCCATTTTGTTTCTGATGGCATTTACATTACCACAGGCAAGCGTGATAACCATTGGTTTTATGAAGTGGATTCCGAGGTGGAGACTTTGGGTAAGCCCTACGAAGTAAAGCACACACTGCTTGCAGCCGATAACGAGATTATTGCATGGGATATCGAGAACCCACATCTATACACATTGCGTTCCGAGCTGATTGTTGATGGTATTATAACGGATACCGAGTATACTAGCTTTGGCTTCCGGACAATAGACTTTTCGAGTGATAGGGGGTTTTTCCTTAACGGAAGGCATGTCAAAATAAAGGGCGTTTGTCTTCATCATGATTTAGGTTCACTTGGGGCAGCTGTACATCCCGATGCTATCAGAAGGCAATTTACTCTTCTTAGAAATATGGGGGTGAATGCTCTTCGGACTGCCCATAACCCTCCTGCAAAAGTATTTATGGATATTGCTGATGAGATGGGCTTTCTTGTAATGTCTGAGATCCTGGATATGTGGAAGCAGCCTAAAAATACTTACGACTATTCTCGCTTTTTCGAGGACTGGATTGAAAAGGATGTGGCATCCTGGATACGCCGTGATAGAAATCACCCATCAATCATCATATGGAGTATAGGCAATGAAATTCATGATACTCACCTGGATGCCGTAACCGGGGCAGAAATTATGCAACGACTCATTTCAATGGTTAAAACCCATGACTATAATGGACACGCACCGGTTACCCTTTGTTCCAATTATATGTCTTGGGAAAATACTCAGAAGTGCGCAGATATAATAAAGCTTATCGGATATAATTATGGTGAGGCGTTGTATGAAAACCACCATGCGTTGCATCCTGACTGGATTATTTATGGCAGCGAGACCTGTTCTACAGTACAGAGCCGTGGTGTATATCACTTTCCTCTCAATAAATCAATTTTAGCTGATGATGACTTGCAGTGCTCGGCCCTTGGCAATAGTACTACCAGCTGGGGTGCAAAAAATGTTGAAACCTGTATAAGCACCGACCTGAATACGCCCTATTCTCTGGGTCAGTTCATATGGGTCGGACAGGATCACCTTGGAGAACCAACTCCTTACCACACCAAGAATTCTTATCTAGGACACATTGACACTGCAGGTTTCCCTAAGGATTCCTATTATGTTTTTCAGGCGGCCTGGACCAATTATCAAGAGGCACCGATGATACACGTCTTTCCCTATTGGGACTTTTCACCCGGTCAGCTTATAGACATACGGGTTTGTTCAAATGCTCCAAGAATTGAGTTGTTTTTTAACAATGTAAGTAAAGGAATAGTTACCCTGGATGACCGTTTTATTGCGAACTGGCAACTCCCCTACAGTCCGGGAACATTGCGTGCAGTCGCTTATGATGAAAACGGTAAAGTAATCGCTGAAGAGTCCAAGCATTCCTTTGAAGACGTGAGAAATCTTCATTTACAATATGACACCTTCGGCGAGCTGGTGTTTGTTACCATTATTGCAGTGGATGAAAAGGGTAATACTGTTGAGAACGCCAACTCCAGGGTTAGGGTTACAGTTGAGGGCGGCACGCTTTTGTCATTAGACAATGGTGACTCTACTGATTATGACCAGTATAGGACTGACAGCAAAAGACTTTTCAACGGCAGACTTCTAGGCATTGTCAAAGCTCATAATTCAAGCCGCCCTCGTGTTACTGCCACATTGGATGACAGTGTTATTCCGATACGGAAAATTGAGTTATCGGTGTACGGTTATTCTGTTATAGCTAATATATATCCTGAAAATGCAACCTACAGCGACCTGTACTGGCGGTTGACCGATGCGGCTGGTATTGACAGCCCTCTTGGAAGTCTTAGTATTTCAGAGGATGGAAGAAGCGCAACGGTTATCCCCAAAGGTGATGGTGACGTTTTTGTCCGTTGCGGAGCAAAGAATGGCCTTGAGCATTTGTCCATTATTTCTCAGCAAGCCATCAGCATTACAGGCATTGGGAAAGCCTTTATAGATCCCTACAAGTTTGTATCTGCCGGTTTGTACAATTCAAGCAACGTAGAACTGACCAGCGGAAATGAAAGGGGTGTTGCTACCCTTCGTCATGGAGAAAGCCACTTAGGTTTTAAAGATGTAGATTTTGGAGATTATGGTTCCGATGAAATCACTTTACCGCTGTTCCCGTTGGAAAAAGAGCCCTTCACCTTTGAAATATGGGAGGGTATGCCTTTGGAAAATGGAGATCGTCTTTGTACTGTCACCTACGACAAAGGATCTGTCTGGAACACCTATCAGGAGGTGACCTACAAGCTGCCTCGCCGTATTCGCGGGGTAACCACCTTGTGTCTGGTATTCCGGAATAAGGTCCATATAAAGGGGTTTATCTTCAGAACATACAACAAAGCTTATCAGAGGCTCGCAGCCTCCGAATATGACACTATATACGGAGATACCTTCACCGTTAATGGTAATGCAATTGAAAGTATCGGAAACAACGTATCAATTATATATGAAAATATGGACTTTGGAGATACTGGCACAAGCAGTGTCTCATTATGCTGGAGATCAGGAACTCCAGTCAACTCAATTCATTTTGTATTTACAGAAGGAGATGAGAAAATCCAGAGAATGGTATTTGCCGGGGGTTCACAGGATTACACCAGTACGGTATTTCCTCTTGGTGAAACCATTACAGGTAAAAAAACGATATCCCTGATTTTCCTCCCGGGCAGTAACATTGATATTGCTTGGATACAGTTTCAACAATAATCAAAACAAAGGCTTCTGCAAATAAAGAAAATAATTTGCAGAAGCCTTTTATTTTTATTCTATCTTTAATTAAAAAATTACTTTCTTGCAACTCCAGTCTTTCTTGCTGCTTCAGCAACTGCTGCTGCAACTTCTTTTGACACTCTTGGATCAAATGGAGCCGGGATTACATATTCAGCATTTCTTTCTGAATCACTAACGAGACCTGCTATTGCGTAAGCAGCAGCGATCTTCATTTCATCATTTATTTCACGAGCGCCTACATCGAAAGTACCTCTAAAGATACCTGGGAATGCAAGAACATTGTTAACCTGGTTCGGATAATCTGAACGGCCTGTACCAACAACAGCAGCACCAGCTTCAAGAGCATCTTCAGGCATAATTTCAGGAGTTGGGTTTGCTTGAGCAAAGATTATTGGATCCTTTGCCATTGACTTAACCATTTCCTTTGTAACCTGGTTAGCAGCTGATACTCCGATAAATACGTCTGCTCCAACCATAACATCCTTCAATGAACCTCTCTTTCCCTCGAGGTTGGTAATCTTAGCCATTTCAGCCTTAATTGTATTGAGGTTGTCTCTGCCTTCATAGATAACGCCCTTAGTATCACAAAGAACAACTTTTCTGAGACCCATTGAGAAGAGGAGCTTAGTAATAGCTATAGCGGCAGCACCTGCGCCATTTACAACTATTGATATATCTTCCATGTTTTTGTTAACAACTTTCAATGCATTGATAAGTCCTGCAGCAGTAACTATTGCAGTACCATGCTGGTCATCATGGAATATCGGAATATCTGTTTCCTTCTTTAATCTTTCTTCTATTTCAAAGCATCTTGGAGCAGCGATATCTTCTAAATTTACGCCACCAAAGCTGCCTGAGAGCAACTTAATAGTTTCAACTATTGTATCAACATCTTTTGATTTGATACAAAGTGGGAATGCATCAACATCTCCAAAAGTTTTAAACAGACAGCATTTACCTTCCATAACAGGCATACCTGCTTCTGGTCCGATGTCTCCCAAACCTAATACAGCTGTACCGTCAGTGATAACTGCTACCATGTTGTGTCTTCTTGTGTATTTGTATGAATTCTCAACATCTTTTTGAATCTCAAGACATGGCTGAGCAACTCCTGGTGAATATGCAAGCGAAAGATCTCTCTTGTCCTTTAAAGGAGCCTTGCATATTACTTCTATTTTGCCTGCCCACTCTTCGTGCGCCTTAAGTGAATCTTCGTAAATAGTACCCATTTTTTTATCCTCCAGACGATTAATTAATAAATCTTAAATACTTTAAACTTACTTATGCGTTATAAGGAACAAACAAACAATAACTGAGTATCATTTATCTGTTCCTTATCCATTCTACACTATTGTGAAAAGTTTCACAAGTTATTTCTTGTTTTTTATAAAAAACTTTTCGACATTTTCAGTCAGTTACTGATTAGATATCCTTAACTTCATTAATTACTGCCTTAACTTTTTCTGCAGATTCTCTCAAAAGTTGTAATTCTGCGTCAGAGATATCTAATTCGAGAACCTTTTCAGCTCCGCTGCCACCAACTATTGTTGGAACGTTTAACAGTACGTCCTTTACTCCGTATTGTCCGTCAAGAACAGTACCAACAGGCATAATAGTGTTGAAGTCTTTCAGGATTGATTCAACTATTCTGTTAATTGAAAGAGCTATACCGTAGTAAGTTGCTCCCTTATTCTTAATGATTGTAGCACCTGCAGCTTTAACTTCATTAAAGAGTTCGTCTTTATTTATGTTTAAGCCGTTAGCTTTAATATAAGCATCAAACTGGGTTCCTGCAATATGAGTCTGGCTCCATACAGGAAGCTGTGAATCACCGTGCTCACCCATGATATAACCGTGAACGTTAGCTATGTCTACGCCCAAAGCCTTACTGATATGAGTTCTGAATCTAGCACTGTCAAGTACTGTACCTGATCCGATAACCTTGCTTGCAGGTAATCCTGACCACTTCTGTGTCATGTATGCCAAAACGTCAACTGGGTTTGATACACTTACAATTACTCCCTTATTGTAATACTTCATAAGTTCTGTAACAATGCTCTTCATTATTGAAGTGTTTTTCTTAGCAAGATCCAAACGAGTTTCGCCCGGCTTTCTAGCTGCACCTGCAGTTACAACTATTACATCACAATCCTTAACATCAGCATAATCACCAGAGTATACATTCATGTGACCTGCAAATGATAAGCCATGGCTAATATCTAGAGCTTCTCCGTAAGCTTTTTCCTTGTTTACATCAATTAATACCAACTCTGAAACCAAATTGTTAATAGACATAGCGTAAGCTGCTGATGCTCCAACAAATCCCGCTCCAATTATAGCTACCTTATATCCCATACAAATTCCCTCCATTTTTTTCGCAATTGCTATTAGCGTATCACAACTTGTATTAACTTACAAACATAAAAATCATGGTTTTAATATATTTTGTTGCCAAAAATCGCTATTTTTTGAGATTACATTTAATATTTTAGCCCAAGCTTAAATTTTTATACACTTTTAATCGATCTGTATACAATGTTTTCTTCTATAGCTAATTATATGTAGTTCATGCAGGTTTGAGGAAAGATTGAGAAAACTTTCACATATATCTTAAACGCCTTTATCTGTGTGCAATAATCATTTTTGCACAAAAAATTATACTTTCCTAGACTATAAAAAAAGGACGAAAACCGTCCTATCGATTTGTTTATATTTAATTTCTCTCGTAGACTATCCTTAAGCCCTCCAGTGATAAAGTAGGATTAATATGATTTATGGTTCTTGATTCCTCTGCTATAAATCTGGAGAGACCACCTGTGGCTATGACCTTTATGTCATCCTCCTGCATTTCCTGCTTCATCCGCTTAACAATATAGTCAACCTGTCCAATATATCCATAAAATATGCCCGACTGCATGCTGGAAACGGTATTCTTACCAATAACACCCTCAGGCTTTATCAGGTCTATTCGCGGAAGCTTTGCAGCCTTCTGGAACAGCGCCTCCAAGCTGATCTTGATCCCCGGGCAAATAACACCACCCAGATATTCACCTTTGGAAGATATAGCGCAGAAGGTAGTGGCTGTTCCCATGTCTACAATTATCAACGGACCGCCATATAGTTCGTACCCTGCAACGGCATTTACTATTCTGTCGCTACCAACTTCCTTGGGATTCTGGCATCTGATATTTATTCCGGTTTTTGTACCCGGCCCGACAATCATTGGCTCCAGCTTTAAATATTTTTTTATGGAATGCTCCAGCGTATACATTATCGGAGGCACAACTGATGCTATAATAACTGCCTCAATATTGTCGGCCTTCAGACCTGAATGGTCAAACAAATTAAGCAAAAACATACCGAGTTCATCAGCAGTTCTTTCATAATCGGTATTCAGTCTCCAGCTAGCCAGAAGTTCAGTTTTTTCATAAACACCAAGAACGATATGTGTGTTTCCAACGTCTATTACTAAAATCATATTTCTCCACCGCACTAATAAAATGTTTTTGCCTGTTAAACTCCAAGCCTTATGCTCCGGATTTCTTTTAACTCCAGTTCTATTTCCTTTTCAATCCTGCTTATGTCAGCAGTGATATCAGCAACAGTTTCTTCAGCACGAGGTTTTATAGCGGGGCGTTGGAAATGCTGTCTTACAGGCTCCCTGTTTTCTCTTCCTTCTCTGTTCTGATTGTCTCTGTCTCTATGGTAATTTCTCTGGAAGTTTTCCTTATGTTGATTTTGATTATTCTCTCTTTGAGAATTGTCCCTGCCCTGATTATCCCTATTTTCTCTTCTCTGTGATTGATTGTTGTTTTCCCTCTGCTGATTGTCTCTTGGAGGTCTGTTATTTCTTACATGGTTATCCTTGTGAGATACCTCTGCATCCTTTTGAAAGGGCTTCTGCTGAGCGTTTGAATTAACATGCTCACCATTTTGAACTCCATCCTTTGAAAAATTCTTTCTTTGGTAATCATTCCTTTTAACCACTAGTTAATTCCTCCTAAGCTTTCTAACGACAATTAAAATAATAGCACATGTTTCTACCCTATGTATACCCCAGCAGACCTCTTACCTGAACTTCTCCCGCCGAAACGTTAATTGTTCTCCCATCCTTACATTTTACAACAAGTTTACCATCTGATGCAATGGATTGTGCAGTTCCAATATATTCGATATCCTTACTTACGATTTTTACTTCTTTTCCTACGGTAACGGAATATCGGTTCCATCTGTCAATAATCTCTTCAGTCCTTCCTTTAAGGAACGTACTGTATATTTCTTCAAAAGAGCTTAAAATACTTCCTAGTAATCTTACTCTGGAATATTTCTTTCCGGTATTTATATAAATTGAGGTAGCCTTATTCTGTAAATCAGTATCAAAATCGCTCAAGCTCTGATTTACATTAATACCGATTCCTACCACCACATAATTAACATGACCGGGCTCGGCACTTAACTCGGTAAGTATTCCTCCAAGTTTACTGCTATCTAATATTATATCATTAGGCCATTTGATTCCGCAATTAATTTCCAGTTCTTCCCTTAACCCTTCCACAACAGCAATAGCCGCTGCAAGCGTTATAATCTGGATTCTTTCAGGTTCCAGATCAGGTCTGACCACAATAGAGAACCACAGTCCGCTGCTGTTATCAGACTGCCATTGTCTACCCACTCTGCCTCTGCCCAATGTTTGCCTTTCAGCAACAATTACAGTGCCGTGGGGACAACCTTCATTGGCCATTTTCTTTGCATAATTGTTCGTGGAGTCTATTTCATCGAAACGGAAAAGTTCTCGGCCTATCTGCTGCCCTTCCCGGATAACAAGCTCTCTTTTGTCCAGTATATCTGGAGAACCCACAAGCATATACCCCTTCTTTGAGGAGGATTCAATTATATAGCCTTCCTTCCTCAATTCATTAATATGCTTCCAGACTGCTGTCCGTGATACTCCAAGACTGTTGCTAAGTTCTTCCCCCGAAACATACACCTGTTTTTCTTTTAGCTTATGTAGAATTAAATTTTTCAAACTGTCTTTTCACCATCCCAATTTGTCAGTACTGGTTTTTTGATACAATAGGTTCTCCCAGCAGTAGTCCTAAAAACTGCAGTCCCTTTTTTCACATTTTCCAGCTTTTCAAGATATTTTTCATCCACCAGCTTATCAAAAAAGTAATATAGAAGAAAATCGTCAGATTCTGCAAGCCGTTCTCTTAAATCCTGCAAAATATTATGTATGTATAGTTCCTCTGAATTTGTATAAATAACCGGCGAATCCATTCTTTTATCTAGAATGGCCGCATCACCCGCAAGAATAGTAGTAGTTATTAAGCATTCAGGAAGTCTGTAAGTTCCAAAAATATATTTTTCTACAGGTATTATAGAGTTATAGTACAGCTCCAACTCAGAGTTTTGAGCTGAGGCATTTTCATATAAAAACCTGTCTGCAACAAAACACTTCTCATTTTTAACCTGTATTTTCAGGCAGGTAAACTCGGAGGACCCGTATAATTCAGGGTTATCCTTGGGATTCAACAGACCCGCGAAGCACCTTATCTCTTCGCCATCTACAACTACCTTCCTGTTGTAACATGAAGACAGCTTTAACCCGCAATCAAGAATATCCGATACATCTTCAGCTTTTACATAATAATAGACCTCTATCATTAACGCACCCCATGTAATGTAATCTACAAGAAAATATTTTATCTGTGCTGTTTCAAAACAATGCAGATTAGTGTATATGATAGTTAAATATGCTGGAAGCAACCTATATAAATTGCGTAAGAATGGTTAAAACAGTTGGAGAAATGTTTGAAGGAGAATTTCTCCAACTGTCAAGATTCCAACACTTTTATATAAATTTGTTCGGGAGTATCCCGAAAAGGATGTTTCTTAACATATTTTAATCTTTTACAGCACGTGCCCCTTTCATTATATTACATATCTCTGAATTCTACCATATCAGGTTTTGTCATAATATTGTTAATAAGATCAAGGCTGATTGGGCTGACGCCTTCCTTTTCAATACTCTTTAAGCTGCCTTCAAGAACATGGTTAACCTCATCCTGTTCTTTTTTGAATTTGGTAATCATCTGAACTGCCGGGTCAAACTCCTCATAAAATAGTACAATTAAATCCCCGGGTTGTGCATCCAGCATGGCCTTTTCCAGTGCTCCTGTCTCACTTAGTATCACTTCAATATTCTCTTTTTTGTAGCCCACACCGGATATACTCTCTTCGAGTATTGCCGCAACTTCTCCTTTTTTCCTTCCTCTTAAGTCTAAATCTTCCTTAATATATATTTTCTCAAAATACCTTGCGCAAAGCTCCCCGACTTCTCTTATATTTGCATCCATTCTGTCTCCGGGCATGCCCACAATTCCCACAAGACGTTTCGCCTTCATCTTTTGCATAAATTTGGTCACTGCAGAATAGCCGGCAATATTGTGACTATAATCTATCATTACCTTGAAGGCGCCCATATCAAATATATTGAATCGTCCGGGATTCAGTTCTACACTCGGTCTGAAGGTGCTCATTCCTTTTCTGATAACCTCCATCGGCATACCAAGGCCTATTAATGCTGAAATAGCCGCCAGAGAGTTTTCTATATTACAATCTACCAGACCTCCGTAAGTTATAGGAATATCGTCCAGACTTATTATAGGTTCTTTTTTACCGTTTCTTATTACCCAGATATAGTTTTCCTTAACGTATAATGCAATATTGTCCGGGTTTTTGCAGTGCTTTTTCAACAAAGGATTTGATAAAGTTCTTCCGAACAATATCACCTTACTTCTTACCCTTTTTAATACGAATGGAGTCATATTGTCATCGGCATTCAAAACAGCATATCCTTCAGGCTTGACTGCCTCTATCACCAGTGACTTTGTTTTTGCCAAATCCTCCAGGGTATCTATACCGTCAATTCCCAGATGGTCGTCACTGATATTAACAAGTACAGCCACATCGGCCAAATCATAGCCCAGTCCTTTTCTAATAATTCCACCTCTGGCAGTTTCCAGTACAGCAGCCTCTACTTTTTTGTTTGTCAATACTACACTTGCACTAACCGGACCGGTAGTATCCCCCTTCTGGATGCACTCATTTCCAATATATATACCGCTGGTACAAGTCATTCCCACAGTCAGGTCAGCCAAGGCAAGAGTATGCCTTATAAGTCTTGTAGTCGTAGTTTTACCGTTTGTTCCTGTGATGGTAACAATAGGAATATTCCAGCTGTTATCGGGATACATCATTTTAATAATATCTTCCGCTACATTTACCGGTTCACCTTCTGTCGGATGCAGGTGCATCCTGAGCCCCGGTGCGGCATTTACTTCAATTATCGCCCCGCCGTTCATATCAATCGGAAGGGATATATCACTGGTACAGATATCAATTCCTGCAATATCTAGTCCAACCGCACCGGCCGCTGTTACTGCATACTGTGCATTTTTAGGGTGAATATCCTCGGTACAATTTCTCGCTGTGCCACCAGTACTGAGATTACCGTTTTGCCTTAACTTAACCGGTTGACCCGGCTCCGGAATACTCTCCGGTGCAAGGCCCTGTGCTCCAAGACATCTAATTGCTATATCATCCAGTTTTATATAGGTCAACACTTTTTCGTGGTCTTCTCCTCTTAAAGGATTTTCATTTTCCTTTTCTACAAGCTCCCGAACAGTGCTCCTGCCATCACCAATCACCTCTGGTGGTCTTCTCTCTGCCACTGCACTGACCCGTCCTCCAACCACAAGCACTCTGTAATCCCTGCCGTTAATATGTTTTTCCACCATAACTTTTTTAGAGTACTTTCTGGCTTCGGCATAGGCCTCTTCTATCTGTTCGGTAGAAGTTATATTAACTGTCACTCCTTTACCCTGGTTTGAATCAAGGGGTTTTAAAACCATTGGAAACCCGGTTTTTTGGGCAGCCTCAATTGCCTCCTCTACAGTCTGTGTAACAACACCATAAGGAACAGGTATGTTATTCTCTGTTAGTATTTTTTTAGTGAGCTGCTTGTCAGAGACCAGGTCTACAGATATACAGCTTGAACTATCGGTTAATGATGCTTCTATTGCTCTGATCCCCTTTCCGTAACCCATACGCAGCATGCTGCTGTTACCGAGCCTTACCACAGGAATACCCCTCTTCACCGCAGCATTATAAATAGCCTTGGTGCTTGGTCCCATATCCGTTTCAAGAGAAAGTTTCCTTAATTTATCCATTATTGCTTTGATATTGATTTCTATGCCTTCAGCAAAGGCTTTTAATATCTCAATAGCTATTTTACCGCATTCGACGGCAACTGCTTCGTTAATATATTCAAATATGACGTAGTATTTCGAGGTTGTCCCTATTTGCCTGGTTTTTCCATGGTTAACACTGTAGCCTAACTTGTTTTGCAGTTCAATTATTAGATGCTCCGCTACATGTCCTATATAAGTTCCTTCAATTAGCCGTTCTCCAAAACCTCCTACATACCCTACTCCGCATGTATGCTCTGCAATCTCTGGAAAATTCTCCAATAATTTTTTATTAAAGCCGGGTATATCCTTTGTGGGTCCGGCTTCAAAACCTCCTATATCAACAATCATTCTCACTACCGGTTTGTGACTATATATATTTCTTCCTTGAAAGCAATATATGCTTTGAATTTGCACCGTAAAACCCTCCTAATATGATTACTATGCAGTCTGTATTTATGTTGTATTTTTGTAGCTATGATTTTATCTTCTGAACAGATCTTTTTCCCAGATCAAAGCCATAACCATTTGGAAGTACGTGAATAGTAACATTTGATAAGGCTATTATTTCTTCAGGATTTAACTCTGAAACATTTGAATTCTGTATGGTCCTGCCGTCAATAACGGTAACACAGTTTGTTCCCACTACATCGAAAGAGGCATTGGCATGTACCCTTATTGCCGTATCTTCATCAATACCTATTCCGAGCACTGAAGGGTTCTGTGCAACGCCTACCAGAAGTCTGCCCAAACGTCCTCTTTGCTCGAAATGCTGATCAATAATTACCTGTTCCAAAAGGCCCAGCCCGGGAGACATTCCCAGAGTGCACTTTCTGGCAGCGGAATTACTGTTTCCATCAACTATCATCACACTGCTCATGGCAGAGGCACCAGCACTGGTTCCAATAATAGGCACTCCCTTTTTATATAAATCCAGAAGAGTACCAAAAGTTTTTGTTCCACCTAAAATACTTGTAATCCTAAGCTGATCTCCTCCCGTAAAAAAAACCCCCGCTGCACCTGATATCCTTTGTGCTACAGAGTTGTCATTTGCATCACTTCTATTATCAATATTTAATACATCTATATTCTGTACACCCAATCTGGAAAATACAGTTCTGTACTCCTCACCAACCTCCTGGGGTTTTTGAGTAGCAGTTGTCAGAACGGTGATTTTTGCGTCTGGCCCTCCGCACATTTCAATTGCGTGTTTTAAGACACTGCTCTGACCCCACTTATCTTCTGCTCCCCCGATAATCAACAAGTTTCCATTTACTAGCTCACTCATTATTATGCCCATGCCCAGCATTTCGGACAAGAACATCAAGGAAATACGTATTTCCTTGATTGAAATGGTCTGGGCTCGGTACCTCCTTTATTTATTTTTAATTTTCTTTCAACCTTTTTCTCTAATTTAAACGTAAATATAGAATTCAAAACTATCCACTCTTCTTTTTATAATGTATAGATAGCAGGGATATCTCATAAATTTATTATATTTTTAGCCAAAGTAATAAGCTTGCTGCTAAAAGCCAATCCAAGCCCCATCATAACTATTGAAGCTACCACCAAAAAAACTCCGATCCTGCTTTTGTTGTTTTTCGCTGAAAGTATTCCTGAGATAACTCCTATCATTCCAAATACAAAGGGATAAAAGAAAAGTGAAAGAATGGCAGACAGCCAACCCGTAAAAAGATATGCAAATCTTTTTACGCTTTCATAATGATTTGTAATTCCTTGAACATTATCCATCATATTAACCTCCAAGAGGCCACATTGTGACCATAAATTCGTAGGTTAGTTTGGAAGGCGAACGCTAGCGAAGTCTTTCAAGCTAACCTCCTCATTAAAAACCTATGCGATACTATTGCACTTCTGTTTCATTGCGTATTATTTACAGATTATAGAGTTAATATTCACAAGGAAAATTTCAGTAAAATGGTAAATCTGTATTAGTTTCACTTTTTTATAGCAATAAATATCTCATTTCAGTTCGGATCAAAACCAGAATTTTTGCAAGTGAATAAACCATATCTTTCATTGATGAAATTATTTGGTTTTTACAAACTTTAATTAAGTTCATCACTTACATCAAGGTGCTTTTTGATAATTCTGAAATTTACAGCCATAAATCTACAGACAACCATATATTGAACTATGTAGGTTTGTCAAACATGTGTTACACAATTAGCATAAAAATAATTGAGTGTTTCTTTAGGTGATCTCCAGCCTAATGGGCGCATAGGAAACCTGTTATATTTCCAATTGTGTATGTAAAGCTGC
>JAEYWA010000024.1 GCA_023431385.1 Bacillota bacterium | reverse complement strand
GTATTTACATTGTATACTCCTTTCAGGAAAGGCTGGAGGATTATTGTACAACTTATGAGCAGTTAAACAAGAGAATTTTTAAAACAGTTATGAAAGAGAAAAAGTTTATACATGGAGATGGAATGTTATGGAATTTCGTTAGCCTGTGCAATAAAAAAGAATATGTAGTATGCCTGAAATCTACTTTATCAAAAAACGACAGAATTGTAGTATTGGCTGACTCTATCATGAAAGATATAAAGCCAGAGGATATAAAAATTGAGATTTTAAATTAAAAGGAGCCTACATAACATCCGTGTAGGCTCTTCCTATATAGTAAACAAAAAAACGAGAGACAAAAAACAACCCACAAATTTAGTATAACATGTATTGGACTCCGTTTTAATCAATTTTCCACAGAGAGGTAAACTTAACATCAAAATCATTGCAAATAGCGATTCTAAGACTGCATTCATCTTCTTTTATGCAATCGTTGCATTTTAATTCTTTGCTTTCTTCTCTTGGAATCATGCATGTTGGTATAAAATGGTAAATACTTATCTCTACTTCATTAACATTTCTCATCATATTTGTTAACCTTTCTTTACTTACTTCTCATTAAAATTATAGCACAACATATGTAAAGAGCCCAGGATTTTAGTGCAAAATAAAGGACTTTAGGAAGAATGGTGAATCCAGATAAAATATCTACGCGCCTCTTGTATAATTTACTGGGCCCGATATAATGATTGTGCAAGAGAGGAGTGAATAAATTGTCTACATTGGTATATTTTTACGCTTATTCTACACCATGTACAGTACTTATAGTTGTTCTTTGTATTGTTTTCCAGTTACTTTTACCTGAACCATTTCGGAACAATGAGAACGATAATTTCCTGTTTAAAATTGAATTGGATATATCAAAAAAACGCGATAATAATATCGTAAGCCTCTTAATGGCAGCACTACTGTTTTCGCCCTTGATAAATACATTATTTGCGCTTTATTATTTCGGTTATATTTTACATAAAGTGTACATATTTAACAAAAACAGGTAAAGGTGATGAGTGTGATGACAGAACAGGAAGCAGAGATGTTCTTATCCTGTGTAGTAGACGCCCTTGTAAAATATCATCAAATGAGTGAAAATGACGCTGATAAGATAGTTCACGTATCTTCTTTGGCTGATACGATTAAGATATATCCGCAAGAGGTCATTTCTCTAAGTGTACGTTACTGGGCTCAAGAAGTAATAGAAGAATTTGAAAAGTTAGAGAATATAAAAAATGATGATAATCAGGACTCTCGATAAAAAAATACGATATGACAATCTTTATATCACCTTCTTATGCAAGAAACAGATGGGTGATATCGGGGTATTACTTGAGAGCATGGCGAAGCGGCACGTTACTCTTTCTATTCTACATGGTAATGTTCCAAACTTCCCATATAGTCGATTCCTGGCTTCTGTGGAGCAAAATCTTCTGCAATTATATAATACGTAAAGTAACTTGTTTTACAATGTATAGCCAGTTGAAGTTCTTCCTCGTCTACAAATCGAAACTGATTTTGTTCAATAACAAACAGAGGGTACTTGGGTTGTTCTAATTGGTATAACCGCTGGTATTGCTTTAAACCTTCAGGAATAGTATCCCAAAATGCTTTTGCCTTATTTTCTTCTTGAAATATCGCAGATATCCATTTTTGAATTCCTTTTTGACCCTCGATTATATACATTAAAATCATCTCCAAGAAATATTATAACATTTTTATATGATTGTTTGATTTTTCCACTCAAAATAACTAAAATGTACCATCAAAAAGTGGGAAGATGGTGATTTTTATGAGGATTTTATTAAAAGATACTTTCCCGGAACTTATAGGGCAAATTGATAGTGAAAAAAATATGGGCATTGTTATCGAAGCATTGACTCGCGCGAATAGCAAGAGACTTTGGTGGAAATGTCCTGTTTGTGGCGGGTCTTGGAGGTCTGCTGTATATAATAGGACAATTAACCGAACTGGGTGTCCTTATTGTTCAAAAAAGAATCCCAAAGCAAGTTTTAAGAATTCATTAGCAGTCATGAGACCAGAGTTGATTAAATATTGGGATTACAAACAAAACGGGGATTTAAGACCGGAATATACATGTTACCAGACACACCGTAAGGTCTGGTGGAAGTGTATAAATAACTCAGAACATAGTTATTTAGCAAATGTACAAAGTCGAAGTAAAGGATTTGGGAATAGATGTCCGATATGCGCAAAAGAAAATAAGTTATTGAAGCAAAAAGCAAAACGAAAAGAAGTATAACGAGTTGTACTAAAAGTAAGGGGTGTTCCGTATGTATGAAGTAAGGAATTTTTCCAAGAGAGATATATTGCTCTTAAATTCGGTAATGTGGCTAATCGGAAGCATTCCTGCGTTTATAATATGTTATATATACAATAATTATTTTTTAGCGTGGGTGTGGGGGTTGATATCTGTAATATCATTTTTAGTTCTTTTCTTCTGCACTTTAAAAATAAAGAAAAGCAAAAAGATATAGAAGTGCCATAATTGCCATATAGCACTTTTTGTTTTAAACCTCAAAGAATTTAATAATCTCCTGCACTTCCTGCGCATCAATCATTTTTTCTAAAATATTAACATTTAATCCAAATGCAAACTGAGATATAACACCATAAATATGATATCTGAACCACATATCCACTAATTTCTGCTTTCAATAGAGCATAAAAATCTTTAGTATCTAAATAATCAATTAATTTATCCAGTTGTTCCTTTTCTTTTCTATTTGTTTTTGAGGCTTTTCGTTTGCTAAATAAAATTTTTGTAGGGCTGTAAAGTTATCCATTTCTTCGATTTGCTCTACCGTGAATCCTGCTTTTGATAAAAATATTTTTAGTATATCGTATTTCAACATATGTATTGCACCTCCAGTATTCATTAGCATGCCTTTTTGGTAAAAAGGCAAGAAGTTTACATACAGAGACTTATATAAATAATGCTGCAGTTGTATTACAGATTTTAAAAGGCCTTTTCAACGGCTGATTGAGCACGTTATACTAAATATAAGAAAAACAAGAAATTTTAAGGAGATGTTTCGATATGAAAAAAGTAATTTCCGCTTTAATGGATATAATAGTTGCTTATGCAGTCTTCGGAGGGTTACTTAGCCTCTTTAGTAGAACAGGCGTTGGAAATACAGTTGCAAGCATGGCATGGTTGCCTTTCATAATGCTATCAGTATGGATGGCTGTTAGTATATACAAAGAATATAAACCCAAGACAGCAGCCAATTAAGGGGGGACTTAAAATATTACTTCCGATTTTGTGCGGGTCCCTCGTGGCAACCATGCAGGGTATAGCACAATTATAGTGGAAGTTTTATTTTGTCTGTTCCAAAATACTTCTGAATCTAAGAAAGGAGCCACAATCGGCTCCTTTTCATATGTGCATTTTATGAATTTTTTGAACCTAAATCACCAACAAGGATACAAGCAATACAATTTTATGTTATAAGAGCAATTTTCAGTATTAGTCATAATGTCATCACTAAAAATCTTTTATTATGTTAATATATTCAAATCCAGAGATAGTTGTATTTGTGTTAATATTTTAATCGTGATTCTTTGATAATTTCAATTCCTGCTTCTTCAATAGTTTCAGCATGAATCGAGATATCTTCCTCGGCTTGTGCATCATCATATTCATAATCATCGCTTACCATTTCCGTTGCGTGAAGGACAACAAGGACAGTTAGTCCAATTTTAAAATGGGAGTATCCGTATAAGTAAGCAGACTTACAACAACCTTATCGTTTAATAACATGAAATATATAAAGTTCTTAATATCTTCATGACTTAATGTTTCAGTATTATACTAATGTTCGTATGCCTTTATCAATTTTCTTACTAAGAAAATAATAATTTTTATAAAAGATTTGACTTTATAAAGAATGATTTTTTAGTATGGAGATGCAAAATTTCTCTTGTGTTTATTTAGGATATAGGAAGGTGATTTCAATGATAAATCGGTTCTTTGGAATCCATGATTGGATGGATAAACAGACCAGGAAAAGAGCGATAAAGTATAAAGTTACCGAAGTAATCAGTGCTTCACTTGCAATTGCTGTAATTGCAGTATTTGTACTTTAAATTTTATATTCCATCACGAATAAAGTTTCTCCATGTTTGGACTTGCTTGAAAAATAGCAGGTCTATTTTTTTATTTTTGCGTGCTCCAATTTTTTTATTTATACGTTAATATATAGATATCACCAAAAGAAGAGGGGAGAGCAAGAATGGAAGATGGTAAGAAAATGACTCAAGAGCAGTTTTGTTTAAAGTTCTTTACAGACATGCAAGAGGCTTATAACATAACGTTTGCGGAAAATGGCATTTGTCAGTTTTCACACAAAACATCAGATATCGTTCATATAGACTTTTTTTCGAAGGATTATATTTTTGAGGAATACCAAATGTTTAACTCATATAACGATTTTAAACAAAATTTTGTTGAAACCTTGGAATCGGTTATGGGAAAATACCAATTTCACATTATAGAAGGAAATACCATGCCTATTGTAAAGATGCGCAATTTCTCTGTTCCAGGTATTAATTTTATACGGGAAAGGATTGAGAACACAGAGTTAGATATACTTTTTGTGCAAGATGTTGGAAGTGTATATAAATTTATTTCAGCGGATGACCTAAAAAGGGATAATATTGACGCTGAAGAACTTAAAAAGCAGGCTTGGAGCAACTTAAATAAAGTTGTTATGCCACTGTTGAAGATTGAAGAAGGAGCATTTTACATTTGTGGATTTGACAATGTAGCAACGCTTGTATTCGTAAAGAGCACTCAACAGAGGATAGAAGAAAAGTTAAAAACTAAAGACTGGATTTTTAGCATTCCAAGCAGTTCGAATTTATTTGTTGCGAAATTTAGTTATTTTAACGTTGGCTTATTGAAGAGCCTTCAAGAAGCGAGTGATTTCAATAAAATAACGAATAAAATTTTTAGGATAAAGGACGGCATACTATCTATTGTAAATTTGGATACAAGAATTGTAAAACAGAAGCCCAAATTATCTTTGATTTGAGGACTAAAAAATGCGGTATGCTAATAACTTTTTACTTTAAACTTTATAAAATTATTAAAGGGGGCGAATAATTTGTTAAAAGCAGTGGATAAATATTTTGTAAGCACCAGGACAATGGATATTACAAATCGTGTATACGCTAAAAATGAATCATTTAGGAAGTTTAATCCTCGGATAATTGAGGTTTTAAATGAGATAAGAAATATTTTGCCAGGTGATAAGAAGCAATTGTTAGAGGAATTGGAAAATAACAAGAATCTGAGAGGAAAAGTTTTATATGAAGAACTCTATAGGTAAGGGCTTTGCGATGGATTACTACTTTGTCATGTATCTGTTAGTAGAGTAAAAAAGGGCATGTAGTAAACGGCGATACAGTTCTAAGGTGTGTAAATAAGTAGTCCCCTTTTATTACATAAAAATGGCTTGTAAGCCTTCTTACTCTAAGGTTTGCCTTGGGGAGAATAATAAACCTAACTTAAAATGAAAAAAACTTTTATGTATGATTTTCATTTAATAGTTAGGTTTATTATTCTCCCTTATTACAAGCCTACATACATAAGGCTTTTAAGGCATTTTGAATAAAAATACCCCACCAACTTGGTGAGGTACTATATTAAGTCTTAACGATTATATTTTTCTTAGTGTTTATGCCACGTGCCTGGATGTCAGAAGGTTTCTTTAAAAGTACTAAACCATAGCAGTCTAATATTTCTGGGAGATTCCTTCTATATTCATATTCGAGTTTGTCTAATCCAAATCTTTTATTTTTACTTAATCGTCGATTGGCAGCATAAAGCATATCCTTTGTAAAGTATCCTTGCTCACAAACACATATATTAATGGTAAATGCTATAAAATCAAAGATAGAGGTATTGGTGTTAGAACGTTCAACTTTTACCTGATATACTGAATCAGCAAACTCTTCACCGAAAGCATTATTAATATAAACCCTGCTAATACCCTTTACCGAAAAACCAGTTCTATACATCAGTTCCGCTCTTATTTCTGCTGTTTGCAAAATCTCCTCGGACAGAAAGGGAATACTGTAAAAGCATATCGGATTTTTATGTTTCTTTTCTGCTAATTCAAGTGCCTTATCAGATATCCTTTTGTTCAAATTATTATAATTGACCTTTTTAACGAGTCCCAAAGTACACATAAGGTTTATATATTGGTTTGTTTTATTAACTCTTTTCCCAATTTTGTCCGATAAGTGTTGATTAGAAACAAAAAAGAGATTTTCTCCGTTAAGGGTAAAGCAATCGTGAAGTTTTTCCTTGCATTCCTGATAGAGAGCAGCGATGTAGATGTAGGATACTGAAAGCATCCTTTTCAGGTTTTTATATTGAGAGTTTGTATCAGCCAGAATATCATCTATAATTCCAGTGTTTCTGTTAATAAATGCTAATTGAGATATTTCCCAAGATGATTTAATGCCACAAGAGTCTTTTAAGTATTTAATAACCTGGTTTGTATCATAACCGTACTGAAGTTTAATTATATCTATCAAATCAATGCCGTGTCCACTTGCAGGGCAATTGGAGTAAGAACTGTTGCAGAAGTATCTGTATTCTCCATTTTCAAAGTAAATGGCAGCCGATGGACTTTTATCATCATGATAATGGCAAATGAAATTCTTTCCGATTCCAACTTCTAAACCGAGATAAGATACTAAATCAATACCCCTAATTGCGTGTATGACCTCACGGGAGGCAGTTATATGTTCAGTATGGCGTTTTATATTTACAGCATTATAAGCAGGTACAGCCTGTTTTATAATGTTCTCGGGTTCTTTATAGTCGATTGCTTCCATCATTTGCTCTTTAGTATATTTGTTTTCTTTGTTCAGAAAAATACACTTAACCTGGAACGAGTCGGATGGGTCTTTTAAATGTAGGTAATTATTGACTCTCATAACCTTGGTAAAGTTATTAATTCTCTTATCTATATGCTCTGGGAATTCTGGCTCATAATTATCCTGAAAATACTTTACAAAAGCCTTTTCAATTTTTTGCCACATATCCTTTTCGTAAGTCTCTTTTGAATCTTGTCGAGTAAGCCAATAGATATGAAAACCATTCTTAGTTTCAATGATAATGCTTGGCTCAAGAGAGAACTTTTTTAGTGATTCAAGAAACTTGATTTTAAGCGACTCTATTTCTTCTTTTGTTCTCATAAGGACTATTTCATTGCCATTTTCATCTTTAATAATATCTCTCTGTTCGTATCTTGCAAAAAACTTTGCTAAATCGATATCTTGCATATAAGCATTAATTCTACTTAATTCTGTTTTCTTTGTCCCTTCCGAATGTACAACAAAATAAACGCCATAGCCCTTGTTTTGATATTCTTTAAATACTTCCTTGATTTTTTCATATTCACCTTTATTAAGGCCACATTCTAATTTCTTTATGGTTTTCTTTTTTTCCTGAATGAGTCTAAAATATATTTTTTCATTTTTATCTTTGAAAAGTCTTAAAAAATCATAGTCTGACAGGTTTATAGCAACTCTATGGCTGCTTTCTAATAACGATAACATATCTTGCATCTCCCTTTCTTCGAAAGGGGAAGTGCTTTATGCTATTTGCCGTATTTACTTTGTTTTGCGTATATTTCTATATTTCTAAATTTCCGTAAAATGAATGCTCTCCGAGGGGCATCTTCCTCTTTACATTCAAATTTTCTATATTGTATAGAAAAATGTTATGAAAGCAAGTTTTGAATAGAAATATTTTAATGGATTGTCAGTTTAGAAATGCTTTCCTTCAATAGAATGAGGAAAAGATAAATGCACAAGAGTATATACATAAATAATGCAGAAACGTCTCTAATTAATGTAGAATAATATTAAATTCGCTGGATTCGTTATAAATTCATAGGATTTTATTTAGACAGATTTGGTTTCTAAATCTTTTCTTAAATCTATTGAGAAAAATGTTAGAAAAAATGCACTCAAATGTAGTTATATGTGGAGTTTGAGATGAAGGGGGGATAATAAAACCTTAACTTTAGGGTATAGGGGGTATATTATATCATTTAGATATTTCAATAGCAGAAATATGATAAAAATACCATGTTTCTGTAGGTAAATACCATGTATTTAATATTCAATAGTATTTTTGAATAAGTTTTTGTAGTCTAAAAAGTACTTAAAACATATTTGTTGAACTCTTAGGAAATGAAGAAAGTCTTAGAAAACAGTTTGTTTATACGCAAATTGCTATAGTTTGATATAAATCCACTGGAAACGGTTTGTATATTAAAAACCAATCTGATTATACTTTCTAACCCATTACATACTTCAGACAAAAAAATGGGTAAGTCTGGTCCAACAATTTTTAACCATTTCTAACCGTTTTGGACGAAACTAAAATTTTTTCTCTGGTTTCAATTCATTTCTGTTTATTTTGAAAAAATCCTGTTTAAATCTTACCCATTTTTTATTAAAAAGTATTTCAAAGAAAAACTTGATTACTGGGCTGCAAATCAGTATAATGTCCAAAATTTCTAAGGAGGGATTTACTATGCTAAGAAAAAGTATTTTAGTAAGCATAACTTTATTAATTTTAATTGCATTTACGGGTTGCGGGTTCAAAGCATTACCTTTTAGTATATCACACGAGGACAGCGGGAGTGAGAAAAGTTATTACATCTTTACAGAAAAAAGGGTTGGTTGATGCTATAAGTGAAGGTAGAAGCAGATACTATGTTTAAAAATGCTGTCTGAGATGTAAATTAAATCTAATATTGATAATTATTATAGATTAAGAGGAAAAGGTGTAGCAACAATGAACTGTTTGCCACACCTTTTCTTTATTTTATAACTAATGGTAGTTTTTCAACTTCGCTCCTCAAATGGTCTGTGTTAATATGAGCGTATATTTGAGTGCTATTTAGGTCTGAATGTCCAAGTAACTTTTGTATAGATAATATAGATGCTCCGTTTAGTGCCAGATGACTTGCATATGTATGTCTCAAAGTGTGCAGTGTATAACCTTTTTTGTCCAGGCCAGATTTTTTCATATACAGCCTGAAGGTTTGCTCAAGAGGTGTACAAGAAAGACGACCTCCATTTGCAGAAATAAATAGAGCATGATTTGTTAATGGAAGCCTTGATTGAAGGTACTTCCACAGATGTGAGATTAAAGGCTCGGTAATTGGAATAACTCTCTGCTTTTTACCTTTACCTTTTCTTACGGTAATAGTCTTTTCACCAAAGTCAATATCATCCCAATTAAGGTCCAACAATTCCTGACGGCGTACTCCCGTCATTAAAAAAGATTCCAACATGCATAGGTTTCGCAGTGCATTATCTGGGGAATGTTTTTCAGGCATTTCCAAAAGAAGTTGGATTTCATCCATGGACAAAAATTTTGGTATGGTTTCAGGAGACCGCGGAGCATGAATGGCTGCCATAGGATTTTTTATTAAATACTCTTGCTCCAAGAGAAATTTAAAATAGGAACTTAAACAATGAACTCTTCTACGGATGGTTTCAACGGCATAGTTTTTCTCAGTTTTTAGATGAGCCAGATATCTGCGGATGATAGGGGTAGAGACAGTATTCAACCTTGGTTGTATACCATTTACCCGTAAAAAATTAAGAAATTGCTTAAAATCACAGGTGTAATTGTCTACAGTGTAGTGTGAAACATCCTTCTCAGCCTTTAAGTAGTTGATAAAATCGTCAAAGTAGTAGTCAAGATTCATACATGTACCTCCTTGTGGTACAATAAAAATAAGTTGGTTAATAGCGACATAAACAGTCTATAACCTGGTTATTGTACTATTATTTTTAAGCCTTTAAAATCAAGGCTCCTGAAAACCAGCAACTACGCCGAAAAGTACATGTGGGGGGGCTCTGCAAGAGACCCCGGCTTATAGACTTACTCATGATATTTATCAGAAACACTCGCTTTCAAGGCGGGTGTTTTTGGCTGTGCGCTGTTTTCTCAGTCAACAAGTCGGGTTTTATTTCTGAAGCATAAAATCACCCATTGAAGTTAATAGACGATTTCCATTTAACCTTTTATAATATAATAATACTACCCTGCGTGGCGAAAATGGGTAGGGTAGTTGTTTTTTCTTCTTAACTGGCAGGAGGGGGTATTGTGTCCTGGAAGAACACGAGGATGGTGATTTTGTTATTTCGCTGCATTTACCGGAAAATGAGCGAATGTGGGTTTCGTTACTGCTCGAATTTGGAGATACAGTCAAAGTATTAGAACTGCAGGGATTAAAAAGCCGATTACTTCAGAAATCATCAGAAATTCAGGTTTTATATAAAGATTAGTGACATACAGTTGTCGTAATTACCCATATATAATATCTTTATCAAATAAATGGGGGAATACTTATGACAATTAAGGAAATTGCATTGCCGAATGTGGGCTTGTTTGTACCTTTTGTAGTTGTAAATCAAATTGTTCGGGTTGTAGAAGCAAAGATGAAGATTGCTCTATTAAAAAGTGCAGTTCAGAGAAGGGACTTGATTATTGCTTTTTATGTGAAGAGTTCCCCTGTGATGAAGGGATGTTCAAAAATATTCGCTTAAAGGCATTCAATATGGTTGCTAAAGAAGAGGGACTACATAAACTTGCTGAGTATCTTTTGAAAAACTACCAAAACGGTATTCAATATCACAGGAGTGATGGGCTAAAAGGTGATTATGATAGACGCCAGAGCGAGGAGAAAATAATCTCATTGCTTAAAAATGGCAGACCTGACCCATATGATGTATGCCCAACATACGAAAGCAAAAGTTTCTATATTAGACTTATATCAGTAGATGATATAGAAGATTTGTTGAAGTATATAGTAACAAAGAGGCTCAGCGTTTTTTTGATAGTGTTAACTGTAATTTCGGATATGATAATGTTAGTCTTGAAAAGATGAAATCCAATGTAAAATTGTGGATTGATTCATATTTTCATAAAAGCTTTGTCAGATTCAGCATAATTGATAAATTATTTAGTAAGGCAGTAGGTACAATTGAAATGTTTTTTCGAAGTGGAAGAGGTATTTTGCGAATTGATATTTTACCGGAGTATGAAAATAAAATAAATATTGAAGAGCTTTTATACATGTCAAATGATTTCTTCTACGATTTCCAGTGTGATATGATTGTTACAAAAGCAATACCGGAAGCTACTAAACGCATTAATGCATTGCTTGAGAGTGGTTATACACCTTACCCCAAAAATGACGATTGGGATAGAGAAAACTACTTCATGAAAGCATTAAATAGAGAGAATATAGAATGATGGAAAGTATTCATTTAACTAACAAACAAGCCCGCAGGTTCATGCTATTGAAACATGGGCTAATAGGTAAAAATAAATTCATAAGCAAACAGGGTGTGCTTGATTTTGTTCGTCAGGTAGGTTGTATACAATATGACCCGATTGATGTGTGTGGCAAGAATGCTGAACTTGTTTTACAGTCAAGGGTAAAGTCATTTACGAAGCAGATGCTCTATTCACTTTTATACGAAGAAAGAGCACTAATTGACTACTTCGATAAAAACCTTGCGATTATGCTAACTTCAGACTGGCAGTTTTTCTGTCGTTCCCGTGAAGCACACAAAATCGGCGGTAGAAGTCATAGTGAGGTCAACACAGTATGTGAGGAAATAAAGAATATCATTCGCCAAAAAGGTGCTGTTTCATCAACTGACATTGGATTTAATGATAAGGTTAGCTGGTACTGGAGCGATACAAAATTATCTCGTGCTGCTCTTGAAACAATGTATTTTCGTGGTGATTTAGCAATACACCACAAAAAAGGAACAATTAAGTATTATGACCTTGCGGAAAACTGTATAGATACTAAAATATTGAATGCACCAAATCCGCATCTCAATGAACCTGACCACCAAAAATGGCGTGTGCTACGCCGGATAGGTGCTGTGGGATTATTATGGAATAAGCCTTCTGATGCTTGGTTGAATATATGGGGGCTAAAATCCACAGAACGAAATGAGATTTTTAGGCAACTACTTGAAGAGGAAAAAATCACAGAAATTACAGTAGAAGGTATAAAAAACAAACTATATTGCCTTTCAAGCGACCGGAGATTACTTGATACAATCTTGCAAGAGCCCATACTAAAAGCCCGCTGTGAATTAATTGCTCCACTTGATAATATGCTTTGGGACAGACGGCTTATCCAGGTACTTTTTGGTTTTGACTATAAGTGGGAAATTTATACACCTGGAGCACAGCGAAAATACGGTTACTACGTACTCCCATTGCTTTATGGAGATAGCTTTATTGGCAGAGTTGAAGCAGTACGTGACCGTAATGAAAAGGCATTGGTTGTGAAAAATATTTGGTATGAAGAAGGTGTTAGGAAGACAAATAAAATGGAAACCACTATTTGTAACTGTCTGAACAAGTTTGCTACCTTTAATGAGTGTAACTGTACTTTACTGCCAGAAAGTTTCAATGAGCTACTAAAAAATAAACCTAGTAAACAAAAATAAACCCCGGATAAGCCGGGTTGAGCCATAAGGCTTTAGCTTCACGTAGAAAAAATAAAACCTCCAATGTTAAAATAGTGTTGGTTCGCCAACCACATTATCAAAACAAAGGAGGGTTCACAATGGACAAGAATAATTTAGCACATACAACATGGGAATGCAAATATTATTTAGTATTTGAAGCAGGCTTACTCGCTGTATATTATCTTAAAAGCGGCATAAAACCTGTTAACTTGTTTACTTTTTTCTTATTCCCATAAATGGCAATTCCAAAATAATTATGGTCTTGCTCTGTTGTGATTGAGGCCTTTGAAATATATTCACTGTATACATTACAGCTTTGTGCAACATCTGAAAAATCAACAACTATCAAGTCGGTAAATTCTGAGCTATACAAACGATCTCTTAAATCTTTCAAAATTACTTTATCTCCACGAAGCATTGTAACCGGAATCGTAATAATACCCAAGTGAGGTTGTCCCGATGCGTCTATTACATCTGACCCTATCTGTTCGGGAATATGTTTTCCCAACGTACCACCTAAAATTGCAGAAGTGTTCGCTATAATGCCCATTGGCAGTTCAGAATCAATAATCATTACACATTTCATTGTTGAGTCACTCATTATTTTTGCTCCTTTGTTTTGCAGAGGTTTTAAGCTCCGAAATAAATAGTCCCACTAATGTAAGTAAAATTCCAAACACCGCAATACCGGTAATCGTTTCACTAAGTACAATAACGGAGGTAACAACGGTTATAACTGGAACCATGTAAATATAAGCACTGGTTTTTACTGCGCCCAATATTTTAACTGCTGAATTCCATGTTACAAAGCACAGGGCAGATGCGCCCAATCCCAAGAACAGGATGTTAAACAGATTGACTGGCTGAATCATCTGATTTATGTTTGGTCTGAAATCAAATATAAGCAATGCAGGTATCATAAACACCAACCCATAAAAGAAAATTCTTCGGGTTGATTGGATGGTATTGTAATTAAAACTGCTGATTTTCTTTGTTAGGACAGAATAGGCTGCCCATACCACAGCGGCTAAAACAGCCAAGATATCTCCTGATGGGTTTAATTGCAAGTTGTTGCTTCCGTTAAAACTAATGAGGAAAATTCCTGCGACAGCAACCGCAAAGCCTATAAAGAATTGCACTCTCAATTTTTCGCCATCAAAAAACATGTGCGCAAAGATTGCAGTGAAAAACGGTGCTACCGAAATAATGACCCAAACATTGGAGGCAAAGGTATATGTCAGAGCAATGTTTTCAAGTAAATAATACAATGTGACTCCACACAAACCGGCAGCGGCAAAAGATAATTCTTGTTTTTTCTCCTTAACTTTCAGTATATGAGGGTAAACTGCTAGTAGTACAATTAAACCGATTGTGAATCTTAAGAATAATATTTCTATTGGAGAAGTGACTTCTAAAAGTATTTTTGTTGATATAAAAGTTGTACCCCAAATAAAAATTGTAATAAGTGCAGATAAATGTCCCGTAAACTCTTTTTTTCTGTCCATGAAAGCCCTTTCTATATAATAGCTCAACTATTAGCTTACTTGAAGATATTCATATATTGCTTTGGAGTCAGACCTATAAACTTCTTAAAGAAGTTGGAAAAGTGGCTCTGATCAGTAAAGCCTGTCTGCAACGCCACATCTATTGGTAAAATGCCTTGTTCCAGCATTTTCTTTGCTTTGTCAATTCGTATCGTTTCCAAGTAGCTATATGGAGAAATCCCTTTTTGTTTAGTGAACGAGCGAAGAAGATAGTATTTGCTTAGTCCTGTCAGCTTACAAAGGTCATTAAGAGTAATATTCTCCATGTAATGCTTTTCTAAGAAATCGCAGATTGCCCTTGCTTCTGTACTTTGTCCAGCGTTATCTATTGGAATAGCCTGCTCGGTATATTCCTCAATTAGCTGTTCCAAAAGGAAAAAGAAGATTTCCTCTTTTCTAAAATCACTCTCCTCCTCCATGATTATTTGATGTAATTCACGAAGTACAGCAACCAATTCGCTATGAAATACTACTTGTGGCATAAAATAAGGCAAATATTCCTTTCCTGTTATTTCAAAGACAGCCTTACTCATGATTTCAGGTTGGATATTGATGCAGCGATAATCCAGCGTTTTACCGTCGATTTGTTCACATGTATGATTGTCACGGGGATTAAACAATAATAAGTCTCCAGGCGCTATGGTGAATTCCTTGTTCTTGCATGATAAAAAACGCTGGCCTTTTTCAATAAAACCAATCACATAGTATTCATGAAAGTGATTGGGAAATTTCTGCATAATCCCTTGAAAATGATAGGCTTCTACCTTTAATTCAGCATCATATTTTACCGTTCTAATCTCTTGCTTCATAAATTTGTCCTACCTTCCTGATTTATCTGATTCTTAGTGTACCACAAGTGGCAATAGCATTCTTGTATGATATTGCCCTGCGGTTCAGCAGACAATTAGGGGAAAAGATGCTTCCAAGCATTACTATAATGGTATATAATTACTAATAAGGATATTTGAGCAGGAGGTTGCAATATACCGTGGTGTCCAAAATGTAGATACGAGTATGAGCAAGGCTATAAGACTTGCTCTGATTGCGATACGGATTTGGTAGATGAATTAGTACAAATAACGGAAAACAGCTATACTGAATATGATAGAGAAGTTTATTTAGTTTCAGCTGCTAATAGCATTGAAGCGGAAGTAATGGAAGCACTTTTGACTTCAAATCAAATTCCTGTTCTCAAGAAATATAAGGAAGCCGGGGCATATTTAGAAATTTACATGGGTTTGACAAATTTCGGGGTAGATTTATATGTGCCTTCAGAACAGATTGTAAGGGCAAAAGAGCTTATTAATAGCAACTTCGGGGTTGTAACAGAAACTGAGCAAAAGAACTTCGATAAAGAAAATATTACCGAAATAGATGACAAATATAATAAAAAGCGGAGAATTTTTACTTGGATAATGCTTTTGATTTTTATACCTGGTCTATTAGGGGGTATTATTGCAATTCTTTACACCTTATATCATTGGCTAGTGTTTTAATTAATCGGACAATGCTATTGAGACGTTCTGTGAATGGATAGATAAGGAAGTTTACCATCACCATAAATTAAATACGCTATCAAATATTTGATTGACTATGTAATATTTAACCAATATAATGTAAAAGATAGTATTTTATTTTAAAAGTCGAAAGGAGAGGTAAAAAACATGGGTATAGGTAATAAAAATAACAGAGGTGATTTTTTATAACTAAATAAAGGACAAATGGTACATTTATCAAACAAACACTCGAGTTGTTTGATTTATTAGTTATACCCTTTGTCACCCTTGTATTAACCCCTCAGCCTGAAACATTAATAAGACATAACTATTGGCATGGTAAGGTTATCGTGCTTTTTTTATGCCTTGGAAAGAATATTTTTTAGGAGCAAAAGTGCTTTGTCATTTTTGGTTACCTAATTTTAGCATCCCACAGGAGGTTATTTTCTGTGGGATTTTTATGTACATTTTTAGTTTAGGAGGACTGTATGAAACTAATAGATTTTGGATGGGATAATGATTTTGAAAGCTATTTTATGGATTTTAGCAATAATGGTTATATTCCTGCAAGAGTGGTAACACAACATAAAAATAACTATTTTCTGTTATATGAGAATGGGACTATAAATGCAAAGCTGTCAGGAAGAATTTGTTACTCCGCATCAAAGAAAAATCAGTTACCTGTAGTTGGAGATTGGGTTACCATGAAAATTGCCGACGACGAAAAACAAGGGATTATTTACGGTGTTTTACCCAGAAAGACGAGTTTTGTAAGAAAACTTCCGATATCTGGTGGGAGAAAAATCAGAGATGGGGTGATTATCGGCGGAGTTACTGAAGAGCAGGTTATAGCATCAAATGTTGACATAGTGTTTATAGTAATTGGTCTTGATGACAATTTTAACGTACAGAGGATTGAAAGGTTCATTACTCTTGCACATAATAGTGGAGCAAGACCTGTAATTATTATGAATAAGTCAGATTGTTGTAAATGTCTTGAGAAATACAAAACAAAGTACAGAATGTGGCTTCTGGTATATCGATACACGCTGTAAGTGCAATGAAGAATATCGGAATGGATGCTTTCAATCAATATTTACAACCGGGAAAAACAATAGTATTTCTTGGCTCTTCAGGTGTGGGTAAATCAACAATAACTAATTACTTGCTTGGAAAGGACCAGCAAAAGACTAGTGAAACAAGCCGTTCAACTGGTAAAGGGAGGCATACAACAACAAGTAGCCAGCTTATTGTACATGAATCAGGAAGTATGATTATTGATACCCCAGGTATGAAAGAACTCCAGCTCTGGTGTAATGAAGAGGCACTTGAGTAAAGCTTTGATGATGTAATGAGTATTATACACTCGTGCAAATATAGGGATTGTAAGCATAATACAGAACCGGGCTGTGCAGTTAAGCAAGCTTTGGCTGATGGAATTCTGAATCCTGAAAGACTGGATAGCTATAATAAATTAAATCTTGAACTTCAGCGACTAAACGGAAGATTAAAGGAAAGTCACCAAAACTTAAGTAAAAAAGAGAAGCTATATTCAAAAATGAAACAAAGGGGGCATAAATAAAATGATTTACCAATTACAAAAAAACGATTTTTATAAGGTCCAAGGCTTAATAAAGAATAGTAATCATGAATTGTCGATAAAGGCTGTAATAAGTGGTACTTCGCCAGGAGAGATCTATGTTGATAATTTAGGTAATCCGTTATCGACTCTGATTAAAACAACAGAGTGTAATGTTGTTGCCGGTAAGGCAGATAATGAGCTTTTTAACTTAGGGGTCAGGGAGGAGCTTGATTTCTTTGACCAGGTAACCTGTGATGACGAAGAGTGGGAAGACATTATACATGAAATTCATAAAAATATTGCATTAAGAAAATATGTCAGAAGATATTATGAATTGAACCAACTCAAATTTACTCATTTTCTTGAAAGGCTGGACGATCAGTATACTTTAGAGTATGTAAACCTAGGTAATCTGAGCAATTTAGATTTCGAAAACAGTGATAAAATCAGGGATTGGATTAAAATCGAGAATATAAGTACATTTAAGAACTATTGCCTCGGAGCATACGTAAGAACAGGCAAAGAGATTATAAGTATGAGTATTGTAGATTGTATTGTCGATGACAGAATAGAAATCGGAGTAAAAACGAAAAAGGAATACCAAAAGAGAGGATTAGGCTCAATTGCAACGGCTGCAGCAGTGAGTTCCAGTATTTCCAAAGGGATAAAGAAAATAGGCTGGCATTGTGTTGATACCAATATTGGTTCAATAAAGACTGCTGAGAGGGTGGGATTTAGATTAATAAAAAAATATAGTTCCTTTACCCCTTATCCACCAATTGAAAATGACACAGACTTAAGTAAAGAGCAATGGAGTGAGTGGGCGACATATTATTCTGAGATGAATAAGATACAGCCAGATTATTTCTGGTTGGCGGCAGAATGCTGGGCAAAGGCAGAAAAAATGGAAGAGGCTATAAACAACATTATGAAATTAATAGAAACCGGACAAATGTGGTTTGTTGAGTACCTGCCTAATATAGAGGCGTTCAAAGCTTTTGAAGATAAGAAAGAATGGCAGAAATTATTAAGCATGATAAACAATAAAAACAGCTGATAAAACAACACCCGCATTCAAGGCGGGTGTTGTTTTATCAGCATAATTTTTTTCTTTAATTATAAATTTTATAGCTGAGCTTTCAGAATAATGTTCGGGTAGGTTATGCCAAGAAAATAATAGAATTGCTTCGATTATTGGTTGATTACTTTGGCATTCTTTTTCTTGACAATGTCATATAAATTATATATTACAGAAATACATAAGAACATCATGGTAAAGTTGATGAAAATATCAATATATGCACTATCTGCCAAAGGTTCGCGTAATCCTGTAAGCCATACATATCCGAAAGCCAAAAGTAAGGTTGGAACATACCCAATAAAGGCACTTAATATTCTGTACTTTGTTTTTACAGTAATGCATAGACCAAATGCAAGTGCTCCAATAAGTACAATAATTGCACGGTCTAATTCGTGCCAATTACCGCTTGGGTCTTCATATACACCATCCACAAGATATAAAATACTATTTAGTATCGTAGCAAAAGTATAAATTCCACAATAAATCAGCAAAATATTTTTTATTTTTTTATCCCATATCTGTTTCAATTATTTATCCTCCTATAAATTGACTAAAATATGTATTATATTACCAATATATATTTTTTATAAGATTTAAAAATAATAATTAAAATAAATATCATGAAACTATGTACACTTAAGTCAAACATGTAATATTTAATAAGTAAACAATCTATTTCCCATGTCCTGTCAAGTTTTATTATACTTTTCCTGAAATGGTGAGTCAACCCATGGGATAACATGTATAATTACACTTTTTACATAGAACATAATTGAATATTAATAAATATAGTGATAGCATATATAGTGAAACGGTTCATGAAACTCACAAACCGAAGGGGGAAAAATATGGATAAAAGAGAAGTTAACAAATATGTTGGAAGCATGCAACAGTTAGCATTTGTACGTCCCATCTCTTTTGGAGAAGGGAGGGCAAGTGGCATGAAAGGCTACGATGTCAAAAATGGTGATTTGCGTTTTCAAGTAGCAGTAGATAAATGCCTTGATATTTTAGATCTTTCCTATAAGGGAATGAATATTAATTTTTTGGCTAAACAGGGCTTAATTGGAAGGGCAGACTATGATACCCACGGTGAAGAAGGACCCAGGAGTTTGATGGGGGGATTGCTTTTTACTTGTGGACTGGAAAACACTTGTATTCCATGTGAAGAGAACAACAATCATTACCCAATGCATGGAAGAATCCGCTCGACTCCAGCTGAACATGTAAGTGCTGATGGTGAATGGAATCAGGAACGCTACATTATTTCGGTCAGCGGAAAGATGAGAGAAGCGGAAATTTTCGGAAAGAACTTAACCTTGAGACGAAAAATAGAAACTGTATATGGTGAAAGAAAGATAGTTATAACTGATTTAATTGAAAATAATGGGTTTAGAGAGGAACCGATGATGCTGCTATACCATTTCAATTTTGGTTATCCTTTTTTAGATGAAAATGCAGTTGTACTATTACCGACCTTAGAGGTTACCCCTCGAGATAAGGAAGCCCAGAAGGATGCTGATAAATGGAATCTTATGGAGGGACCCGTAGACAATGAACCAGAAAGAGTATATCTGCATGATTTGGCGGCAGATGAAAATGGAGATACCTTTGCTTGCCTGTTTAATCTAAAAAGTAATATCGGTATTAAAATAAAATTTAATAAACAATATTTGCCTAAATTTGTACAGTGGAAATCTATTGCTTCAGGAGATTATGTAATGGGATTGGAGCCAACAAATTCAGGTGTATACGGACGAAAAATGGAAGGCTCTCAGATACACAAGCTACTGCCATTTGATAGGGAAGAAATACGCCTGGAATTTGAAATCCTAAACGGTACTGAAGAATATCGTGATATTTGCTATGAAATTAATCGGTTAACTAAAAAAAATTATTAAATATACACAAAAATGTTGTATTTTTCGCAAAAGCATTATATAATCATAACTGTTCATGAAACGTTTCATGAAACAAATTACCAAAGGAGAGTAATAAAATGAAGAAGTGGTTTTCAATTCTAATGGTTTGTATCATGGTAGTTGGTATGC
>JAEYWA010000016.1 GCA_023431385.1 Bacillota bacterium | reverse complement strand
GGTGCTGATCTTTGCCTTAATGGCACCAAATGTGATGTAGTCAAGGAAATAATGGAATTTACAAACGGCAGAGGTGCTGATGCTGCAATAGAATTGGCAGGAAGTACCTTCACACAGGTCCAGGCCATTGATTCTGTCAGGAAGTTAGGAACAGTAGTATTCTGCGGAATAGCTTACAATGATCTTGTACTGCCAAACAAGACTCTGGGGAAAATTTTAAGAGCTGAACTGAAAATAATAGGTTCCTGGAATTCTTCCATTGCCCCATTACCCATAAATGAATGGAAAAGTGCTCTTATGTTTATTCAAAACGGAAAAATAAAACTTAAGGATTTGATAACCCATGTTGTACGATTGGAGGATTGCAGTAGTGCCTTTGATATGATGTACAACAAAAAAGAGACGTTTACGAAGGTTATTTTTGATCCTAATAAAAAATAATAATATGAACTTAAAGGAGGTGAATATTTTTGCTTGCATACATTTATCAAAAGGATAAAACCCTGGATTTGAAAGATATACCTAAGCCTGATATGAAGGGTGAGGGAGCACTACTAAAAGTAATGGCATGTTCAATATGCGGAACCGACATTAGAACGTATAAATCAGGGAGTACAAAAATAGATGAAGGTAGAATCATCGGGCATGAGATAGTAGGAGAAATTACCGATTTATCTGAAGATTTCTCCGGCGAGTTTCGTGTTGGAGATATAGTGGCCGTGGCTCCGGCTATCGGTTGTGGAAGCTGCTACAGCTGCAAAAAGGGAAAAACAAATATGTGTGAGGACTTGAAAACAATCGGGTTCCAGTATGACGGTGGCTTTGCTGAATATATGATTATACCACGACAGGCATTTAAAATGGGCAATGTATATAGGCTGCCTGAGGTTGAGAATGTATCGGCTTTTACATTAAGTGAACCTCTTGCGTGCGCAATAAATGCCCAGTCATATTTGCAAATAAAACCAGGTGAAGATGTTGTAATATTTGGGTCAGGTATTATTGGCTGTATGCATGCTGAGCTGGCGCTGAATTCCGGCGCAGATAAGGTTATCATAGTTGAAACCTCTACCGAACGTATAAATCAAGCTGGCAAATTACTTAACGGGGCTACATTTATTAATTCTGCTGAGACCGACGTATTTGCTGAAGTCAGTTGTTTGACAGAGGGAAAGGGTGCAGATGTTGCAATTATTGCGTGTTCTGTAGGTAGTGCACAGACTGATGGTATGAAAGTTCTGGCGAAATGTGGAAGAATCTCACTTTTTGGGGGTCTGGCAGGAAATTCAACGGGTTATATTGACAGTAATTTTGTGCATTACAGGGAAATAAGTGTTTTTGGAGTACATGCATCAACACCGGCGCAAAACAAACAGGCAATGGAGTTGATACACCAAGGAGTAATTAACGTTGAAAAATATATAACCAAAAGATATCCTCTGAAAGAAATAAACGAGGCATTTAAAGATATTGATGGTGGTAGCATAATGAAGGCTGTCATCGTAAATGAATTAAACGAATTGGGTAAGTTCAGATAAATGGTTGAGAGAAGAGGCACTCAAATGGATAAAAAATATATTCTTGCAATCGATCAGGGAACAACATCGACAAAGGTAATTATAGTTGATCATGATAGTAAAGTGATCGACCAAGCATCAAAGGAAATTACACAGTATTATCCACAGCCGGGTTGGGTGGAACATGACGCCAATGAAATCTGGAGAACAGTGCTGGAGTGCTGTAATGAGATCTTTTCAAAAAAATTTATTAAGCCTGAAGAAATTGCTGCCATAGGAATTACAGACCAAAGAGAGTCAACAATTTTATGGGAACGTACAACAGGAAGACCGGTTTATAATGCAATATGCTGGCAAAGTAGACAAACTGCTTCGATATGTGAAGAGATGAAAAAGCAGCCTGGTCTGGAGGAATTAATTAATGAGAAGACCGGACTGCGTATTGATCCATATTTTTCGGCAAGTAAAATAAAATTCATTATAGAAAATGTCCCAGGTGTTAAAGAACAGGTAGAATCCGGAAAAATACTTATGGGTACTATAGACTCATGGATAATGTGGAATTTAAGCGGCAATAAAGTTCATGTAACTGATTATACAAATGCTTCTCGTACCCTTCTTCTAAATATACACACTTTACAATGGGATGATGAATTAATAGAAAAAATAGGTATACCTAAACAAATACTTCCTGAATTGAAGCCATCCTCATGTAGTGCCCTGGCATTTACTGACCCAAATGTGTTTTTTGGACAAAACATCCCTATATCAGGGGATGCAGGAGATCAGCATGCCGCAACTATTGGACAAGCCTGTTTTGAACCAGGAATGGCGAAAAATACATATGGAACATCAATGGCACTTTTTATGAATATTGGCGATAAACCGCTGAAATCTAATTATGGGCTTACCACCGACCTTGGATGGGTACTGGACGAGAAGGTCCAATATGCCTTTGAAGGTGTTGTATTTGTAGGTGGAGCCGTGGTTCAATGGCTGCGCGACGGTCTTGGAATCATAAAGGATGCCAGAGAGTGCGATATACTTGCTGAAAAGGTTAGCGACACAGGAGATGTGTATATTGTGCCTGCCTTTGCCGGAATGTGTGCACCCTACTGGGATTCCTATGCCAGAGGAACTATCGTAGGGCTTACCCGCGGTACCGTTAAGGAACATATATGCCGTGCTGCTCTTGAATCTATGGGCTACCAGACAAGGGATGTTATTGACGCAATGATAGCCGATACCGGCAGGGAATTAAAATCCTTGAGAGTAGACGGAGGAGCAACAAAAAGTGAGTTTTTGCTTCAATTCCAGGCCGATATACTGGGAATACCCGTTGAATTGCCTGAGGTTACTGCTATGGCTGCTTTAGGAGCAGCTTATCTTGCGGGATTGGGAATCGGGTTTTGGAAAGATATATCAGAACTGAAACAACACTGGAAAGTTGCAAAGGTGTATTATCCCAAAATGTCAAAGGAAGAGCGAGACAGACTTTATGAAGGATGGAAAAAAGCGGTTCGGCGTTCCTTGAATTGGGTGGAGAAATAAACTTTACGGCGATAGAAAGAAGAGTATATTATATGAAAAAGGTTTTGATCACTGGAGTGTCAGGTGGTCTGGGGATGAGCTTGGCGGCTGAATTTATTAGCAGGAATAGTTTTGTTTATGGTTATGATATTGATAATAATCAGCAGATAAAAGAGCTACAAGAAAAGTACCCCGGACAATTTGAATTTTATCAAATGGATATAAGAAATGATCAATCAGTAGAAGAAACCGGTAAAATATTGAAGCAGAAAACAGACTGTCTTGATATCATTGTTAATGCAGCTGCAATATTACCCGCCAACAGTGCCAATGTTTTAGAAGATTTCAATATTTCACTGTCACTGGATGTTTTTTCAACTAATGCATTAGGACCTCTTAGAATTATAAAGGATCTTTTGCCATTAATAAAAAAAGGCAACGATAAAGTAATTATTAATATTTCCTCTGAGGCAGGCAGCATGACGACACACTGTGATTATATAACCCGATATGACTACTGTATGTCAAAGGCTGCATTGAATATCCAGAGCATAATTCTGCAGAGATATTTAAAGCCTGAAGGTATAAAAGTGCTTGTTATCCATCCCGGTTGGATAAGAACCGGCATGGGCGGTGAAGAGGCTCCTGTTTTACCATCTGAATCGGCCGAAGGAATCGTAAAGCTTGCAGAAAAATGCAGGAATTCTTCCGACAAGATGATGTTTTATGATTACGATGGAAGTACCAGAGCGTGGTAGTACAAACAAAGTTAATTAATAAATAGTGGGAGGTAATTGCTATGATAACTAAACAGAAACCGAAGATAGGCTTTTTAGGATTAATGCAAGGCCTATATGACGAATCGCAGCCAGAATTGCCAAAAATGCAGGAAGTCTTTGCCAGGCAAGTAGTTGAGCAGTTAAAGGATGTAGCTGATATAGACTTTCCCGGACCTGCAAAGGAAAGAGAAGATATTGAAAGATACGTTAAATATTTCAATGACAGAGAATACGACGGGATAATGATTGTAAATCTGCTGTACAGCCCTGGAAACCGTTTGATACAGGCTATGAAGAAGAATAATTTGCCTATTTTACTTGCTAATATCCAGCCTCTTCCTGATGTCACAGCAGATTGGGATTGGGTATTGTGTACAACAAATCAGGGAATACACGGCATTCAGGATACAAGTAATGTACTGATGAGATGTGGTATAAAGCCAGCTATTATTACTGATGACTGGAAAGCTGATTCATTTAAAGAATATTTCCAGGATTGGGCACTAGCTGCCAGTACAAGCAGTAGGCTGAAAAAAACCAAGGTGGCTATTTTTGGACGGATGCACAATATGGGTGATATTCTGGGAGATGATGGAGCACTTTGCAGAAAATTTGGGGTGGAAGCAAATCATGTGACCATTGGTCCGGTCTATAGAAATATGGAGGCCGTTTCAGAAGAAGAGATTGATGCTCAGGTTGAAGAGGACAAAAGGAACTTTAAAATTGATCCTAAGCTTCCGGTTGAAAGCCATCGTTATGCCGCGCGAATGCAACTCGGGTTTGAAAAATTTCTTATTGAAAACGGATATGACGGGTTTTCACAATTCTTCAATATATACAAGGAAGATGGAAGATTTAAACAAATTCCTATCTTAGGGGGTTCAAACCTTCTTGCAAAAGGTTATGGATATTCTGCAGAGGGAGATACAAATGTGCTCCTTTTGACAGTTATTGGTCATATGATGATAGGTGATCCGCATTTTACAGAAATGTATTCTCTTGATTTTGGTCGTGATGCTGCCATGTTGAGCCATATGGGAGAAGGTAACTGGAAAGTGGCAAGAAAGGACAGGGGGGTGACATTAATTGACCGTCCGCTGGATATTGGAGGGCTTGACAATCCGCCTACACCAAAATTCAATGTAGAACCCGGTACAGCTACACTTATCTCACTTGTAGCTGTAGAAGGAGAACAGTACCAGCTTATTGTTTCTAAAGGTACCATACTGGATACTGAAGAGTTATTGACAGTTCCGATGAATCATGCGTTTTTCAAACCTGACTCTGGTATAAAAAAAGCTATGGACGCATGGTTAGCCAACGGAGGAACACATCATGAAGTGTTATTCTTAGGGGACTATACAAGACGGTTTGAGCTACTCTGCAGGATTCTTGACATAAAATTTATTAGAGTATAAAATTTGTTTATTCCATATATTTTAGTTTATATGGAAAATGTAAATAAAAAAGGATAAGTGTTGCTTTTGAGTGATAAATATAAATTAATGGTTGATGTTTCTAAAATGTACTATTGTTATGGTATGAACCAAAAGGATATAGCTAAAGAGCTTGGGATTTCACGAGGCTATGTGTGTCAGCTGATGGAACAGGCCCGGAGTTCAGGTATTATTGAGTTCAAAATAAAGGATCTGACAAAAGAGGAAACAGCGCTTGAGTCACATGTCCGGTCATTATTCAATCTTGAAAAAGCTATAATTGTTCCGGCATTACCAAATGTAGATCCGAATCAGTTAAATCCTGAGGTGGTTGAGAAGTCCTGTAAGTATTTGGACTCAATTATACAGAACGATATGATCATAGCTTTTTCCTGGGGGTGGACGATTTTTCAGGTTTCAGCTAATATGTTCAAGCACACCGATATTAAAAATGTTACCTCAATTCCTCTCTCAGGAGGGATGAGTAACCTGAAGAAAAAGATTTATGTTTCTGAAATTTCTACCAACATAGCAGAGGCATACAATGGAACACCACTATTTATTCCTTTACCTGCTGTTTTACAGAATTCTCAGATAAAAGAGGTCCTATGCGGCGATGAAAATATGAATAATATTTTAAATAAGAGCAAGGAAGCTGATATTGCATTATTTACCGTAGGTAGTTTCGGAGAACAGAATGTCCTCTATCGTGGAGGATATATAGACAGTAAATTAATGAAGACACTGATAAAAAAGGATGCAGTAGGCGATTTGTGCGCACATTTTATCAATGAATACGGAGAAATATGCGATAAGGAACTGGATGCCAGAACAGTTTCCATTGATCTGAATGACTTTAGAAAAATAAAAAACAAGATTTGCATTGCAACAGGCCCGCAAAAAGTCAAGGCACTTCTGGGAGCACTGAGAAAGGAATATGTAGATGTTCTTATCACTGACGAAAGCACAGTTAATGGTATGTTAAATTTGCTATAGAAAGGAGTACTCTCTTGAAATTAATCGAAATAGACCATATTACAGTAAATTGCACCGATATAAAAGCTTCTTTCAGATTTTATGAAGAGGTATTTAATCTTAAACATATAAATGATGTGGATCTGGGGGACCATATTTTGCATTATTACCAATTACCGAATATGAAACTGGAGTTAATTGAGTACAAGGAGACTCAGAGGATGTGGGAGACAGGAAATACCGATACGGGAATATATCGCCACTTTGCCCTGTGCTCAGATGACCTTGCCGAAATAAAAAAAAGATGTGATGAAAGGGGTTATAAAATCAATTTACCACCTACATACATCCCGGAAATTGATAAAACAGTTATGCTGATTGTGGACCCGAATGGTGTTGAAATCGAAGTGATACAGGTAAATTAGAGGAGATATTGACTATGGATAAAGCAAAAATCGTGCTAGATAAAGATTTTATAATTTCAAAAATTGACGAAAAAATATTCAGCTCATTTGTTGAACCTCTTGGCAGATGTATATATGGAGGTATTTATGAGCCCGGACATCCTAAGGCAGACGATAAGGGCTTCAGGCAGGATGTACTGGAATTAACCAAGCCGCTGAATCTTACTTTAAACCGCTTTCCAGGAGGAAATTTTGTATCCACATACCGCTGGGAGGACGGAATCGGCCCTAAGGAAAAGCGACCAAGAAGACCTGAGGTTGCCTGGCAGTCTATTGAAACAAATGAGTTTGGACTGAATGAATTCGCAGACTGGTCAAAGCTTAACGGCTCTGACGTTATGATGACAGTAAACCTTGCTACCAGAGGAGTATTAGAAGCAATGGATTGTGTGGAATACTGCAATTTCAATGAAGGTACTTACTGGTCTGATTTGCGCATTTCACATGGCTACAGGAACCCGCACGGATACCGCTACTGGTGCCTGACAAACGAAATAGACGGTGTTTGGCAGGTCGGACAGAAAACGGGGACCGACTATGGAAGGATTGCAAGAGAAGCATCAAAAGGCATGAAGCTGCTGGATGAAAATATAAAAACAGTATTGGCAGGTTCCTCCTCACCATCACAGGATACCTTCCCAACCTTCGATGCTGCTGCTCTGGAAGAATCCTATGAATTCATTGACTATTTGTCAATACATCAGTACATAGGCAATTCCAAAAATGATACTCCAAATTACCTGGCAAAGCCTTTAATCACTGAAAAATACTTTAAGGATGCAATAGCCACAATTGATTATATAAAGGCAAAGACCAGAAGCAATAAGAAAGTCAATATATCTTTTGATGAATTCAATACCTGGCATTCTATTGCAGAAGAGGCTCGTTTCAATAAAAAGTGGCAAGTTGCTCCTCCACTTTTAGAGGATACTTATACAATTGAAGATGCTCTGGCATTGGGGGGCATGTTCCTTGCAATACTAAGGAATGCTGACCGAGTGGAAATAGCGTGTGTATCTGAGCTGGTCAACTGTATATCCCATATCCGCACCAGAAATGGCGGAGGTGCATGGGTTTTACCTCCATACTACACCTTCCTTCTGTTTTCTCAATATGGAAGAGGAACTTCTTTAGTGACATCGGTTACTTCACCCAAATATGATTCAACAGACTTCACTGATGTTCCATATCTCGATGCGGCTGCTATTGCGGCTGATAACGGTGATATTACAATTTTTGCAATCAACAGGAGTCTTGATGAAGTATTACCTGTTGAGACTGAATTAAGAGGTTTTGAAAATTATGTTGTAAGTGAGCATATAGTTCTTACAAGTGAAAATTCAAAGGATACCAATACAGAGGAACAGCCGAATTTAGTTATGCCCAAAAATATTGGGGACGCTCAAATAGATGGAAATAAAGTTATGGCCAATTTGCCAAAGCTATCCTGGAATGTGATCCGACTACAAAAAGTGAAATAACTTAAAGTGTGTTAAGGAGGCGATAAAATGCCAGATTACGCAGAATTATCACGTACCGACTTTTATGATAATGTATTAACCCGTATAGGTGATGACTGGATGCTCGTTACAGCCGGCGATGAGAAATCGGGCTGCAATACACTTACGGCGTGCTGGGGCGGCGTGGGCAACTTATGGCATAGGGATGCCGCCTTTATCTTTATTCGACCCACACGGTATACATATGAATTTATTGAGAACAATGACATGTTTTCACTGACTTTTTTCGAAAAGGGCTATAGAAAAGAGTTATCCCTTTTAGGTTCAAAGTCAGGACGAGATGGAGACAAAATTACAGAGGCCGGATTAACAGTACAATATTTGGATGGAGTTCCTGCCTTTGCTCAAGGGAATCTTGTGCTGTTGTGTAAAAAGATGTATTATCTGGATTTTGTACCTGAACGTATTCCACAGGATGTAATCAAGAGATTCTATCCGGATGGAGATTTTCATCGCTTTTATGCTGGAGAAATAATAAAAATATACCAGAAGCATTAATTTAGCTATATTGAATTATCAAAACCCCTTTTAGTGCAAAACATGAAATTTGCGCTAAAAGGGGTTTTACCAAATAAAGAAGTCCAAAAATAAAGCAATACCAATAACCCATTTCTAAATATTCTGAGTGATACATTGTTTATATGATGGGATTAAATTATACGCATAAAAATAAAAAATAATATTGACAAATAATTAACAAAAAGCTAAAATAATACCATAGACATTGTTAAATTATTAACAGTATTTATATCAAGTACTATATATCGCTAAGCCACATAGTACATTTGCAAAATTAAGGCTTTAATTTTAAGGTTAATTGTTAAAAAAATAACAATAATATAAAAGTATACAAAATGGAGGTTGAGAATTATGGCTAAGAAGACTTTGATTGTAAATAGTATTGAAACGCTGATTGAGAAAATAGCGGAAATCAGACAGGCCCAGGAGGTATTTGCAACCTATACACAGGAACAGGTTGACAAGATATTTGCCGCAGCTGCTCTTGCAGCAAACAAGAAAAGAATCCCTCTGGCAAAAATGGCTCAGGCTGAAACAGGTATGGGTGTTGTAGAAGATAAGGTAATTAAGAACCACTATGCAGCTGAGTATATTTATAACGCATATAAGGACACCAAAACCTGCGGAGTTTTGGATAGTAATGAAGCCTTTGGAATCACTAGAATAGCTGAACCACTTGGAGTTATAGCAGCAATCGTACCAACTACCAACCCTACCTCTACTGCCATATTCAAAGCTTTACTTGCTCTTAAGACCAGAAACGGCATAATTTTCTCTCCACATCCCAGAGCAAAGAAATCAACAATTGAGGCTGCAAATATCATACTTGAAGCTGCTGTAGCGGCAGGTGCACCAAAGGGCATAATAGGCTGGATTGATGAGCCTACAATTGAACTTTCCGAAAGAGTTATGAAAGAAGCGAACATAATATTGGCAACAGGTGGCCCGGGAATGGTAAGAGCTGCATATTCCTCAGGAAAGCCTGCCATTGGTGTTGGTGCCGGTAATACTCCTGCAATAATTGACGATACTGCTGATGTCAAAACTGCAGTCAGCTCCATTTTAGTTTCAAAGACCTTTGACAATGGTATGATATGTGCTTCCGAGCAAGCGGTTATTGTTCTGGATAAAGTATATAATGAAGTAAAAAAGGAATTCGCATTAAGAGGAGCATATTTCCTCAATAAAGCAGAGACTCAGAAGACAAGAGAAGTATTGCTTGTGAATGGTACTTTAAATGCCAAAATAGTAGGTCAGACTGCTCACACTATTGCTAGGCTTGCAGGGTTTGATGTTCCTGCTGAAACAAAGGTATTGGTAGGAGAGGTTGAGTCTGTGGAGCTGTCCGAGGCCTTTGCACATGAAAAGCTCTCTCCTGTACTAGCTATGTATAAGGCAAAGACCTTTGATGAAGCCGTAGCTAAAGCTGAAAAGCTGGTTGCTGACGGAGGCTTTGGTCATACATCCTCAATATATGTGGATGCAGTTAACGAGAGAGCGAAAATTGACAAGTTCTCAGCTGCAATGAAAACCTGTAGAATTCTTGTTAATACGCCTTCATCACATGGTGGTATAGGTGACTTATACAACTTCAAACTTGCTCCTTCTTTAACGCTTGGTTGCGGTTCATGGGGTGGAAACTCGGTTTCTGAAAATGTTGGAGTTAAGCATCTGATCAATATCAAGACTGTTGCTGAGAGGAGAGAAAATATGCTCTGGTTTAGAAGTCCTGAAAAGGTATATTTCAAAAAAGGCTGCCTGGGTGTTGCATTAAAAGAGCTGAAAGATGTTATGAACAAGAAGAGAGCTTTTATTGTTTCCGACTCCTTCCTCTTTAATAACGGGTATACAAAACCGGTTACAGATTTACTTGATACTATGGATATAAAGCACCATACTTTCTTTGATGTGGCTCCAGACCCGACTCTTGCCTGTGCGAAGCTTGGGGCTGAGGCTATGAAAGAATTCAACCCTGATGTAATAATTGCCCTGGGCGGCGGTTCTGCAATGGATGCAGGTAAGATAATGTGGACTTTGTATGAGCATCCCGAAGTAGACTTCCAGGACCTCGCCATGAGGTTTATGGATATCAGAAAGAGAGTATATAACTTCCCCAAATTGGGCGGCAAGGCATACTTTGTAGCAATTCCTACTTCGGCAGGTACAGGCTCAGAAGTCACTCCGTTTGCTGTTATTACTGATGAACAAACAGGAGTAAAGTATCCTCTTGCCGACTATGAATTAATGCCTAAGATGGCTGTTGTTGATGTTGATTTGATGATGAATATGCCAAAGGGCCTGACAGCCGCTTCAGGTATTGATGCACTGACCCATGCGGTTGAAGCATATGCATCCATGCTGGCAACAGACTATACAAATGGCTTGGCTCTGCAGGCTGTTAAGAATATATTTGCATACCTGCCCTCTGCTTATGAAAATGGGGCAAAAGACCCTGTTGCAAGAGAAAAGATGGCTGATGCTTCAACCTTGGCGGGTATGGCATTTGCAAATGCTTTCCTGGGAATATGCCACTCCATGGCTCACAAGCTGGGTGCTTTCCATCACCTGCCCCACGGTATTGCAAATGCACTTCTGATAACAGAGGTTATGAAGTTCAATATTGCGGAAGCCCCAGTTAAAATGGGTGCCTTCTCACAGTACAAATACCCCGAAATACTGAAGAGATATGCTGAAATAGCATCTTTTATAGGAATTAACGGTACTACTGATGAAGAAAAATTCAACGAACTTATAGTCAAGATAGATGAACTGAAAGCAAAGGTAGGAGTACCTGCTACAATTAAGGCAGCGGGTGTTGATGAAGCCAAATTCCTTGCCAGCCTTGACGAAATGGTGGAACAGGCCTTTGACGACCAGTGCACAGGTGCTAACCCAAGATATCCGTTAATGAGTGAGCTGAAGGAAATGTATTTAAGAGCTTATTACGGGAAATAGAAGCAGGCTTTCATTATTGACCTCTGTATTAATCTCCGCTGGTAATAGTCTCCTAAAAATATAGGTAAAGTAAGTACAGAGAAAGGAGCTGTCGCACTAATTAAAAGTGCACAGCTCCTTTTCCGTTTTGACGGGCTTCAGCACTTGTTTAGAGCCCTGTTAAGTAAATAACTGTTTTATTATACCAGCCATTCGGTGTGTACATCAAATCTTGGTAAGCTAATACTAATATTTATTTGAATGGTTTAAGCAAAAAATGAGAGGACATTTCTATTGTATTTATATATAATGAATTCAAATAGAATAGTAAAAGATTTATGGAGACTAAAAGGGTAAAATGAAATGATTTTAATAAATAAAGGAGGGGAAGTATAATGGGTTTTAATTACTATGTTCCAACAAGAATGCTTTTTGGAAGAGGGAAGCTTGAAGAATTACACAAGCAGACTCTACCTGGTAAGAAGGCATTGATAGTCACATCTGCAGGAACATCTATGAAAAAGCACGGCTATCTTGCGAGACTGGAAGACCAGCTGAAAAAAGCTAACATAGAATATGTGATATTTGATAAGGTATTGCCCAACCCGATAAAAGCACATGTAATGGAAGGCGCTAAAATGGCTCAGGATAACGGTTGCGATTTTGTTATTGGTCTGGGCGGTGGCAGCAGTATTGACTCTGCAAAATCTATTGCCGTTATGGCGACAAATCCAGGCGACTATTGGGATTATATTTGGGGAGGTTCAGGTAAGGCTAAACCTGTACAAAGCGACCCTTTGCCGATAGTAGCAATAACAACAACAGCCGGAACTGGTACAGAGGCTGATCCATGGACTGTTATAACCAACGATAAGAGTAATGAAAAAATCGGTTTTGGTTATGACAAGACCTTCCCGGTTTTATCGATTATTGATCCGGACTTAATGATGACTGTACCACCCCATCTGACTGCCTACCAAGGCTTTGATGCTTTGTTCCACAGCACCGAAGGGTATATAAGTATTTTAGCAAACGAAATGAGTGAAATGTACTCACTAAAGAGTATTGAGCTTATTGGTAGGTATCTTGCGACAGCTGTGAATGACGGCTCAAATGAAGAAGCTCGCGAAAAAGTAGCACTTGCCAACACCGTTTCAGGCCTGGTTGAATCAACTTCTGGCTGTACCTCGGAGCACTCGCTGGAACATGCTCTCAGCGCGTTCCATCCTGAATTACCACATGGTGCTGGATTGATTATGGTCAGTGAAGCCTATTATACATTCTTTGCTAAATCCGGCTCCTGCGATCAAAGGCTGATAGATATGGCAGTTGCACTAGGGAAGAAAGACGCAAAGGAGCCTATGGATTTTGTAAGTACCTTGGTACAGCTTCAAAAGGATTGTGGAGTGTATGGCCTTAAAATGTCCGACTATGGAATCAAGGAAAATGAACTTGAAGCCATAGGGCAGAATGCAAGACATACCATGGGAGGCTTGTTTAACGGTGATCCCGCACAGTTGACTGACAATGATGTTGTTGATATTCTTAAAAAATCTTATAAATAGTATTCTAATAAGTAATATAAGAATATACTATTAATATATAAGTAAAATATAAAATACAAATGTATCCATTTCGAAAATAAAAAACGGTTAAATATCCGTTTTTTATTTTGTCCACTTTACAGAATTTGATTTTTGTCGAAATGTCCAATATAATAAACTTTAATCATTTATAGAATTTTTACGTATACTTCATTTACATCAACATTATTTAATTAAGGATGTGTATATTATGAGGATAAAAAGAAGACTTAAAAGGACTAACTGGGAAAATATAACTTTCTGGTTTGTGTTTGCTACTCTGCTGGCGTCAACTATTTTTTCACTTATAAATGTTATTTTATCGCCGTCAGGAGCAAATCAGCAAAATGAATTTCAAAAGCTTAAAAGTGATTATGTCCTTATGCTTATTCAGTGTATACTGGGTATTGTTATAATGTTCCTTCCTTCCATGCTGGAGAGAAGGCTTAAAATCAACGTTCCAAGCTTTATGCATATAGTATTTCTAATCTTTTTGTATGCGGCAATATACCTGGGAGAGGTAAGAAGCTTCTACTATCACATACCCCATTGGGATACAGTTTTACATACCTTCAGTGGTGCAATGATAGGAGCTCTTGGTTTTTCTGTAGTGAGACTTTTAAACGATTCCGATAAGGTACAGATCAATTTAAGTCCCTTGTTCGTTGCGATTTTTGCTTTCTCCTTTGCACTAGCGATAGGAGCACTTTGGGAGGTATATGAATTTTCCTTTGACGGCCTTCTGGGGTTGAACATGCAGAAATTTGCTTATCAGGATGGAAGTCCCAGAGTGGGAAGATATGCGTTACAGGATACTATGAAGGACCTTATAGTTGACGCTCTGGGGGCACTGGGCACAAGTATACTGGGTTATATATCTCTGAAGTTTAAAAAAGGCTGGCTTGATAGATTCGAGGTAACGCGTATCATTACCAATATAGGAAGGGCTGATAAGGTAGCGTCTGAAAAACTATCAAAGTATGAGTCTACAAAAAATAGTCGGGATATTTCTCCTTTAGAACCTTCGGATGATCCAGACCGGAATAATGATGCCGTTTTAAAATAGAAAAACAGTCAGATTTACGACTTTCAATAAGCTCTACTATTTCACAATGCTCATTGTACACCTTCCGGAGCATCTCAGGCTCATACATGGTTAAAACCCTGTACCTGTTGTAATGGATTCTGGTTGTACTGATTATATCCCATATGGTTTCATGTCCGGCGGCTTTAAAAATCAACCTGTGGTATTCATTATCAAGCTCGAGAAACTCCTCGACGGTACCGGACTCATTAACCAACTCTTCCTGCTGACGGAGGTTTTTCCTTATCTCCTGTGGAAGTCCGCTGCCCGCTTCAATTATTTCGCGTACAATCTGACTTTCAACCAAATTTCGCATGTAAACACTTTCCCCAACAAAGGGGAGGTCTATTAGAGATACAAAAGTTCCTTTTTGTGGATAAATATCTATAAGCTTCTCATAGGAGAGTCTTATAAAAACTTCTCTGACAGGTGTTCTGCTGACTTTTAACATTTCGGAGATTTCGGTTTCACTTATCATTTGTCCGGGCTTATATTCAAGATTTAATATTTTATTTTTAACTTCCATATAAATAACTTCCTTTAAGGGAAGGATATTTCTCTCAAAACGGTTCATAAAAAACTCCCTAAGTCTTTTTATTTTCAAGCAATTAATATTTTAACATATGTACTCAAAATATTACATAAATTTGAGCTAGCAAGATGCTAAAACAGCTTCATGAATATTGCTTCATAAATTATTTCTATTATTGACATAAAACTTGTATACTAGTATATTAATATATAAGGTATGTTTTTACAATAACTTTTATTGAAGTTTTTCAGTCGAAGTATTTCAAATTGAACCTATAAGTTATTACCAAAAAAGGAGACTAAATATATGAATAAAAATGATGTCTTACAAAAGATATGTGATTGCGGTGTTGTCGCAGTCGTAAGAGCCGAAAGTGCCGAGCAGGCCATGAAAATAGCCGACTCCTGTGTTGAGGCCGGGATATGTGCTATTGAAATTACTTTTACAGTTAATGGGGCTGTGGACGTTATTAAACAACTTGCTGCATCAAACAAGGACGGAAAAATACTGATAGGAGCCGGAACCATTCTCGACCCTGAAACTGCAAGAGCTGCAATACTTGCAGGTGCACAGTTTATTGTAAGTCCATGTCTGAATACAGAAGTTGTTAAGTTGTGCAACAGATATCAGGTTGCCTGCATGCCGGGTGCTATGACTGTTAAGGAGGCGGTTGAAGGACTGGAGGCCGGTGCCGACATTATTAAGGTATTTCCGGGAGAACTGTTCGGACCTGCTATTATCAAAGCCTTCAAAGGCCCGCTACCATATATCAAGCTTATGCCTACCGGGGGCGTAAATCTTGAAAATGTGGGAGAATGGATCAAGGCTGGAAGTGTGGCAGTAGGAGTAGGCGGAAACCTTACTGCCGGAGCGAAGAAAGGTGACTATGGGTCCATAGTTACAATAGGTAGGCAATTTGTTCAAAAGGTTAAGGAAGCCAGAGCAAAATAATTAAAGTTATATTTTCAGGGAGGACCTTTATGTCTATTCTTTATTTTAAATCAAAAGGAAGTTATAAATATGATTGCATATCTTTGGGAGAGGTAATGTTAAGACTGGATCCCGGAGACGGCAGAATTAGAAATACCAGGGAGTTCAAAGCATGGGAGGGCGGAGGAGAATACAATGTATCCAGAGGACTTCGCAAGTGCTTCGGAATGAATTGCGGAGTTGTTACAGCCTTTGCAGATAATGACATAGGAAGACTCATAGAAGCTTTGATTTTGCAGGGCGGCGTTGATACCTCCCTTATAAAATGGATTCCCTTTGACGGAATAGGCAGAGCTGTAAGAAATGGCTTGAATTTTACCGAAAAAGGCTTCGGAATAAGAGCAGCCCTTGGTGTTTCAGACAGAGCAAATACAGCTGCTTCGCAACTTAAGGCAGGGGACGTGGACTGGGAATACATATTCGGAGAACTGGGTGCAAGGTGGTTCCACACCGGAGGAATTTTTGCGGCTCTGTCGGAGACTACTCCCCAGGTTGTAATCGAAGCTGTCAAGGCTGCTAAAAAATATGATACAATTGTTTCCTATGACCTTAATTACAGGCCATCCTTGTGGAACTATATCGGCGGAATCAAGAAAGCTCAGGAAATTAATAAGGAAATAGCGAAATACATTGATGTAATGATAGGAAATGAGGAAGATTTTACGGCATGTCTTGGTTTTGAAGTGAAAGGGAATGACTCAAATCTTAAGGAACTGGATATCGAGGGCTACAAGAAAATGATTGACAAGGTAGTTAAAGAGTATCCTAACATGAAGGTTGTAGCTACAACGCTTAGAGGAGTTAGAACTGCTACTGTGAATGACTGGAGTGCTATTTGTTGGGCTGAAGGAAATATTTACAGGTCAATTGAGTTCCCCGAACTCGAAATATATGATAGAGTTGGTGGGGGAGACAGCTTTGCCTCCGGACTGGTTTACGGGTTAATGACTACTAATGATGCGCAGAAGGCAGTCAATTATGGAGTAGCTCATGGGGCTTTAGCCATGACTACTCCCGGAGACACCTCCATGGCAAGCCTGATGGAAGTCGAGGGAGTAATGAAGGGTCTTAGCGCAAGGGTTGTCAGATAATATAGCTGTAAATCAGTACTATTTAGTGATTAAAAGATTGTAAAAGAGAGATTAATAAAATAATATAAAAGAGTACAAATAAAAGTGCGAAAACCGAAGGTTTCTCGTACTTTTATTTGTACTGCAGGTTTCTCATACTTTTATATATACTTCTAACTACTTTCGATAGATTAGTATTATTATGAATTAGTTAGTAAATATATAAATTAGTATGCATTAAAAAAATATTATTAATTATAGAAGTTAACCATAAACACTGCTGTTAAGGCGTAAATACCTTTTTAATCAGCCTATAGCAAACTTATTTCCTATAAAACTGTTGCAAAAAAGCCGAAATAACGTTATCATTTACTTGTATGCACATGCATACGTATTAGCAATAATATTAATTACTTAAATAATTGAATAGAATGAACAAGATAAACAAGATAAAAAGATAAACAGGAGGGGCTTATGAAAAATATAACCAGGGGTACTACACTGCCATTGAAGGATATTATGATCAGCGACAGTTTCTGGAGCAAGTATATCAAACTGGTACATGAGGTTGTTATCCCATATCAGTGGGATGCAATTAACGACAGGGTTGAAGATGCCGAGCCAAGTCATGCCATAAAGAATTTTAGAATAGTAGCAGGCTTGGAGCAGGGCGAGTTTTATGGTTTCGTGTTCCAGGATACTGATTTGGCCAAATGGCTTGAGGCTGTAGCTTACAGACTTGAAACACATCCTGATAAAAACCTTGAAGAGCTTGCTGATGAAGCCATTGAGCTGATTGAAAAGGCGCAGCAGGACGATGGGTATCTTAATACCTACTTTACAATAAAGGAGCCCGGAAGACGCTGGACCAATCTCACAGAGTGCCATGAGCTTTATACTGCAGGACATATGATTGAGGCTGCTGTGGCGTATTACAGAGCTACCGGAAAAAGAAAATTGCTTGATGTAATGTGCCGGTTTGCTGACTATATCGCTTCGATCTTTGGAACAGAACCGGGTAAACTCAGGGGCTATGATGGACATCAGGAGATTGAGCTGGCTTTGGTCAAGCTTTACGAGGCTACGGGAGAGGAAAAATACCTCAAGTTAAGTGAGTACTTTATAGACGAAAGAGGCAGAAAACCTAACTACTTTGAATTGGAAACAGCAAGACCGGACTACAAAAAGCATTTTCCTGGTGATGTTATGATAAGTAAAGAATATAATCAGAGCCATTTACCTGTAAGAGAACAGGATGCTGCAGAAGGTCATTCAGTTAGAGCGGTTTATATGCTTACAGGAATGGCCGATTTGGCAGCCCTCACACAGGACGGTGAGCTTATGGAAGCCTGCAGAAGGCTCTGGAAGAATATTGTGCAGAAAAGAATGTATATCACCGGAGGTATCGGTTCTACTTCGGAAGGGGAAGCATTTTCCTTCGACTACGACCTGCCCAACGATACTATGTATACTGAAACCTGTGCTTCCATAGGACTGATATTCTTTGCGAACAGAATGCTGAAGGCTGAGCCTAAAAGCACCTATGCAGATGTAATGGAAAGAGCTTTATACAATAATGTTCTTGCTGGAATGTCCATGGACGGAAAAAGCTTCTTTTATGTAAATCCATTGGAGGTATGGCCTGAGGCCTCTGAAAAGAGTCCGATTAAAAAACATGTAAAAGCTGTAAGACAAAAATGGTTCGGCTGTGCCTGCTGTCCTCCCAATGTTGCACGATTGCTGAGTTCCCTAGGACAATATATTTACACAACACATGAAAATACCCTGTATACACACCTGTATATAGGAGGAGAGGCAAAGGCCGACATAGCCGGAACACAAACTAAAATAAGACAGACTACAAATTACCCATGGGACGGTAGAATTTTATTGGAAATTAGTCCGGAAACAGAGCAGGAGTTCGGCATTGCCTTGAGAATACCAGACTGGTGTGATAGCCATAGTATTTCAATAAGCGGAGTAAGTATTACTCCCGAGATGAAAGATGGGTATGCAAAAATTCAGAGAAGCTGGAAGCAAGGGGACCGTATAGAACTGGATTTAGTTATGGATATAAAGCTTATGCAGTCCAATCCTCTGGTGCGTTCAAATGCAGGCAAACTGGCGCTTCAGAGGGGCCCATTGGTTTATTGCCTGGAAGAGACTGATAATGGAGAAAATCTTTCAGCTATATCCATTCCTGTTGACAGTAAATTGACTGCGGAATTTGATCCAGAAACAGCCAGTGGTGTAGTTGTTATAACAGGTAACGCTTATAGAATCGAAACTAGCGGTTGGGATGAGAATTTATACAGAACTGCCCAAATAGAGGAAAATCCTACAACAATAAAAGCTGTGCCGTACTGTGTATGGGGGAATAGAAGCCCGGGAGAAATGCTGGTTTGGATCAGACAGAAATCGTAACTGAGTATAAGTTATTGACCAAAAAAGGGTCAGCGGAAAATTAAATCCGATGACCCTTAACCATTTCATAAAATAATTTACTTGTAATCTCCTCTGTCGACCACCAGCTTGTAACCAATTTTCTCCATCCGGTTGGATAGGCAGAATCTACATTCTGCTGCCTCCTCGCCGGTACATATCTTGTTGTCGTACAAGGAATATTTCTTTCTCACAGCCACAGGTGACAGGTTTGGCATAACGACATTTGCTCCTGCCAGAATACCCTTCTCGCGACCTTGAGAATTAATTGTCCCCAGTGCCGTGGTTGCTGGAATAAGTGTCCTGGGAAGCATTAGTCTAATGATTCCTATTAATACCAACGTCAGATCAAGACTTCCGGGAGCCTCCTGGGCAAACCTTGTTTCGCTATGGGGAATAAATGGGCCTATACCAACCATGTGTGGGTTGAATTCTTTTATAAAAAGGAGATCCTCTGCAAGATTTTCTGTTGTTTGGTAGGGAGAACCTACCATAAAACCAGTTCCAACCTGGAAACCAATTTCTTTTAGATTGCATAGACATTGCTTTCTGTTCACCAAAGAGAGATTTTGGGGATGAAGTTTTTTATAATGCTCGTCGTTGGCTGTTTCATGTCTGAGTAAATAGCGGTCTGCTCCCGCTTCAAAAAACTTTTTATAGGCGTCATAGCTTTTTTCACCTGTGGAAAGGGTTATGGCGCAATCAGGATATCCTTTTTTTATTTTTTTTACTATATCAGCAATATCATCATCTGAATAGTGATTATCTTCGCCACCCTGAAGTACGAATGTCCTGAAACCAAGTTCATAACCTGTTTTACAGCAAGAGAGAATGTCTTCGGTTGTAAGCCTGTAACGGTCAGCATTTGTATTGCCGGACCCTATACCACAATAATAGCAATTGTTTTTACAGTAATTTGTAAATTCGATCAAACCTCTCGTATAAATAGCGGTTCCAAAGTTTTGTCGGGATACTTCCCTTGCCTTTTCAAATAAGTATTCGCTTGCATCGGCATCAATATTATCTAAAATGGTAGTAAACTCGTTCCTCGATAATTTCTGAGTTTCATAAAGTTTATTTATTAATTGTTTCATATAAGTGTCCAAGCCTCTCAGGTTATTTTTGGGCAATATGGTTTTGCAACTTGTTAAAGTGAGTAGGAAATTAATTCCTACTAAATCTATAGTAATTATCATTATACCACGAAATGTAACTACTGAACCATACTTGCATATAATATAAGTTTGCTTGATCACAATTTTCTGGAAATCACAATATCTTAATAAAATGCATAAGGAAAGAATTTCCTGTTGAAAACTCTATCTTAACTGATGAGTAACTAGCTGCTTGTAGGAAACGAACCCGTGAAGGGATTCCGCATTGACTACAGCATCAATTATTGCAGCTTCTACAGCGCGGGCTGCAAGAATGGCCACTGAATCAAAGGTTGCATCCACCTCACCGGTACACAGAGTAAATATTGTATCCCCATCAAATATTGAGTGGGCAGGTCTTACAGTTCGTGCTATTCCATTCTGGCCTATAGCGGCCAGTTTGACAGCCTGAGGCTTTGAGAGACTGGCATTAGTGATAACACAGCCTATAACTGTATTTTCGCTGAAGAGGTCCCTATGGTTGTCATATGCCTTCAGAATCAAATCTTCTGAGGAATCAAGATTTCTTTTATCCTCCGATAGAACTCCTGCAATGATTTTACCAGCTGCCGAATCATAAACATCACCCACACAGTTTACTGCCACTACGGCACCTGCCATTAGATCGCCTGCTTTAAATGCAGCACTGCCGACGCCGCCCTTCATTGCATATTTACTCCCTTTGACCTTACCTATCAGTGCACCGGTACCCGCTCCGACGCTGCCGCTTATGAAGCGCTGCTGCACAAAGGCGTTTACACAGGCAGCGTAACCCATTTCCTTGTCGGGACGCACCTTGTAGTCACCACATTTCAGGTCGAAAAGAATGGCAGCGCACACATTCGGTACTATGGTTTTACCTACATCTCTGCCCATTCCTTTCTCTTCGAGGAACTCCATAACTCCTCCTGCGGCGTCAAGCCCAAAAGAACTTCCGCCCGCAAGCAATATTCCGTGAACACATTTTCTATTGTTGATGGGGTTTAGCGCATCGGTATCCCTTGTGCCGGGCGAACCACCGCGGACATCGACGCCGCAGACAGCACCCTCGGGGCATAATATAACAGTACAGCCTGTTGCGGCTTCAAGGTTCTGGGCATGTCCAATACGTATGCCCTGTATTTGGGAAATATTTATTTTTTCCATCACAGCCTCCATTGGTGGGCTTCCACTGCTGCAACAATTTTATTAACGTCAGCCATTGCACCCTTACCGACAACTCCGCAGGCAAGCATATCTTCTTTAGGTTCTATAAAATTATATCCGAATTCAGAGAGACACCTAATATTCTTTTGTACGATAGGATTTATATACATATTCGTATTCATTGCAGGACAGATATATACAGGTACATTATTCATAGCCATTACTACTGTTGAAAGCATATCATCAGCAATACCGTTGGCCAGCTTGCCGATAATATTTGCCGATGCCGGAGCAATCAGACACAGGTCTGCTTTTTGGGCGAGGGATATATGCTTGATATCTTTTGGAGTTATTTCCTCAAACATATCATAATATACCTTGTTTTTGGTTAATGATTGAAAGGTGAGGGGAGTTATGAATTCCTTGGCACTCCGGGTCATTATGGCCTCAACATTATAGCCCTTCTTTGTAAGAATGTTGGCAAGGTCAGCAGCCTTATATGCAGCGATACTGCCTGTAACACCTAAAATAATATTTTTCATTGCTAATTCCTTTCTTGTTAAGCTGTTTTGGTAAGAAGAGTATTCAATCGTGTTACAATACCTTCTGCAATTCCGGCTTTCGTTTCGAAGGTTTCATAGGATTTATCTGCTTCTACCAGATAACCTTTATGCTTGTCTCCTGCTATCTCTGCAAGATCGTTTGCCAGCACCAGTTCACATTTGTTCTTTATTAAGAGATTATATGCTGTGTCTATAAGAGCTTCATGAGAAACATTGCTTAAAAGCTTAAATCCCACCAAAAGCGTTGAGGGCTGAAACTGCTTTATCAGACCGATTACCTTTGGGGTCCTTTTCATAAGGATTACCATATCATCTATATCGGAGCTGACCTTACTATCGGAACTAAATGCTTCCATATTTGAAAAGGCATTTCCGAGAATCCATTCAGAGAGTACCTTAGGGTCTGTATTCCCGGCTTGCTGCTGTTCAGATGCCAAACTTGAAATTGATGAGGCAAGCTTGCTCTTGGTTGTCAGGAAATCAACGGTATAGTCACTCACAGCCATTGAATGGATTACTGCGTCAATTTTTACAGTTGTCAATATATTTTTTAGCTTTTGAATAAGATCATTTACATCGCTTACTCTGATTATGTGGGCTTTATCCGATTCAGGGACTGCTGAATTCTGACCACAGACATAATATATTTTACCTACCGGGAAACCAGCCTGGATGGACATTGTATCAGCTATTGCGGCACCAAGCTTACCTGTGGAATTGTTGGTTATAGTCCTGACATTGTCTATTCTTTCAGTGGTGCCGCCGGCAGTTATCAATATGTTCAAAACGTGAACTCCTTTATGATAAAATTTGCTACAGTTAGAAGCTTTTGTTATATTTTAGCAATAAAAACAGGCAGGAGCAAGATATAATGCGTGCTTCTGCCTGTTTTTTTTATTTTATTTTGGAGAAAAGTTAAAAAGTAAATTACATATGAGGTACTAACTCACGTTGATAGCTAACTGCTATTCTGAGAATAAAGGAGTGGAGAGGTATCTTTCACCTGTATCAGGGAGTAATACCACTATAGTCTTACCAGAATTCTCAGGACGCTTTGCTACCTCGGTCGCTGCCCAGAGTGCTGCACCGGAGGAAATACCGATCAATAGCCCCTCAACTTTTGATATTTCTCTGCCTGAAGCAAATGCATCATCATTTTCAACAGTTATAATCTCATCATAAATATTAGTGTTTAGTGTATCTGGAACAAAACCCGCTCCGATTCCCTGGATTTTGTGAGGTCCAGGAGTCCCTTTGGACAGAACCGGTGAGCTGGCTGGTTCAACCGCAATAATTTTTACGTCAGGATTCTTAGATTTTAAATATTCTCCTGTACCGCTGATGGTTCCGCCTGTTCCGATTCCTGAAACAAAGATATCCACCTTTCCGTCGGTATCCTCCCATATCTCAGGTCCCGTTGTAGCTTTATGAACTGCAGGGTTTGCAGGATTTACAAATTGTCCAGGTATAAAGCTGCTCGGAGTTTCCTTGGCAAGCTCTTCGGCCTTTGCTATGGCACCTTTCATTCCTTTTGCACCTTCGGTAAGTACAAGCTCGGCACCGTAAGCCTTTAATAGATTTCTACGTTCAATACTCATTGTTTCAGGCATTGTAAGAATTATTCTGTAGCCTCTTGCCGCAGCTACCGAAGCTAATCCGATTCCAGTGTTACCACTTGTAGGTTCAATTATTACCGACCCAGGCTTTAATATTCCTTTTTCTTCTGCGTCATCAATCATAGCCTTTGCTATTCTGTCTTTCACACTTCCAGCGGGGTTGAAATATTCAAGCTTCGCAACTACTTTAGCTTTTAGATCGTGTTTTCTTTCATAATTAGTTAATTCCAACAAAGGTGTTTTACCGATTAAATCAGTTAGGCTCTTATAAATTTTTGACATATGAATACTCTCCTTTTATTAAATTATTTATCTTTATTTTAATTTAGTGCAAATTAGAACAAGCAGATATCATACATTTCATATATAATTACTATGAATTCATTATATAACAAATAGATTATAGTGTCAACAAGAATTAGTAAAAAATATATTAATTATATATGTTTAGTAGGATATTGACTTTGAATGCTTGAGGGAGTAATATTATGAATAATTAATATAAATAATAAAATATGGGAACATAAATAGAAATTTGTATAAAAAGTTTTTCAGGGTTAACATTACTAGGATTGAAGGAGAGGCCATATGGTATATGATTTTGACGAAATAATTGATCGAAGGAATACAAATTCCATTAAATATGACTTTGCAACGCAAAGGGGAAAGCCTGAGGATGCGATACCGCTTTGGGTAGCCGATATGGATTTCAAAACCCTGCCAGAGGTGACCGAAGCACTGGTAAAAGTCAGTGAGCACGGGATATTCGGATATTCTGAAGTCAAAGAAGATTACTTTTCTACATTATATAAATGGTATTCCCATCATTTCGGATGGAATATCCGGCCTGACTGGCTGGTTAAAACTCCCGGAATTGTTTTTGCAATAGCTACGGCTATCAGGGCTTTTACTGAAAAAGGTGATAGTGTTATAATTCAGCAGCCTGTTTATTATCCATTTTCGGAAACTATATTGGCAAACAGGAGAATTCTTGTTAACAATCCTCTGATTAATGACAGTGGCGTTTACAAAATGGATTTTGAGGACTTTGAATCAAAAATCATCTCAAATAATGTTAAGCTTTTCGTGCTCTGTAATCCTCACAACCCTGTAGGAAGGGTATGGACCAGGGAAGAACTCATAAGGCTTGGTGATATCTGCGTAAAGCACAATGTTATAGTTATAGCTGATGAAATTCACGCGGATTTCATTTATGAAGGATACACGCACCTTGTGTTTGCCAGCCTTAAGCCTGAGTTCGGAGCTATGACAATAACCTGTACAGCACCAAGCAAGACCTTTAATCTGGCTGGACTTCAGGTCTCCAATATCTTTATTCAGGATAGAAATATGAAGTACAGGTTTGAAGAGGAAATTGTAAAGAGCGGCTACAGCCAACTGAACACCATGGGGCTGGTTGCTTGCCGGGCGGCTTACGAATATGGAGCTGAATGGCTTTTGCGGTTAAAGACTTATTTATCAGATAATTTAACATTTGTGAGAAGCTTTTTAAAGGAGCAGCTTCCTCAGATAAAGCTTGTTGAACCTCAGGGAACGTACCTTGTATGGCTGGATTTCAATGCTCTGGGCTTATCGGACAGTGACCTTGAAGACCTCATATCAAATGAGGCAAAGCTATGGCTTGACAATGGACTCATGTTCGGTGAGGAAGGGAGAGGTTTTCAGAGGATTAATATTGCATGTCCCAGAAAGATACTCGAAAGGGCTTTTGGACAGCTGGAGGCTGCAGTAAATAAAAGCAAGACAAGGGAGTTTTTTTAGGGCTCTCTTGTCTTGCTTTTTCAACGTATAGAAATTTATATATTTTCTATGACAGAATAATTAGAACGAACACAAAGCAGCTTTGAGAAGCAATACTTGGATGCTATGTATGCTGGAAAAGCGGATTTTGTCTGCGTTATTGCTTAATTATTCCATTGAGTAGAATTTTATAGTGTGTCAAATATTGCTCCTTCAAATTAAAATCCGGGTATCGTATAGACCATTCAAAGGTAATACCCCTCATGGCTAAAATAAGGTGATTTGCAAGTGTATCAACAGAAATGTCAGTTCTGAACTCTTCCTGATCAATTCCCTTCTCAAGAATATAACTAAACATTTTGTATAGTTTTCTGTTGTAACTCATCGAATATCCAGTATAATTTGTGTTTGATATGTGTGATTTGTATAGGATTCTCATTTTTTCATAACCAATTTTATCTTCAATAACTTCAGCTATTTTCTCGGCCATTAGAATAAGTAAATTAGACGCTGTTTCTTTATTAAATTTGCTATCAAGAAAAATTTTATACTCAGAGTCTACATCGTTAACATAGTCAGTGAGTAAAATAGAAGCCAAAGTGTCCTTGGATTCGAAATGTACATAAAAAGAGCCTTTGGCTACTCCTGCTGCTTTTGCAATAGAATCCACACTTACATTATCAACGCCATACTCAAGGAATAAGCGTTTGGCATTATCATAAAGTCTTTTTTTTGTTTCGGCAGCCTGTATTTTTCGCTTATTTATTTTCATTTTTATCT
>JAEYWA010000224.1 GCA_023431385.1 Bacillota bacterium | reverse complement strand
GTATTGAATGTGACGGCCCATACTGCAGAGGTTTCTTTAACAGACTTAGAAAGCGGCCCGGCAGGATTCTTCATATTGATTCGGCTCAGGATTTTATGAACCAGTGTATAGATTTTTACAAACAAGGGAAGATAACCTGTTATGGTAAATGGGTTAGCGAGGATAGACAGCCTTCAGTAGTAAGGCAGTACCTGCGTGCCTATAAACCCAATATTCTGGTATTGACAGGCCATGATGGTTTAAAAAAGAATGCGAAGAACTATAAATCTCTTGAAAGTTACGCCAATTCGTTGTACTTTATAGAAGCTGTTAAAATTGCAAGGGAATACGAACCTGATCCTGATAAACTATGTATTTTTGCAGGAGCTTGTCAATCCTATTATGAGGCCATTATGGAAGCAGGTGCAAACTTTGCAAGCTCTCCTAAAAGAGTTCTGATTAATGCCCTTGACCCTGCAATAGTGGCACAGAAGGTTTCAATAACAGATAATGCTACCGTACTGGAACCCCGGATTGTTATATCACTAACTATAACAGGAAGTAACGGAATTGGTGGTAAGGATACCAGAGGACAATATAAATAAGCGAAAGATGAAGGGTAAGTAGTGAATAGTTAAGGCAGTCTTGCTTCATTTTGGAGCGGGGCTACCTTTTTTTTATATATTTATTAACTAATTTTAGAAAATTTTTAGAATTCCTTTCGAAGAGTTTTATTGTTGCCTTCTATAATTCAAAGTGTAGCAGGAAGCTATAAATAAATTTTGATTGGAGAGATTAAAAATGAAAAACAAAAAGGTAAAACTTGGGATACTGGTAATGGCTGCGGTCACCTTGTTTACAGCCACAGCATTAGCGGGGACTACAGAAAATGAGGGTTATACGGCCCTGAAAGAGATAATGAAGGATTCAAAGAGAACTGAAGCTTTGACAAGTGCTTCATTCAACGGGTCCTTTCAGGTATCCGACAATGGTAAGATAATCACAGCTTTTACCGGAAAGGTTAATGCAAATCGCCCGGACGAACAAAGCAGCGGAAATGTACAGATTGATCTGAACGGTAAAAAACAGGAGCTTTCTTTCTTCCAAAAGGATGAAGAGGTATACCTTTCCGATAATACAAACACAAAGTACTACAAGCTGGAAAATGCTGAAAGGGGCTACGACAAGCGACATGATGAATACAACAGCAAGGAATATTCCGGTCATGACGAAATGGGAGCTACTGAAGAAGCACTGCTTGATCTCTTTGTAGGAGATTTAAAATCCCAGTTTGAATTAAGAAAAAATGGAGACGGTTCCAGAACTATAACAATTGATCTGGATAAAAATGAGATACCTGCAGCTTTCAATTTAATAACGGCTGCGGCTGTCAGTAACGAAGACCAAGAGTCCGGACACGATAAATCCAAAATGAGTGACGAAGAGAAAAAATTATTAGTTGAAAAACTTCCATTCATGAAAGAGCTCATAGAAGCTGATGAGGACTTATTACCGGTTTTGAAGCAGAACGTGAAGATTACGACTTTACTAGTAAAATTCAATGTGGATTCTGAAAATCAATTAAAATCTTTTGAAACTAAACTTAGCATATCCGGCTCAGACGCAAAGGGAGTTTATCATGAATTAGCCTTCCAGGGTGAAGTTACCATCAGCGATATAAACAATACCAAGGTTGAACAGTTTGACCAGAACGGAAAGAACATTGAGATCATAAATGCTGAAGATTTTAAATGCAGCCGCAGAGAATAATTTCTATAAGAATGGAGACGGATAACATGTTACTGGAAGTTATAAATTTAACTAAGCAGTATCCCGGGAGCCATGGTATAGAAGGGCTGAACCTCACCGTAGCAGAAGGTGAGGTTGTCGCCCTTCTTGGCCCCAATGGCGCAGGGAAAACTACAACAATGAAGGCTATGATGGGGCTTGTCCCGTTAAACGCAGGTACTGTGGCCTATAAAGGAGTTTCTGTAATTGATAATCCACAAGCTACAAAATTCGAGATAGGAATGATGATAGGAGATCCTTCTCCGTATCTGTACCTAACGGGATATCAATATTTGAAACTGCATCAGAATCTTTACTTTAAAGTTACTGATAAAGAAGTAGATGCTGTTCTGAATGTAACAGGATTATACGATAGAAGGAACAGCAAGATTAAAACCTATTCCACCGGCATGAAACAGCGTATCTATCTTGCAAAAATATTACTGGCCAAGCCAAGGCTTTTACTGCTGGATGAACCCTTTTCAGGAATGGATATAGAAGGTAGGGATCAATTGGTGCGAATGCTTAAAAGCATTTCTGAAAAGCTTAACACTGCGATGATTATATCCAGCCACTTGATTCATGATATTGAAGAAATCACATCCAAGGTCTGTATAATAAGCAAAGGAAAATGTCTCGGGACAAGGGCAGTTAATGAAATAAGGGCCAGTTATCCCACAATTGAGAAATATTACCTGGAAAGTGTTTCATTGTCCAAGGAAAGGAGAGATCAAAATGAGCAGTCTGATTACTTTTTCAATAGATGAGTATAAAAAGTTACTATATCAAACAAAAACTAAAGTGATAATAGCGCTTTCGGTTTTATATGCAGTAGCAGCCGGGGTTGGTCTTTTTATTGCCAAGTCTAAAACAGGTGTTGAAATGGTAGCGCCGGGAAGATTGCCAGTTTTTATTCTTGAGTTGATTACTGGCTTTATTCTCCCTGTCCTGACTATATTTATTGGTAGTGAGCTGTTTACAGCAGAGTTTAAGGATGCAACCATTAAAAATCTGTTTGCATTGCCTGTTACTAAAAGTATAATATATTTAGGAAAATTAATTGCCGGAGCGGCTATGGTAGGTACGTGTCTTTTAACGATGGGAATATCGGGGATTATTGTCAACCTCGCCACAAACGGGGCGGAGGCTATTACCGGTATAGGAGGAATGCTTGTAAGCTATCTTGGAGCATTTATCTTTCTCTCGACGATCCTGGTAATAGTATCCTTTTTTACTTTAATCACAGGTAGCCCGAATATGGCCATTATAATAAACCTTCTAATCTGGTTTGTAACAGGTGTTGCAGGGACCTTCCTAAGCTCTGTCCGACAATTTCTGCCTACAAGCTTTTCAGACTGGTATCAGCCGCTGGTCAATGGAACCGGCATAACCATGGCATTGCCTGCTTTACTGTACATGCTTTCGTATTGCATCATATTTGGAGTAACAGGGTTGTTAATATTTGAAAAGAAAGAAGTGTAAATAATGTCTCTTAGGGTTAAGCTGATTTTAACATATGTAATAATGCTGATTATTACCGTTGGTATTGTTTTTGTTTTTGGTTTTGGTATTATAACCTATACTCTCGGTGAAGCATTCAAGTCTTTTATAGGCGAACAAAGCGAGGACTCAGCTATAAGTCGGATGGTTGATGTTGCTGTAGAATTGCGGTATACCGAGAAATATCATGCTGAAACCCTGAAGGAGGACAGCTTTGCGGTTAAGCTTGCAGAACAGCTAAGTAATTTCAACGGTTTTTTACTGGTAAAAGACCATGGGGATTATAAAGCCTATGGAGAAGAAAACACCGATGATACGTTGTATAAATTAATTGAGAATTCTGATAAAAGGGACTACGATAAGTATAATTTTAGTTTAAGGAATAGCAAGTTTGAATGGAATAAGCAAGAGTATTTTTTTCTCAAATATAACTTTTCAAACATAGACTCCCTTAGTTATTACTTCATTTTTAAAATCGGTAAAAGCGAAATTATTGGAGGAGGTCATAATAAGGCCCTTTTTGTCGGGCTTATATTTATCGCTGCCATAATAATTGGGCCGCTTTTATTTATATTAACAAAAGATATCGTTATACCACTAAAAAAGCTGGATAATTGTGCAAAGGAAATAGCTCGGGGAAATCTTGATGTTCATCTTAACTCAAACTCAAGCAACGAGATTGGGAGTGTTATCCGCTCATATGAAATAATGAGATTTGAACTTAAAAAGTCTATTACCAGTCAGCTTCAAATGGAGGAGAGCAGGAAAAAACTGTTATCCGACATAACTCATGACTTGAAAACACCTATCACTTCAATAAAGGGTTACATTCAGGGTATAAAGGACGGTGTCGCAAACGACCCGGAGAAATTATCAAAATATCTTGATGTCATATATACAAAAACAGAAGATATGAATGCAATGATTGATGATTTGTTTTTATTTTCGAAGCTTGATTTGGGTAAGGAACCCTTTAATAAGGACTATATAGATATTCAAGAGTTTTATAACAATTGTATACAGGAACTTCAGCTGGAGCTTGAGGGGAGAGGTGTGGAAATGGTTTCTGAATGCAAGATAACTCCAGGCTTCAAGGTTCTTATGGATAGTCAAAAAATTAAGCGGGTCATATTGAACATTGTAAGTAACTCTCTTAAGTTCATGGAAAAAGAGCGTAAGCTTTTAAGTATTATTTTTGAAGAGAGCAACGAAAATCTTGTTGTTAAGATAAAGGATAATGGTATTGGTATTAATAAAAATGATCTTGAAAGAATATTTGACCGTTTTTACAGAACAGACCCCTCAAGAAACAGAAATACAGGCGGGTCAGGTTTGGGTCTTGCTATAACACAACAGATTATTGAGCAGCATAATGGTAAAATCCAGGCAGACAGCATAAAGGGTGAGTGGACCGAGATATCCTTCAGAATTCCTCAGGGGAAATAACAAACGCACTGTACTTATATGGGAGGTAGCATGGAGAAAAAGAGAATTTTAATCATTGAGGATGATCTGGCCATCGCCGAACTTGAAAGAGATTATCTGGAAATTAACGGCTTCGAGGTCGTAATACAGCAGAATGGAGCCAAGGGACTAGATTTGGCTTTAAATGGGACCTTTGACCTTATAGTCCTTGATCTGATGCTCCCTGTGATTGATGGCTTTGAAATCTGCAAAAAAATCCGCTCTGAAAAGGAAACGCCGATACTTATGATTTCAGCACGGAAGGATGATATTGATAAAATCAGAGGTCTTGGTCTCGGAGCTGATGATTATATTACAAAGCCCTTTAGTCCTAATGAAATGGTTGCCCGTGTCAAGGCGCATATAAGCCGTTTTGAAAAACTAAGCAGTTCGGGCAGGCGTCATAAGCAGACAGAATTGGTTATCAGAGGTCTGTCGATTAACCTTGATGCAAGGCGTGTTATGCTGAACGGGGAAGAAATATTTCTTACGACAAAGGAATATGATCTTCTTCTTTTCCTTGCTCAGAACCCTAATCATGTGTTCAGTAAGGAAGCCTTGCTGGAACGGGTTTGGGGAATTGATTACTTTGGAGATAGTGCGACAATAACTGTCCATATAGGTAAAGTACGAGATAAAATTGAAAAGGACAAAGAGAGTGAACAGTTTATTGAGACTATATGGGGAGTAGGGTACAGGTTTAAAATGTAAAATTTGTTTTGACTTAAAAAAAATGCCCGGCATAGCCGGAGCATTTTTAGGGGGTTAAAATGTATTTTGTGGGGTCAGTTATATTTATTGCCTTTTTTGCTTTAGATTATACATATAACAAAAAATTTCTTTATATGTACGGTCTTCAGAGGTCACTACATTTAATGTCGCCGAGCAAGGGTATTATCAAATATAGTGTATTGCAAACTACATAATGGTATAATAGCAAGAAGATAATACAAAAATACAGTTTTTACGTACAATCATTAAGTGTTATTCTTATAAGTAAGAAAAGAAGACTTTGAACAATAGATTAAAATGTGAGGGATGTCTGTGAAAAAAAGAGTATTTGCCATAATGCTGATACTGGTCCTTGTGTTTACTTCCACAGCAGGAGTTTTTGCAAAATCAAGATCCTTTGGCGGCAGCAGGTCTTTTTCAAAATCATACAGCCGCAGTTATACGAGTTCATCAAAAAGCTCAGGCCTGTTTGGAGCATCCAAAGCCAAGAGCAGCAACTCAAAAAAAAGTAGTAGTTCCAACAGCTCAAAGAGCAGCACTAGAAGTATACCCGGAACCTCCAAAAGCTACAGCGGTTCAACGGGATCGTCAGCAAAGAGCTTTTCGAACAAGTCCTCTTCGAAAAAGTACTCCTATATGCAGGATACTTATAAAAAGCAGGTTTCAGGAAAGAACTTTAATACATACAAGCAGAAGCTGAATACTGAGCAGCAGAAGGTTTATAACGATTCCATGAAGCGGAATTACGGAACCGGTTCCAGAAGAATGGGTTTTGAGGATGCGATGAAATCCAGAACTTCAAGAATAAATTCCTTTGGAAAAAGGCCAATTTTTATGAATGTCAATAGGGGAATGTTCAGCAGTCCTTTTTCATACGGGTACGCTTTTGTGGGGCCATGGGACCTGTGGTTTTTAATGAGGGCCTCGGAAATGTTCTGGTATCATCACTGGTTGGATATTGCCCCATATAAGAGCTATTTCAATCAGCAGGAGTATGAAAAGCTGGAAAAAAGGGTAGAAGAACTTGAAAAACAGGGAGTTCAAAGGGATCCTAATTATATTGATCCGGATACAGACCCCGATTTACAGTTCTCGCAGCAATATCAGGAAGAGAATGTAGATAAAATCTACTATACCGATAAGTACTCCACAAATTCTGCAAGCAGCGGTGTTGCAGTAGTTATAATCATAGTTTCTGCGGGAGCTCTTATAATTGTTATAAGAAAATTGTCAAAGCCCAAGCCGAAAAAATCCCATTACAGCAGGATTTATTAAGTAGAAGTAAATAATTATAGCAGCAAATAATAATTCTGTAGTTTTAAGAAAAAGTCATAATCGGAGGGAATATGTTCGGTTTTAAGAAAAGGAACGATGCATCTGAGATTTTGAATCCGTTAAATATCAATAAAAATTCTATGATAGAGTTTAATCTCAAAGAACTTGAGTTAGAAGGTTTTTTTACCTTTGAAAAAATAGTACAGATGGAAGTGGGTCAGCGCCCATATACCAGGTACTTATTATATTCAAAGGTTGATGAATCGGAATATATTTTCGAGGTTTACAGTTCTCAGGAAGAGGAAAGGGTGCATGAGACCTACATGTATTTTTTAGATGATACTGTACCTTTTACTGAAGAATTCCTCAATATAGTGGGTCAAAAATATATTACAACGCCTGACGGCTCGGAATATGAACGCTGCATAATGCCCGAATGCGATTACAGAATTGATGGGATGCAGGGGACTTTAAAGGTTCTTGATTTAAATACAGGTAAGATAACAAAAAAAGTGGATGTTGAGATATGGGACTATCAGAGGGATGCAGATGGTGTAACGGAGTATCTTAATATTGAGATGATGAAAGATGACGGTATGTTCAGAATATTTATTGGACAGAGGTTCGAAGGTGCTCATTATAAGGTTTATCAGGGCTTGGATAAAGATTAATTTTAGTGGGGGAGATGTATTATGTTAGAGTACTTAAGTTTTTTCTTAAAGGATTTTTCCTTTAGCTTCGTAATACTTACAGTGGGTTTCATACTTGGATGGATAATTTATAACAATATTGTTTTGCGGGATGTACCTTTGAAGGATGCATTATTTACCCGAGACAATCTGGCTGTATGGATTGAGTTCATCGGTGCCTTTGTATTTCCTGTATTATATCTTGCAGGCCATGGGATAAAGGGTGCGGCAAGCGATAATATATTTGTAGATCTGGCAGTATGTCTGGGCTACACAATATTTTACATAGCAATATTAACCATATTGAGACTTTGTACGAAATTCATCGTCAACCTTATAGATGTCAGCGATAATCACGGAAAAATATGTCTTAACAAAGAAATCTGTGAACAGAAAAATATTGGTGCTGCTTTATTCTCTGTAGCCGTCTCTGTAATATTCGTCAATATTATTAAATTGATTGACTTTATAGATATAATTAATGGTCTGGGAATTGAAATACTTATAAAGGTTCTTATATTCATGGTATTTATGCTTGCTGCCCTGGTTTGCTATTCCTTTGTTCTGAGAAGGAGAACCACTCTGTTTAAAGAGTTGTTTATTGACAACAATCCTGCCGCTGGAATAGGTCTGTTGGGCTTTGTATTCGCTGTACAGACAATAATTGCAGGTGTAATGTCCTTCTATAGTATGGATTTTGAGCTTCTAACGGTATCAATAGTTATTGCGGTAAGTCTGATTATCTTCGGAATACTATCGGTACTCTTTAAGAAAATATTTACAAGTATAGTCAAGGTAGATATATGGAACGAAATATATGAACAGGACAATATTGGTGCCGCCATAGGCCAGGTAGCTCTGTATGTGGGTATTGGAACGATAATTGTTAGCTTTATAATGTAATTGCAGAATAATAAAATTCATCCATAGGTAGAGTGTAAAAAAGGATAGCCAAACAGGGCTATTCTTTTTTGGTCCTGCAGCAATTACGTGTACCCACCCGGTCTACTCGTAGAGTATCTAAACTGTAAATATCCAGCATTATGATTATTAACTGATTGAGAAGTGCGTGAGTACAACTTCAAAAAATGTGAAGTATGGTAGAAATAAAATAAGAACAACTTGTTTTATTTCGTGTACGACACATTTTTTGAAGTTAGTACGGAAGCACTTCTCAGCTCTTTGAATGAGGATATTTCAATTAAATACTCCACTATTCACATTTTATTAATATTTGTTATACAATCTTAACATTATTTCAGGAAAATCGTGGTATAATAATAAATGTAAAGCCATTATAAGCTTTTTCATTTTGTTCCTCCTTTAAACATATTG
>JAEYWA010000214.1 GCA_023431385.1 Bacillota bacterium | reverse complement strand
GCGTTATCAGCTTCTGAATTTACCTATACTGGTAACGAACAAAAACCAACTGTAACGGTAAAGGCAAACAAAGAGGACACAAAGGAGTTAAAAGAGGGCACAGATTATGAGATTCGATATGATGAGGGAGATTACAAGTCTGTCGGCAAATATAAGCTAACGATTATTGGAAAGGGCAATTATACTGGTAGTATAGAGAAGACATATGTAATTAACCCAATTGATATTACTGCATATTCAGTGGCGTTATCAGCTTCTGAATTTACCTATACTGGTAACGAACAAAAACCAACTGTAACGGTAAAGGCAAACAAAGAGGATACAAAGGAGTTAAAAGAGGGTACAGATTATGAGATTAAATATAATGCGGGAGATTTTAAGTCTGCTGGTACACATAAGCTAACGATTATTGGAAAAAACAATTATTCCGGTAGTGTAGAGAAGGCATATGTAATTAATCCAGCGAATATTAATAGTTGCTCTGTTACATTATCTTCCACTAGTAGAACCTATGATGGTAAAGAGACAAAACCAAAAGTAACCGTAAAAGTAAGCAAAGACAATAACACTCCATTAGCGTTTGGTACAGATTATACTCTTTCCTTCAGTGGCAATTTTAGGGCCCCAGGAAAGTATACCATTACAGTAATCGGACAAAATAATTACACTGGTAAAAAGATTTTATACTATACCATCAATAAAGCTTCCAAGACATTAGCCTTTACGAAAAAGACATATAGTGTGAAATATGGAGATAAACCATTTACTATCGCATTATCCACTTCTTCTGTAAAAACAGTGTCCTATGCTTCTTCTAATACAAAGGTAGCAACAGTAGATAGTAAGGGTAAAGTAACGATAGTTGGAGCAGGAACGGCGACAATTACAGCACTTTATAAGGGGGATAGCTGTTATAATGCTACCAAAGCTTCCTATTCCTTAACGGTTTCAAAAATCAATAATAGCATTACCGCAAGTAATGTAGTAAAGACAAGTTCTACTAAAACACAGACTTTCACTATAAAGCCTTACAACAAAGGAAAAGCTACATTAAGCTATTCCTCTAGTAGTAAGTATGTCAGTGTAAAATCAGGCAAGGTGACGATTGCTAAGAACTTTGTTGGAACAGCTAAGATTACAATTAAGGCTGCAGCTAATACAAACTTCAATGCCGCAACTAAAACGATTACCGTTACGGTAAATCTAGCAGGAACTAAAGTGACATCCTTGAAATCAAAGGGGAAGAATAAGTTCCTACTAAAATGGAGTAAAAATACAACGGCATCTGGTTATCAGGTTCAATATGCAACTAACAAGAAGTTTAGCAAGGCTACTACCAAGAAAGTAAGTAAATCATCTACTACAAGCTTAACTGCTAGTAAGTTAAAATCTAAAACTACTTATTACATTCGTATTAGAACATATAAGAAAGTTGGTACGAAAACCTATTATTCTGGATGGAGCACGGTTCGTTCTATAAAGAATAGATAGTAGAACAGTAAAAGGAGCCACCACGCTAGCTGTCAGTTAGCAGGGGGCTCTTTTTTGGTTACCTATTTTACTTATAGAGTTGACATAATTATACAAATCACAGATAATATAATGCATATATGTATAAAAGATACAATATATTACAAGTTAAACCAATAGGAGGATTTTATGAAGAAAAAAAGGTTATATCTGAAGCTTATCCCAATGGCTATCTTTGTATTACTTTTATGTTCAACAACAATGCATAGTGATAACAAGTTTCACGCAAAAAACGAAACTAATTCTGTTATGCGGCAAATGGATGTGGGTCAAGCAGAAGCTAAGAGTTCGCCATTGGTAAGTAGTGTAGATAATCAACAGGCTAAACGGGATAGTGAAAAAACTCAGTACATAGAAGATAGTAAATCTGAGAATCAAAAGCAAGAGAGTGTGAACCAGAATCCAATCAAGTCTGTTCCAAATGCTGGTAAGGATACTTTGCCCCTTACTAAGGATATAGGTAACGGTCTAGCCTCCGTAGCAAAAAGAAATGTTGATGCTACAGGCTTGAGTGGTTATGATCCAGGGAGAATTACCAAGGTCAATGGTATCAATGAACTTTATAAACTACAGTCAACTCATGATTATGCTAAAGATGAGGATCATATGTGGGTATATCATCAAGAGGGTGCTCGCTCTTTAAAAATAACTTTTGATGCTCAGACATATGTAGAACCAAATTGTGATTTTATATTCATATATAATGGGAACGATGAGTTATTAGGAAAATATACAAATACGGAATTAGCCGGAAAGAGTATGACTATATGGGATGATACCTTCAAGATTAGGTTGACCTCGGATTATATTTATACATACTATGGTTTTAAAGTGATCGACATTTCAACAAATGTTGCAGAGTATTCTATTACATATACTATAAAGGGATATTATGAGGGTGATACACTTTTATCAAATATCAAATATGAGAAGAAGTATGTCGAGAACGGTGAAGTTAAGACTATAAATCTGACGGAAAGTGTTCGTTTTGTTTGGGAGAGTTCTACCGGAAAGGACTCAGAACTAGTAGAGATGAAGAAAGAGAATGGTTCCTATACTTTACATGCGAATAAAGAAGGAACCGCATCGGGTTATATAAAACTCTATGAGGGAACTTGTGAGGAACCAATTTTAACTTCAAAGCTTTTTACCTTTACGATAAAACCAATTATCAAGGACGAAATTAAAAGTTATGGTACAACATATGTTAATCAGATTAGAGAAATAGCTCTTGGGGATATAAAGGTTAGAGAAAAGTCTACAAGTCCTTTGATTACCAATGTTACTAGTAGTGACCCGAATATCATATCTGTCGTAAAAAATGATGCTCTTAATGCATCCTCATTTACAGTGAAAGGATTGATGGAGGGTAATGTAGAGCTTACCATAAAATATGCAGTAAAGGATGGAGATAAAGTAATTAACGTTAGTAAACGTGTATCTATGAATTGTAAATCAGAGCGTTACGATGCGAGTGCCAGTTATTTAGGAGGTAACGATCTTCTATTACTGCCAACCCAGACTGAAGAAGTGACGATTATTATAAAAGGTGTTTATTATAATGAAAACAACCAAGAAACTGAACGACGCATTACAGATTTAAAAGACATTACGATAGAAGTTTATCATGTTTATAGTAATGGGTCTGATTATGTAGATTTCCGTATTGATGGAGATAAAATATTGATTACTGCTAAACAAACAGGCGGTGATGAACTAATTGCTGTAATAAAAAAAGATGGGGTGGAAATTAAAAGAGAAAGAATCTACATTGATATATATCCGGAACGCTATTCATTGGAGTATAACGGACCAACTACATTGCTTAGAAAACAGATAGTAGAGGCGCCAGTCTTAAATTGTTATTTTTGTGAAAATGGAACCTTACAAAAGAAAAAAGTAGAAGATGCAGTGATTACGTGTAATGCAAAAAGTATTTTAACATATAATAACAAAACCCTTACGGCTTCTGGCACATCATATGGC
>JAEYWA010000097.1 GCA_023431385.1 Bacillota bacterium | reverse complement strand
GTAAAACCGAGCTGTGTAAGGCTTTGGCCGAAGCAATGTTTGGAGATGAAAAATCAATGATAAGAGTGGATATGTCAGAGTTTATGGAAAAACACAGCGTATCCAAGCTTGTTGGTTCACCTCCCGGTTATGTAGGATACGATGAAGGGGGCCAGCTGACTGAGAAGGTTAGGAGAAGACCATACTCGGTACTGCTTTTTGATGAAATTGAAAAGGCACATCCCGACATATTCAACATACTGCTTCAGATTCTTGAAGACGGTAGACTTACAGATTCACAGGGTAGAGTGGTTGACTTCAGAAATACAATTATAATCATGACTTCAAATGTAGGGGCAAGAAATATTACCGAACCGAAACGCCTTGGATTCTCTGTAGTAAAGGATGAAAGTGCGAAGAATTATGAGGACATGAAGAGTAATGTAATGGGTGAACTGAAGAAAACCTTCAGACCTGAGTTCCTGAACAGAATTGATGATATTATTGTTTTCCATCCGTTAACCGAAGATAATATCAGAGAAATTGTAAGACTAATGACAGATGTTCTCGTCAAGAGGCTAAAGTCCAATGAAATTTATCTGGAAATCGGTGACGATGTCCTTGACCATCTGGCTAAAAAGGGGTATGATCCACTGTTTGGAGCAAGACCTTTGAGACGGGCAATACAAAGTATGGTTGAGGATAAACTTGCCGAAGAAATGCTTGAAGGAAAGGTTAAAGCCGGAGATAGCATAAGTGTAAGTATGGATGGAGAGAATATCGTTGTAAATAAAAAGAACAGAAATATAGTAAAAGCTTAAAAATATTTTGAAATTCTGTAAACAATAGTCTAACTATGTATTTGAAGGGATGGGTTATATGCCATCCCTTTTTTCAATTTCCATTTTCTAAATCACTTATACTCAGTTGTCTTGTATGGGTTGTGTGGTTCCATTCCTTGTTATCCTTTTGAAGAAAGCCCTGGAAAGCTATTGGTGCCCAGGTAAGACAATATAAAGGGTATATTGCGAAACCAAGGAGCACCTTTAAGTTAAATTTTCTCTCTGCTAATATAATCAGTGGACCGTATAACAGCTCAAACAAACCCATGAAGTACCATACTTGTACAGGAAAGACGTACTGTATGCTAAACAACGGAAATTCCGGGTAAACTGTCTGAATCCACATCATTATTGTCATTAATCCTACAAAGATAAAGCGTATAGGCTGAAATAAATAAAGTGCACAATCCAAAGCTATCAGATCTCCCTGAGAAAAAGCCTGTTTGAAAAGGGGGAGAAGATATTTGGAAGCGCAGTCGGCATGACCCTGCATCCAACGCTTTCTCTGCCTCCAGGACTGTTTAAGGGTAAGGGGCTTTTCATCATATACGATTGCCTTATGAGCCCAGCTTATCTTAATACCATTGAGAGCCAGCTTCATTGTATATTCAAGATCTTCAGTAAGACAGGTCGCACCCCATTTTAACTCCTTTAAAACCGAAGTATCAATGCAGAAACCTGTACCGCACAAGCTGCAACTCAAATTGAGATAATACCTGGGCAGCTGGAAAATCCGATTTGAGAGCCAGAACGCAATTGAATAGGAACAGGTAATCCAGCTGTCGAAAGGATTCTTACTGTCAATGTACCCTTGTACAACCTTATGTCCTTTACAAAGCTGAATATTCATTTCTGACAAAAAATTCGGAGAGACAAGGTTATCAGCGTCAAATATAGCGATAGCATCATAGTGGGTATCCATTTGATATATTTTATCAAACATCCATTCCAATGCGTGACCTTTACCACGTTTTGCATTATTCTCACGGATATGTACCTTGGCTCCATGGATTTCTGCAATTTTTGAGGTATTATCAGAACAGTTGTCTGCTATTACAAATACATCATATAAGCTACGCGGATAATTTTGTTTAAAAAGGCTGTCAATAATATGACATATGACCAGCTCTTCATTATGAGCTGCAACAACCAGTGCAAATTTCTTCTTCGGTTTGATGTGGTGTACTAGTTCTTTTCTTTTTATCCATCCGAAGATAGATATACCAAAAAAATAACACCCAGCTACGAATATAAGAACCTGGATCAGTTCGCTTAAATAAAAAACGGTATAATAAATTATGGTTTCCATTTAACCCTCCATACTTTTTTACGTATAGGAATTAATATATTTTCTATTCTTATCCTCTTCCAGGATAGTTTGCACAAAATCAGCAAAAATATTTATAACCATCAGATTTGATGTAACCTTAATATGCTATAATAAAACTAATTCAGAAAATGGCCTGGTAATTAATTGAAACCTATTGGGTCCATTTTTAACCTGATCTTGATACAGAGTAAAATCGGAGGGTTTATGCAAAAGTCCTACTACAATAATGCAATAACTGGTAATTCAACCATGCTTGCAACCTTTAGTGACAGGGCTGAATTACTCAGGTTGTTTTGGCCCAATATTGACTACATGCAGCAGTTTGACAAGCTGCTTTGCGGTATATATTTAAAGAATGTGAACGGAAGCACGGTATGGCTGAATGATCACAGATGTGAGCATCATCAGGAATATCTTACAGATACCAATGTGGTAAAGAGTACCATAAGCAATTATTTCAATGGATACAGGGTTGTAATATATGATTTTGTTTATCCAGAAATTGATGTACTTGTACGTAAATGTGAAATCGAAAACCTATCAAATGAACCAAGAGAACTGGGCTTTATGTCTTTCTCGGCAGCCTCCGGCTCTGACCCGGATGTTGCAGGGGTGATGTTTGATTTCAAAAACGAGGCCCTGATTCACTATAAATGCAATAATTATTTATCTATTTTTTCTGATATACCTGCGTGCGGTTTTCAACTCGGCAACAATGCAAATGATGCAGCAGTAAGTACTTATCTATTTGGCAAGGATGACATAGGTATGATGAAGGATGCTGCGATCTCGTGGGATTTGGGGAGCCTTGGCAAAAACCAGGTAAAAGGCTTTAATTTGTTTATAGCTGCCGCTCATTCCATAAAGGAGTGCAGGCAGCTGATAAAGCAATGCAGATCTATTGGAGCTGAGAAACTATTAAGTAATACTCGGAAATACTGGATGGAATACCTTAATAATTCAAAACAGATTAAAACCGGAAACAGCTTGCTGGATAACTTATATAAGCGATCTTTACTTGTTTTCAGCCTGATGTATGATAAAAATAGCGGTGGCTTGATGGCTGCTCCCGAATTGGACGAATACTTTACAAAGTGCGGCAGATATGCCTACTGCTGGGGAAGAGATGCTGCTTTCATAACCGAGGCACTAGATAAGGCAGGTTTAAATGAATGTGTTGATAAGTTCTACAACTGGGCTGTAAAGGTTCAGGAGGAAGATGGAAGCTGGCAGCAGCGATATCACATGGACGGGAATCTGGGCCCTTGTTGGGGACTTCAGATTGATGAAACCGGCACAATAATATGGGGTATGTTAAACCATTTCTATTATACAAAAAACATGGGTTTTTTGCAGTTCGTATGGGAGAGTATCAAGGCCGGCGCAGACTTTTTGGCTGAATTTATCGATAAAGAAACCGGTTTACCTAAACCAAGTTTTGATTTATGGGAAGAACGGCTGGGTGAGCATGCCTATTCTTCTGCAGCTGTGTATGCAGGGCTTAAGGCGGCGGCAGAAATTGCTGATATCCTTGGAAAAAGCGATACTGAAAAAGAAACATGGATTAAGATTGCTGAAAATATGAGAGAATCCATAATTAAGTATTTCTGGAAGGAAGATTTCAGCAGATTCATAAGAAGCGTCAGAGTCAAGCTCAACGGTTGGGGCGCAGAACAGACGCATAATCCAGTAATGCTCGAGGTTAACCCGAAAGGGTATGTAAGGGATTTTACTCTTGAAGACTGGATAGTTGATGTGAGCCTTGTAGGACTCAGCATACCTTTTCAGGTTTTTTCAGCAGAGGATACTAAAATCAGAGATACCGTTGCGTTGATTGAGCAGACACTTACCTCTCACGGGATAGGGGGAATAAAACGCTACGAGAATGACGGCTATATAGACGGAAATCCATGGATACTTACTACTTTATGGGTAGCTTTATATCATGCTAAAACGGGTAACTTTAATAAGGCGAAAGAATATCTGTTCTGGGCAGCTAATGGAAAAACCGAGCTGGGGCTCCTTCCTGAACAGGTCAACAGGGATACAGGCAAGCCTGAGTGGGTTATACCCCTCACCTGGTCCCACGCCATGTATGTCCAGGTAATTTCAGAGCTTGTGGATGCTGGAGTACTATAAAATAGTAATAAATAATTGAGGATTAACCACCGGCGTGTGAGTTTTTCCGTTAGTGGGGGATGGTTAATATTAAAAGTAAAACAATTTTTAAATGCACCAACTGCGGTTATGAAGCATCAAAATGGGTTGGACGCTGTCCGGATTGCGAGAACTGGAACACCCTTGAAGAGATGATTGTGGAGGCCAAAAAGAACGGTAGAGCTTCAGCCCCACGTGGAATAAAGAAAATAGCCCGACTGACAGAGATCAAAGCCAGCAACAGTGATCGCATCGTAACGGGCATCAATGAATTTAACAGAGTAATGGGCGGTGGGATTGTAAGGGATTCCCTTACCATAATTACAGCGAAACCCGGAGCGGGAAAATCCACTTTACTGCTACAGGTGGCAGCAGATGTTGCCGGCAAGGGCTTAAAGGTTTTATATGTATCTGGAGAAGAAAGTGAAAGCCAGATTAAAAACAGGGCAGACAGGCTTTTTGATAATATAGAAACGGGAGTATGGGTTTATTCCGATAACAGTATGGATAATGTGCTTGAGGTAGTAGGGCAAGTCGATCCTGACCTTCTGATAGTAGACAGTATTCAAACCTTTGTACTGGAGAGTTTCCCTGGCTCCAGAGCCGGTTCTCCCACGCAGACCATGGAATGTGCAAACGAGCTGCTGAAGCTTGCCAAGGATCCTACAAGACCAAGGGCGGTATTTCTTGTTGGTCAGATGAATAAGAACGAGGAAATAGCGGGATTACGATCTCTGGAACACCTTGTGGACGCGGTTTTGGTTCTGGATGGGGATAATGAGGAAGAACTTCGGGGACTTTCTGTAACTAAAAACAGATTTGGTAGCACCTGGGAAAGAGGCTACTTTTCTATGACCGAAAACGGGTTGGCTTCTATAGATAACCCTTCAGAGTTTTTTATGACTATCAGAGATAAAAATGAGACAGTATCGGGAAGTGCGTTAACTGTGGTGAAAGACGGTTCGAGACCTATAATAGTGGAAATTGAAAGTCTTGTATCAAAAACCTTTACTCCTTTTCCGTCGCGAATCGGTGAATGTGTGCGCAGAGAACAGCTCAGTACGCTTATATCCATTCTTGAACAGAGAGGGAAAATATCTTTGTACGATAAGGATGTGGTTATTAAAACGACCGGTGGGCTGAAATTTAAAGAGCCTGCTGTTAATTTATCAATAATAATGAGTATAGTTTCATCGGTTTATGATAAGGAGATACCAAATGACACTGTCTTCATATCGGATGTGGGATTAACAGGGGAATTAAAGAAAGTCCCCTCCCTGGAACTGCGAATCAGAGAGCTGGACAGAAGAGGTTTTAAGAGGGTATACATTGCAAAAAACACTCTTATAAGAACACAGGAAATAAAGAACATTGACATAATCGAATGTAAATCTCTTCAGGACGTAATAAGCAATGTTTTCAATCGTAAACAGTAACTGAAGTAATATTATTAACTTTTGCATAAGAACTATTGACTCTCCTGTTAGGGCTGGGTTTATCATAAATGTACAGGCCTGAATAAACAAATAGGAGTTTTGTATGCAGAAGATTGATTTAAAAGATCAGCTTAAGACCATCTACAGTGCTTCTTCTCGAAGACCTGTCATTGTTGAAGTACCAGAAATCAATTATCTGAAGATTGATGGAAGGGGTAACCCGTCTCAAACAGAGTTTCAAAAGGCTGCCCAAATACTTTTCCCGGTAGCTTACTCTCTGAAGTTCATGGTAAGAGAAAAGCTTGACATTGACTTTAAGGTGATGCCCATGGAGGTTATTTGGAATATTGACCGGGAAAGCAAAGAGTATTATTGGACAATGATGCTGATGCAGCCGGGCTGTATAACCAATGATTTATTTATAACAGCATGTCACGAGGCAAAAGAGAGACATAATCCGAAGTCACTTGACAAAGTGAGATTTGAAAGTCTTTCTGAAGGGCTTTGTGCTCAAATCATGCATAAAGGACCATATGAAGAAATGAACAGCACGTTGGAGAAAATGTTGCTGTCTATTAACCAGGAAGGATATACTTCCAACAGAGATACCCATGATATTTACCTTAATAACGTAACAAAAACTAAGCAAGAAAATTTAAAAACAATTATGAGGCTTAAGATATGGAGGTAGGTTCTTTTGTTTAAAATTGGAGACTTTGCACGGCTTAACAAAGTTTCTATAAAAACATTAAGGCACTATGACAGCCTTGGCTTATTGCGCCCTGAAAAAATTGATACCCTTACCGGTTACAGATACTATTCTGCCTGTCAGATGCCAAGGCTGAACAAAATACTGATGCTGAAAGAGGTTTGCTTTTCTCTGGAGGAAATTGCATCAATTCTTGATAAGGATATGGTCCCAGAACAGATTCAGACCATCTTAGAATTAAAACAGTTTGAAATCGCTGCAAGAATAAAGTCCGATCAGGAAAGGCTTTCCCGTGTCAAAAACCTATTGAATCTCAGCAAAGAGGAAGCATTTCATCTAAATTATGATATTTTACTAAAGAAAATTGAACCTATACAGGTGGCTTCGTTAAGAGACTTTGTACCCGGTTACAGTCAACAGGGACCCCTCTGGAGAGAACTGTTCGTTTACCTACGAAAGCATAAAGTTAAGGTTCTTCAGGGTGCAACGGTAATTTACCACTACGATAAATCTACGAACGGAAGTATTGATACTGAAATTATCGTACCTATAGGCAGTAGATTTATCGAAAATGACCGAATAAAGTGCAGACTGCTTGAAGGAGTAACAGAAGCGGCAACACTGGTACACAAAGGTTCTTACCAAACGCTGCATCTGGCTTATGAAGCGATGTCTAATTGGATTGAAGAAAACGAGTACGAGATTGTTCAGCCACCACGAGAAGTTTACCTGAAAGGCCATTTGATGATAAATGATCCAAATGGGTTTATAACCATGTTACAATTCCCTGTCTTTAAAGCTATTAGACGTTGAGGTATCGCCTTAGTTTTGTTAGGGTATGTTATAAAAAAATAAGATCAGAGGTTGAAATTTTATGACAGTATTAAACTTAAGCCGTTGGGGGGAGAGCATTGCGTTACCTCCTCACTGAAACAGGTATTTCAATATTTTGGTTATACCATTTCAGAGGAAATGCTTATTGGTATTGGTTCTGGACTAATATTTACTTATTTAAATCTTATTGATTCTCAGATAATATCAGGTCGGATTAAGGTGTTTGAGTTTGAGGAAAAAATTGCAAAAAGGCTAAATATAGAAATGAACCTAAAGTCAGCAAAAAATTATAGTTATGCCCTTAAAAAGACGAAAGAGCTTATATCCTCGGGTAAACCTGTTTCATTTATACGGATATGGTGTATCTCAGTTATTTTAATTTGCCTGAGTCTAGCCATTTTGGAGGCCATTCGGTAGTATAGTTTGGTTTTGACGACAGTATAGCAAAGTTTTATGCTTCAGATAGAGATAATCACGATTTTCCTATTCCGACACCAGTGGGATATATCTCAGAAAATTTTCATTTAACAGATTATTCTCAGATTGAGAAGGCGAGAAGCAGTAAACACAGGCCATTTCCTCCTAACAACAGATGGATAGAATTCAATTTCGACAACTACAAACTAATATCTAAGGATATTATTTCTCAAGCCATAGCTGAAACCTGTAATACTATGTTGAATCTACTAGCAAAACTAATGTGTATAAGCGTAATTAATAAAATTTCAAAGGAAGTTTTAAATGGACTAAATTCCATATCGAAAAAATAAAACACACAGGAGGTACCAACTACTATAAGATAAGCTCCGATGGTGGAACCGGCGGGGGAATATTCAGAGATATGTATGTAGATTAACGATTTACAAAGAGCCCTATTAATTGTTAAATAAGGCTCTTTATCATAAGTGCAGTTCTTAAGGATGAAACAGCTCTATCTGCGCTTAAGATAGTCTCGATACCTTTTTCGCAGCATTCCAGAACATGTCTGATGGACCCTTCATAAGGATTTCCTTCAATATCTAATATGATTTCTTTTTTACCCTCGGAGGTATATTGTACAAAACTTTTTATGTCGCCGTTGTTAGAGAACTCCTCATTGTACTTGATTACTCCATCGTCGAAAATAGCCAAATGAAGGCTAAGGAACTGGTATATGCACTAGAAACCTCTGTTAGGACTGTTTACCGTGATATTGAAACTCTATGCCAGGCAGGTATTCCCATCGCTACCACTACAGGGCCTAATGGTGGAGTTTATTTCATGGATGGGTACACTACAAAATTATATAATTTAAAGGAAGAAGAAGCTGTTAATCTTTATCTCACCGGGGCTACCGTTTATATTGGTGACATCGGTAAGAATTTAAGACATACGCTGTCAAAACTTGAAAAAATACTTCCTGCCGAGTACAGTGATGATATCAGGCTGGCTAAAGATAGATTTTTTTTGACGAATGTCCATGGTGGGATATAAAACCAGAGCTGAAGTATATGGATGTTTTGAGAAAGTCAGTCTGGAATACAAAGAAACTAAAAATTATGTATCGTAAAATTAATAATGAGCTTTCCGTCAGAGAGCTTTTACCTTACGGACTTGTTGTAAAAGCTATGGAGTGGTATCTTGTTGCATTCATGTACCATAAGCAATTCAATTAGAACCTTTAAATGTGAGCGTATTATTGAAGCAGAAATAATTGACTCGACTTTTCAAATTCCAAATAACTTTAATCTGGAACGTTATTGGAAAGAAAGCGAGAAGAGGTTTAAAAACGAATGTTCTGAAAACGAACAGTACCATGTATTAATAAAAGTGCGCAAGTCTCACAGCGACATTTTAAAGAAGTGTGAAGTGTTAATACAGATGAAAAAGATGAATACATTTTTGCCGGAATCAATATGCATAAATTTGAGTATGCATGCAAGGAAGTAGATGAAATTATATGGGATACAGAAATATTGAGCCCCATAGAGCTGTGAAATTTTGTGAAGAACAAAGTTGAAACTGTTATAAAAAAGTATGCACAGAGATAAAAACTAGTACTTTCACACAGCAAAAGCAGGTTATTAATATTAACCATTGACATATTAGTAATAATATGAAAAAATGTTGAAAATATTAGCTGTAAGGCGTCGATGGAGAGTGACTTCTGAGATTGTCCATCGACGCTTTTGTATATAAAAAGAATAACTTTAGGGGGAGTACATTGTGGAGGCTTGTAGTACCGAGTTCAGGATTGTAACATCTGACAGCAGGAATGAGGATTTCCTTGATCTTATAACTTTATTGGATAGCGATCTGAATGAGACAAATGGAGCAGAACAACAGCAGTATGATAAGTTTAACAAGGTTGACTATATAAAGGACGTTATCTTAATATATTCAGGTGGTTCGGCAATAGCCTGTGGTGCCTTTAAGGAATATGACAGCGGTACTGTTGAACTAAAACGCATCTTCGTCAAGAGAGATTACAGAAATAAAGGCCTAGCCAAGTCAATTGTAAAAAGCCTGGAACAGCTGGCTGAGACCAAAGGCTATAAATTCGGTATCCTTGAGACAGGAAAAAAGCAGATGGAAGCTATACATCTTTACCAAAAGCTTGGTTACGTAGTAATAGATAATTTCTTGCCTTACGTAGGCATGGAAAATAGTGTTTGCATGAAAAAGGAACTTAAAAACTCTACTGAAGGTTGAGGTCTTAAAAACATAAAATATCCAGTTATTGATACCCTGAAATTTGTCTCTGTAAAACACCCAAACAAAATAAAGGCTGGCAGATTGGCCAGCCTATTAGTTTTATATAACATACCCAGTTCGATTTATTGTAGCTAGGATTATATTATTCATTATTCTACATAAACTATCTGAGATTGTATTTTCCCAGCATTCGGATTCTATCGTTTTCTTTTAAAATAATGTCATAGAGGTTCAAATCCAATGAATTACACAAGGAGGCAAGATAAAATACATTCCTACCCATATCTCTCTCTATAGCATCTCTACAGTTTTCACACAAGGTTCCATCTACATGAGCATCTGCAGAGTTTTTCATTTCATCAAAACTTGCTTCCTCGGGAATGTCCTGTTTGTGTGCAGATATAGTCAGACAGCCACATTGAGTAACTGACTTAATTATTGCTCTGTTAACTCTGGAATTTGAATCCTGATACTTGGTAATAAGATCAAGAATACTTTTATTTCTTACCAGCAATTCCTGTGCAGTATATTGAAAATCATCAATAAGTATATCTTTCATGTGGTTCACCTCAATATTCGGATGTCTAGTTTTATTATACTTTCAATACTGAGTTACTGTCAAATAAAAACAATTATTTAAAATACAAAATGTAAAAACATAAATATATTTTCTAAGATTTTGACAAGCCCTGAGGTTTGTAGTATACTTGTCCTATAAGAACTATATATGGAATGACACATAAACGCACTCAAAAAGTATGGTGCGTTTTTAGTATTTCACCATTAAAATGCAGCAATTTACGTTTAGAATATTTGAGCACTTACTGGTGTCCAAAATGTACATAGCCTAACATTGAAAGGATTTCCAAATTATTACCAGGAATTAAGCTGTGTGACTGTTTAATTCTTAGCTTTAATTTGCTTAGTGGATATACAAAAGACAAAGATTATTTGCATTGGTTATTTGGAGGTTACTATGTATAACGTAGGAGACAAAATTGTATATCCTATGCATGGTGCAGGAGTTATTGAATCTATAGAAGAGCGGGAAATACTTGGAAAGAAATGCAGCTATTATGTTATGAAGATTCCTATTGGAGATTTAAAAGTCATGATTCCTACCAATAATGTTAATGATATCGGTATACGTGATGTTATCAGCATTTCTGAAGCTGATAAAGTGTTCAATGTACTTGGAAGCGGTAACCACGAATTTTCTTCAAACTGGAATAAACGTTACAGAGAAAACATGGTGAAAATTAAAAGCGGAGATATATTTGAAGTTGCAGATGTGGTCAGGTCTTTAATGCAGAGAGAAAAAGAAAGAGGGCTCTCTACTGGTGAGAGAAAAATGCTAACCAGTGCAAAGCAAATACTAATAAGTGAACTGGTTCTTGCAAAAGGATTAGATCAGCATGAAGTAGAGAACAAAATTCAAGAATACCTTTATGGCTGAAAAATACCTTTTGAAGGAGATTTAATGTGCTAAACAGGATTATTAAAATTTCTTTTTCCATTCTAGGTGCTGTTACAGGATTTACAATATTAAGAACAGTTTTAATGATTAATGATATAAATATAAGCGAAAATTTTAAGATATCGATTTTTGTTCTGTTTTCGTTGGCTTTTTGCGCTCTTTTTTACTTCATGGCTTCAAAGATAATAGAATTTGTTGGAGTTTTTATTGATAAAATAGAGAATACAATTCAAACTATAACGCTTTCCGAGCTGCTCCTTGGTGCTTTGGGTCTTATAGTAGGACTTATTGTAGCAAATCTTATAAGTATTCCAATTATAAAAATTCAAATAATAGGTGTACCCTTAGCCGTAATATTAAATGTATTATTCAGCTTATCCGGCGTTGCACTATCCCTTAGGAAAAGAAATGAGAACTTTTTTGATTTGTTTAAAGACACTAAGGGTGGTTCTAATTCCGCAAAAATTATAGATACAAGTACCATTATTGACGGCAGGATTCTTGAAATTTGCTCTGCAGGTTTTGTAGATGGAGAACTGGTAATCCCCTCGTTTGTTTTAGAGGAGCTGCGCCATATAGCTGATTCTGCAGATAGCCTTAGAAGGGCCCGGGGGAGAAGAGGGCTGGATATTCTCAATTTGCTTCAGAAAGACTGTAACTATACAGTCAGAATAGAAGAGTTTGACTATAATAATCTTGAGGCAGACGAGATGTTAATGAAAGCTGCATTAAAACTTAAGGGTAAGCTTGTTACCATTGATTATAATCTTAGTAAGGTGGCGGCTTTAAAAGGAATTAAGGTATTGAATATAAATGAACTTGCAAATGCGGTTAAACCCATAGCTTTACCCGGTGAGGAAATGAATGTCCAGGTAGTTAAGGATGGCAAGGAAGCAGGACAGGGTGTGGCCTTCCTTGATGATGGAACCATGATTGTTATTGAAGGCGGAAGAAAATATCTCGGCGAAACTATACCGGTCATGGTAACCAGTGTACTTCAGACTTCAGCCGGAAGAATGGTGTTTGCCAAGCCGAATAAGTAATTACTAAAATAGAAGTGAATAGTGAACAGGCTATTCACTGTTTATTATTCATTGATAAAGTGGAGGAGTAAAGTTTGAATATAGATGACAGAAGCCTGTCAGGATATGTGACTGCTGTTATTACTGCGGCAGGAAAAGGTACCAGGATGAATTCAAGCATAAACAAGCAATATATTGAACTTGGGGGGATGCCTGTACTTGCCAGAACCATAGCTGCCTTCCAGGCGTGCGGTCAGGTTGACGAAATTGTGGTAGTTATAAACGAAGAAGACATACAATTCTGCAAGAATAGCATTATAGATAGATATGGTTTAAACAAGGTGAAAACACTGGTCAGTGGAGGAGCAGAGCGTCAGAACTCAGTATATAAAGGCCTTTGTGAAGTTGATAATAAATGTGAGATAGTTCTGATACACGATGGAGCCAGACCCTTTGTATCAATTGAAAATATTGTTGCATGCATTGAAAACGCCAGGAGTTACCGAGCATGTGGTGTAGGAGTTAAAATAAAAGATACTGTGAAAATTTCAAATTCCGAAGGGTTTGTATTCTCAACACCTGACAGAAACAATCTTTGGAGTATACAGACACCTCAGAGCTTTGATTACCGGTTAATAATGAAAGCCCATGAAGAGGCAATCAGAAATAATTATATCGGAACAGATGATATGGTGCTTGTAGAAAAAATGGGTATCCCTGTGAAAATAGTTGAGGGGAGCTATAATAATATCAAAATTACAACTCCGGAGGATATTATCATTGGGGAGGCCATACTGGCAGGTTTATAATTTGTTGCTATAAAGAATTTAAGTTGACATTACTTTTAGAAATTGAAAGCCAAGCCAAGTCATTCTTAAACTAATTTAATAGGTTTTATTGAAGTCACTGCTATAATGCAGTGACTATGCAAAAAGCCTGAATACCCTGACCCTGACCAAACTGAGTCAGACCCTCACCAGAGGTGGCTGTTATTCCTACACTGTTCTCAGGAATACTCAGAAGGCTTGAAATTACCCTTCTCATTTCAGGTATTTTGGGAGTGATTCTGGGATATGAACATTCTATTGAAATAGATACATGAACAATTTTGACGTCAACAAGATACTTTAAGGCCTCTTTCAGGTATTCAGAGCTGTCAGTAATACCTTTTTTCAAACACATTTCGTCAGCTTTTCTACCCAGTATATTAACACAGGTAACTCCTGAAACAGCATTTGCTAAAGCGTGCAGAACAACGTCGGCATCACTGTTTCCTGATAAAGGAGTTATACCTTCAAAATAAACTCCACCCAAAACAAATTTTTTATTTTTATTTTCAAAGTCAAATTTATGACTGTCCTGACCTATTCCAACTTTCATCAATAGCTCTCCTTATAATTATAGTAAAGACTTCATTCAGCCATTCACATTATATTATACCCATTCAGCCACTTCAAGTGTATTGACATTACCTGTTACATATATTATATAATATAAGTTGGTGTCAAAAAGAGAATGTAATTTACATTTATTATTAATATATTATTCATTTGGCTTATTGCCGGAAATGGAGTTTAAAATGTCTAAAGAAAAGAAATTAGTTGAAGCCATTACCTCGATGAATGATGACTTTGCACAGTGGTATACCGATGTTATAAAAAAAGCAGAACTGGTAGACTACTCAAGTGTTCGCGGCTGTATGATTATAAAGCCTTATGGCTACGCTATTTGGGAAAACCTTCAAAAGGCTTTGGATTCAAGGTTTAAAGCTACAGGACATGAAAATGTATATATGCCCATGTTTATTCCGGAGAGCTTGCTTTTAAAAGAAAAAGAGCATGTTGAAGGTTTTGCTCCAGAGGTTGCATGGGTAACACATGGTGGTGATGAAAAGCTTACAGAAAGATTGTGTGTAAGGCCTACATCAGAAACCTTGTTTTGCGAACATTATGCTAATATAGTACACTCCTACAGAGATCTACCCAAATTATACAATCAATGGTGCTCTGTTGTGAGATGGGAAAAGACCACAAGACCTTTCCTCAGAACTCTTGAGTTCTTATGGCAGGAAGGTCACACGGCACATGCTACAGCCGAAGAGGCTCAGGAAGAAACAATAAAGATGCTCAATGTATATGCAGATGTTTGCGAAAATGTTCTTGCTATCCCTGTAATAAAGGGAAGAAAAACAGATAAAGAAAAGTTTGCAGGTGCTAAAGCCACCTATACTATCGAGAGTTTGATGCATGACGGCAAGGCATTGCAGTCCGGCACATCGCATAATTTTGGAGATGGTTTTGCCAGAGCCTTTGAAATTCAATATACGGACAAAAACAATCAACTTCAGTATGTGCATCAAACCTCATGGGGAGTAACCACCCGTCTTATCGGTGCCATAATAATGGTACATGGTGATGACAGTGGACTTGTATTACCGCCTGCTGTGGCACCGACGCAATTGGTGATAATTCCTGTATCTCAGCACAAGGAGGGTGTTCTTGAAAAGGCTAACGAGCTGTTGAACAATTTATCTGCTAAATTTAGGGTAAAAATCGATGACAGCGATAAAATGCCTGGTTGGAAATTTGCAGAATATGAAATGAAGGGAATTCCTCTGCGTCTTGAGGTGGGACCGAAGGATATTGAAAAAAATCAGGTAGTGCTTGTGAGAAGGGATACAAGAGAAAAGGTATTTACTTCTATGGACAATCTGGAGGAAACTGTTGAAATGCTGCTGGCAGATATACAAAAATCACTCCTTGAAAGAGCAAGAGAAATGAGAGATAGAAAAACATACACCGCAGCTACACTTGAGGAATTTGAACAAATCATAAACAATACTCCTGGTTTTGTTAAAGCTATGTGGTGTGGTGAACAGGACTGCGAGGACTTGGTTAAGGAGAAAACCGGTGCTACTGCAAGATGTATGCCATTTGAGCAGGAACAGCTGTCAGACAAGTGTATGTGCTGCGGAAAGACTGCCAAGAATATGGTTTACTGGGGAAAAGCATATTAGTAGTAAAAAGTAAATAGTGAAAACAAAATATTAAAAGTGATATTTGGCCGACTCTGTCGGCCTTACTTATTTTATACGCATGCCTCTCTGCAAGTCTAAAATACATAAAGTACATAGATTATTTCTCAAAAAATGTAAATAAATTCGTAAAACCTGTCAATAATACTGGTGTATGGGTTGTTTATCCATTAAAGGTTGACTTTGGTGGACTGGAATAACACTTTGCTATATAGGAGGGGTTCTATGAAAAGAAATAAAGTTTTTATAATAACAACAGCCTTTTTGGCTATGATGTTTGTATTTGTACCTGTCAGCAGTGAACAATATATCGCAGCTGCTTCTGAGGCATACCAGAAGGTGGAAAGCAGTTCGGGAGTAATTACTGCAAATGAGGTTAATTTGCGTACCGGTCCCGCAACTACATTTGATATAATATGTAAGCTTAAAAAAGGCCAAAAGGTAACGGTTATGGGGAAGCTGGGTGACTGGTACGCCGTATACGCAGGCGGAACCGGTAATGTTGGAGCAGTATCTTCACATTATCTTAAGCTGGACAAGCCGAAGAGTACCACAAGCGCCAAGCAGGTAACAACACCAAACAAGAGTACTGGTACTTCTTCAAAAAGCAACAAGACCGAGTCGAAAGCTACTGCGTCAAACAAAACTCATTCGGTAACTTCATCAAATATCAGTACAAAATCTACATCAGTACAGGAGGTTAAGGACATAACCAAGGATGAACAGGCACTATTTGACCTTGTCAATAAGGCAAGGGAGAAAGAGGGGTTAAAACCACTGCAATTTGATGCTGAATTGGTTAAAATTGCAAGACTCAAGGCGAAAGACATGAAAGATAATAACTATTTCAGTCATACCTCAAAATATTACGGTACACCCTTTGATATGATGAAAAAGTATGGTGTCAAATTTACTATTGCCGGAGAAAATATTGCCGGAAACCAGTCTGCTGAAAAGGTAGTGAAGGCATGGCTGAAAGAGAATGACAACAACATATACAATGACAAATTCACTTATACGGGTATAGGGATCGCAGACAGTCCAACCTATGGTAAGTTATTTGTTCAATTGTTCATTAAGAAATAGCATAGATATCATAACGAAAAAAGGCTGCAGTTAATCAGACTGCAGCCTTTTTTCGTTATGATTAAGGTCTGTTTGATTTCTTTAAACTAACCAACGTTTCAATACTGAATGGGGGTTCAATTGAAATAGTTTTCCCCTTGAGATAATTAAGGTGTCCTGCAGAAGTATCAAAGTTAAAGGTCAGGCGGCTTGCACAAAGTAGTTGGTATTTTGCATTATACAGCTTGTTTTCAACATTTCTGCCATATTTTCCATCGCCGATTATGGGATGACCGTAAAAGGCCAAATGAGCGCGTATTTGGTGAGTTCTCCCCGTCACAAGTTCAACCTCAAGCATACTGAGGTTTTCAAGAGTTTTTAGAACTCTGTAGCGTGTAATTATCTCTAATGAATCCTTAGTTTTGAAATCCGTAATAAAAACTTTGCTGATCCTATCATTTTTCTCCAGAAAGTCTACGAGCTCAGCTTGTCGCTTATCCATAACTCCTGAAACAATACAGGTATAGAATTTACTTATCTCTCTGTCTTTTATTTTTTCAAGCATAATTTCCAGTGAAGTACTATTTTTTGCAAGAATTACCAGACCGCTTGTATTCCTGTCCAGCCTGTGGCATAAAGATAGTTCAGCTCCATAGGTTTTCTGAAGCTTGTCTATTAGAGTGGCTTCACTTTGATTTCTGTCCGGATGAACAGGAATTCCTGACGCCTTATTTACCACCATAATATTATTATCTTCGTAAACTATTGAATAGCCTTCATCATCTTTACCTAGCAGATAATCATCAACAATGTATATTTCAATTATATCTCCTTCAGATATAGTATAATCCTCTTTAATTCTTGCTCCATTTACTTTAACATCTTTCTTCCGAAGTGCTTTGAACAACATACCTGAAGCAACATTGGGGAAGAAATCCCGGATAACTTTATCAATTTTCTTACCATCGTGCCTTTCTTTTGCAAAAACTGTTCTCATTTTCTCTCCGTAAAATAGTAAATTTAATATGCGTTATTTATAATGTTTTCCAAGTAAGTACAGTACTTATCGCAAAGCTCATTTGCATTTTTGTTTGAACTGCTCTCTGTTATTATCTTAAAGATGGGCTTATCAGCATCCGGAACAATTAGGACCCAGCCGGTTGCGGTATGTAACTTTATTCCATCAAGCAATTCAAGCCCTTTGTTCCTGTAGTCATTAATAACTTTTCGCATTACTGCTCCTTTTGATTCCCAGGGACACCTCAGGTTCTTTTTTACCATAAAGAAGTCAGGAATTTCCGACAAAATCTCATTGAGGGTCGTACCGGCGTAGCACATATATTCAATTATCCTTATTAAACCTTCAATAGCATCAAAACTTAAAGTGAGCTGATTTGGCCTGAAATCTTCTAAACTTGATGTCACATATCTTTCTGCACTTGTTCCTGTAACAGTTTGATAGGACAATATTTCATCCATTATAGCCTGTGTACAGTTCTTTGTTCTTTTTACTGTTCCGCTGTATCTTTCTGCAAGCTTATCAAGAATCTCAGAACTTGTAATGGTACTAAAGAAAGTAGCTCCGGGAGTGGTTCTAAATAATATTAGTGCAATGAGGGCCTGAAACAGGTCCTCCATGATTATTTTCCCCGAACTATCCACCAGTATAAGCTCTTCTGCATTTTCGTCAATTATTGCTGCAAATTCGGATTCTGTATCTTTAATTTTCATAATTACCGAGTTAAAGTCCTCATAAGATGTGAAACAGCTTGTACTGCAACCAAGTCCTCTTAAAAGAGGCTCTACTATGGAGATTACATTCTCTGACTTTGAATAAAAACATAGCCGGGGTTTTGTTTCTCTTATTAATGAAAGATTTGTCGTATTACTTAATATGCGGACATAGTAGCTACTAAAGTCGGTTATATTATTCAGTCGGCTTATTTGCTCTGAGGAACACCTGTTAAAGTCCTCCTTAAAAAAGGAGTTCTCAATCTTTCTTTCAGTCAGTCTGCTTATGCTGGCACCTCTTGCATCCATAAAATCTACTCTTATTTTATTAGTATTTTTTAAATCATTTTTTATATGTATACCGCCTTCTACCGAAAGAAAGCCAATAGCTGTTCTTGCTATAGGTGTCAGCAGACTGCTCATATTATAAACCTCTACTCCTACTGAAAGTATACCTGAAATAAAGGCATGCTTAAACATTCTTGCAGAATTAGAGTTGGTTGAGCTGACCACAACTTTGGCACCCACTTTGAATTGTGAACCGTAAGCAGCACCAAGCCTTGTTGCAAATTCGGGTGATATATCCACGTTTACAATACCGGAAATACCATCATCACCGAATATTCTGTTTGAATGTCTAGAACCCCAAATCAGATTCCTGTCGATTACTGCAAAAGGCTGAATTGTTTTTTCAGGCCATATCTTTATATTGGGTTTAACTATAACACGTTCATTTATTTTGCAGCCTTCACCCACAACAGCATTTTCAAATACTGAAACGTAGTGCTTAAGATTAACTTTATTACACAATACAGCTCCTCTTAGTTCACTTCCGTATTCTATATAGCTGTTGTCCCATATTATACTTCTGACAATTGAGACATCATCTTCGACTGTAGTATTATTTCCTATAACAGTGTATTTGTCAATTAATGTCCCATTTCCAATCCTGCAATTAGACCCGATTATGCAGGGGCCGTTTATTTCCGCGGTTGTCTCGATAACCGTACCGGCACCTACCCAAACCTTATCTTTTAATTGTATACCGTTGAAATCCAGGGCAATTTTTTTATCCAGGATATCATAGTGAGTCTTGATATATGAGCGGATATCTCCCATATCACACCAATATTCGGGAGCGATATAACCAAATATATTTTTTGACATGCTTAATAAGCTTGGAAAAACATCACGGCTGAAATCAATGTTTTTATCCGTTTCGATGTAATCCAGCACTTCTGGTTCAAGAATATATGTACCTGTGTTGACAGTATCGCTGAAGAGCTCGCCCCAGCTCGGTTTTTCAACAAAGCCGGTTATTTTTCCAGACTCATTTGTCAATACAACCCCGTATTCAAGGGGAACATCTACTTTGGATAGGACAATTGTTGCCAGAGAATTCCTGTTTTTGTGGAATTCAATAGCCTTTGTCAGGTTCAGATCCGTTATTGAATCTCCACTAATAACTATAAAGGATTCATCAAGAAAGCTTTCGGCGTTTTTTATCCCGCCGGCAGTACCCAAAGGAGATTCCTCAATAAAGTAGGTGATTTTTACACCAAGGTTTTTTCCACTGCCTAAATAATTTTTTATAATCTGGGGATGGTACATTAATGTAATGCCTATTTCGGTAATACCGTAACACTTAAGCAAATCAATGGTGTGTTCCAATACAGGCTTGTTCAGTACTGGAACCATAGGTTTTGGTAAATCACATGTAAGTGGCCTTAGTCTGGAGCCTTCTCCACCGGCCATAATAATAGCTTTCACCCTGACCTCCCTCTGCATGCATAGCCCGCTGTGTTCTTTAGTACGTTCAGCATGGGGCACGCTGGTAAAAAAGTAATGAAAAAAACTAATCCCACAATACTGGCATTCATCTATAACTTATATTATTATATTCCATAGATAACGTAATAATCCTTTTAAAATTTATCAAATCATGTCAAATTACACAAAAAAAGTCGGTGTAATTTATTCAATTACACCAAAACTTCCGTCCAAGACAAAAAGAGCACTTTCTCTATTAGCAGGATCAACACTAATTTCGAGTTTTACCGTGGTTGAAGGTACAGCTCCGGGAAATCTGGTCACTCGTTGTCTTGGGTCTATTCCTGAATGAAGTCCGCACTCCGAAGTATTTAAACAAGCTTTTCCGATACTGTTTTTTTTTATGACACCCATTGCAGTGTTTGCATCGTAAAGATTTGTATAAAGTGCAGTGATTTTTTGATTCATCATGCTTACCTCCATTTTAGTTGATAGTACCAGCTGTGGGATATACAGTTAGTATTTGCAATAAATTTGGAAATAAGCCTAATTTGTTTATTTTTTGAAGGTAAATAATTTATTAAAGATATAACTTACTCCGGTGTAAAAAACCATTCCAATTAAAGTAGATATATTTTTATTTATAAGAAGATTTTCAGCCAGCAGAATTACAAGACCATGCTGAAGTAGGAAGCAGACGGCAAAAACTCCGGAAAATTTTAAGAACTGCTGAAGAGTTGAAGACTGCCCTGCTTTAAAGGTCCAGGTTTTATTCAGAATAAAACTATTGATGAAACCGGCTGCATAACCGATTATATTTGATAATCTCAGAGAAACAGAGAATACATTCATTAAAGTCAGCATTACAATTCCCGTAATCAAAGTATTGATTATACCAACCAGCCCGTACTTTATAATACTTGTATCTAGTAATTTGAAAAACAGTAGCTTTAGCTTTTCCATTAGTTTCTCCCCGTATATTGATTCTGCGTGTATTAAATTGTCTACCAGCTTATTTTTAACCAGATTTATCGTCTGACATATTTAACTTTGACATATTTACACATTTTTAAGTATATATAATAATAAGAAATTTTACCATAAGCCATTTCAAATAAAAGGCAGGCTTTTGTGCCGCTTTTTTGAAAAAACATGTCAGGTTTTACTATTGTAATGCTGGATAGCTGTGAAATGGGAGGTTAGCTTGAAAGACTACGCTAATGCACATCTTCCAAGTTAACCTATGAATTTATGGTCGTGCGAAATATTCAAAGTATTGTAAATAATAAAGCATTTATAAATACTTTATTATCAGCGATACTTTGAAAACGTACATGGCCAATTAACCTCCTTTATTCGCCCCATTGCGATAAAGGATAAATACTTCATTACCATTTTGTGGCCACAATGGTGGCTCAAAGCCACTATCACGGCTCATGGAGGTTAATATGGCGATGAAAAGAAAAAGATATTCTTTAATATATGCATCGAAACAAGCAATTCCTTTCAAAAAGGATAGAACGCTGCAGCTTATGCTTGTTATATTTCTGGCTGTATTTGTTATCCTTGCTTTTAATCCTGTTGATTATTTTCAATGGTGGTACCTTAACCTTCCATCGGTAGCTATAATTGGTGTTTTATTTGTTTTTAACAGAAAGATGAGGCTATCCAACCTGTCTTATGCCGCTGTACTTCTCTTTATGCTATTATGTACTGTCGGAGCCCACTATACCTATGCTCTCTGTCCGGTTGGAGAATGGATGAAGGGAACATTTGGGTTTACAAGGAATAATTATGACAGAGTGGTATGCCTTACGTTTGGTCTACTCTTATCAACACCTATTATGGAGATAATGTTTCACAGATTCAGGCTTAGATATATTGAAGCCTGCCTGGTGACAATATTTGTTATTTTGGCTTTTTTTGCTCTGAGCTCACTTATCGAAATGCTGTCTGCAGTTATAAGCAGCTACCAAAGTCAAATAATCCTAAACGGTACGCAGGGTGATATTTGGGATATGCAAAAGGACACAGCCATGGGATTTTTAGGAGCTTGCCTAAACATGGGTCACTGTATAATTTTAAAGATAAAGAGGAATCAAAGAATCCATATGGTTAAACTATCAAAATAATTCCTGTTCTGAGTCATTATTTTTGCTGTCATAAGGGAATATTAAGTCTATCTTTTAATAATATCAAAACGGGTGATAGAATTGAAATTTAGATTGGGCTATGTAGCAATGACCTTAAGTTTGGAGAAGTGTTCACCTTCGGGTACTGTTACTTATGCAACCTATAGTAAATTAAAGGACGAAAAGGCTAAAGGTGTCAGACTTGACAGAGTGTCAAGGCTTAATATTGAAAATACATTGAGAATATTGAAGTACAACCGGGCAATGGGAATTGAGGTATACAGACTTACTTCAAAGCTTATACCTTTGGCAACCCATTGTGAGCTGGAGGGTTGGAAGTATTCCATACAATTTTCCGAGGAGCTTAAGCAGCTTGGTGATTATATAAAGGAGAATGATTTTCGTATCAGTGCCCACCCCGACCATTTCACTATTCTAAATCCCGTTAAGCAGGAGGTATTAAAGGCCTCCATAAATGACCTTGATTACCATGTAAAACTATACGAAGCCATGGGTCTTGAGGATTACAAATACAAACTGGTGCTTCATGTGGGTGGTCTTTACGGGGACAAGCATAGCTCCATAGAAAGATTTAAAGAGAATTTTGATAAGCTTCCGGATCGTATTAAAAAGCGAATAATAATTGAAAATGATGATAAAAGCTATACTGCTGTTGATGTTCTGCAACTCTGTAAGGATTTGGGAACACCTATGGTTCTTGACGTTCACCATCACAGCTGTGTAAATAATGGCGAAAGTTTAATTGAACTATTGCCGGATATCTATAAAACCTGGGATGGTGAGCAACTTCCTCCCAAGATACATTTTTCCAGCCCTAAGAGCCAGAAGGAGTTCAGAAGTCATGCCGACTTCATCGAATATTCTGATTTTATTGAGTTTCTCAATATAGTAAAAGCATTTAACCGGGATATTGATATAATGCTTGAAGCCAAAATGAAGGATAAGGCCCTGTTGGATTTGTCCGACAGGTTAAAGTTTACTGAAGGTCTGGTTTATATCAATAAGGCCACCTTTCAGATTTAGCAACCTGTGATAAAAGATATTTTGAACAATGAATATGCATTGATACCTCGTTATATTTTTTTATATATAAGTAAAGAATATATAGGAATACCTTACAAAGGTAGAAATTCATATTGTAGAAAGGATGTTTTCAATGGCAAAAGGTAAAAGCAAGGATCAGAATAACGATGTTTCTTTTGATAATGATCAGCTGGGAGAGAATAAAACCAACAACGGTGGCGGAATTAAAGGCGGACAGGGCAATATTAAGCCTAAAAAGTAGTCATAACCAGGAAATAGAATTTCTCTGCAGCCTCAATTTTATCTGAACCAATATGCTATAAACAGATTAAAAATGAGAATTGGGATACTCCTCAATTCTCATTTTTTGCTGTATGGGAGCGATTAAGTTTAGAATTGTAGAAATATATTTTTAAAAGATATGGTAAAGTACCCGAACATTGAGCTTGAAGGTGTACACTTTAAAATAATATTTGGAAATTCCGAGCAATGACAGATTAAATAGAATGGGCACTAAACAGCTTTATGAAGCAAATTTCTTGTCTGGTGGGTTTCGCTGGATTAGAATTTAATATATAATAATTACAATTTACAAAATTACTGATGGAGGCTGTATGATAACGGTTTTGTCATTAAGCCCTGCCGTTGATAAGATATATATTATTGACAACTTTTCTGCAGGTGGATTATATAGAGTGGGAGATTGTCTTCAATCGGCAGGAGGCAAAGGTATTAATGTTTCCAGGGTTTTAAAAATGCTTGGGTCAGACGTGGAGGTTCTAGGCTTTAAAGCAGGAAGTACCGGACAGTGGCTTGAAAAAAGCCTGGCGGATATAGGTGCCGAAACAAGGCTTATTTCTGTGGAGGGCCAGTCCAGAATAAACAATAACATAATTGATAGAGTAAGTTGCCTGGAGACCGAAATCCTTGAAGAAGGGCCAACAATTCATAGTAATGCCTGGGAAATGTTTATTGAAAACTTCAAAGCAGCTATGGGACAAACCCGTTTATTAGTATGCTCAGGAGGGCTGCCAAAAGGCTTGGGAGCAGATACTTATGCTAGACTTATTGCAGAAGCAGACAAATTTGGTGTTAAAACAATACTTGATTCCAGCGGAGAGGTGTTAAGGCTGGGTATTGAAGCAGGGCCATTCCTGATAAAGCCAAATTTGCGGGAACTAAATACCTATTTAAGCAAGAATTTAGATACCGATAAGCAAATAGTTGAGGCCTGCAAAGCAATCTTAAATAAGGGAGTTAAGTATATTGTAATCTCGATGGGGGCCAAAGGGGCACTTCTTGTGTCAGAGGACAAGGTTTATAAAGCCTATCCGCTTTCGTTGGAGGTGGCAAATACAATTGGCTCCGGTGATTCCATGGTGGCAGGCATATGCAATGGGATAGGAAGGGGACTCCCCATAAATGAGTCCTTTGAACTTGGCTGTGCTTGTGCCGCTTCAAATACTGAACATATGGGGATAGGAGTTATAGATACAGACAGGGTCAATTATTTTAAAAGAAATATATGTGTGGAAGAATTACGTTAATATAGAGTTTCACAAGGAGGAAATTATGGATATAATTGCACAGCTGATAAAGGAATTCAGCTTGAAACCCTTTCAGGTACAAAATACAGTAAAGCTTATAGATGAAGGAAATACCATACCTTTTATTGCACGATACAGAAAAGAAGTAACAGGGGAACTGAATGACCAGGTATTAAGAGAACTTCATGAACGTCTGGTATATCTCAGAAACCTGGATGAAAGAAGAGAAGATGTAAGAAGGCTTATCAATGAGCAGGGGAAGCTAACAGAGGAACTTTCCCATTCCCTTGATAAGGCAGTCACCCTTCAGGAAATAGAGGATATATACAGACCCTACAAGGTTAAAAGAAAGACCAGAGCTTCTGTGGCAAAGGAAAAGGGGCTTGAACCTCTGGCAGCCATTATCTTTGCCCAGATGCCTTCAAGGACGCCGGTAGCAGTTATTGCAGCAGGTTATGTTAACGAGGAGAAGGGAGTCAATTCTGTGGAGGAAGCCTTGGCAGGAGCAATGGATATTATAGCTGAAGAGGTTTCGGATAACGCAGAATACAGAAAGGCACTCAGAGAGACTATCTATAGAAACGCAATTATTGTTTCCACTGCAAAAAAGGAAGAGGATTCCGTTTACAGAATGTATTATAATTTCAAAGAACCTGTATCAAAAATAGCAAACCACAGAATTCTGGCGATAAACAGGGGAGAAAAGGAAGAATTCCTTCAGGTAAAAGTAGAGGTTGATAGTGCCCTGTGCCTGGCATATTTAAAAGGCAGGACTGTTAAGAATACCAATTCTGAAATGTCCAGATACGTTGAAACTGCGGTTGAGGATTCTTACAGCAGACTTATTTTCCCTTCACTTGAACGGGACATCAGAAATCAACTAACTGAATCAGCTCAGGAGCAGGCTATGAAAGTCTTTGCAGAAAATCTGAGAAATCTTTTACTGCAGCCGCCGGTAAAGGACAGGGTTGTACTTGGGCTTGATCCTGCCTACAGAACGGGCTGTAAAATAGCCGTAGTTGATGAAACTGGAAAAGTACTTGATACTACAGTAATTTATCCTACCCCTCCTCAAAATAAAACAGAGGAAGCAAAGGTAAAGCTCAAACAGTTGATAGAAAAGTACAAGGTTGATATCATATCAATTGGAAACGGGACTGCTTCAAAGGAATCGGAGCTTTTTGTAGTCGAATTGTTAAAGGAAATTGAACGAAGGGTTTATTATATGGTGGTCAGTGAGGCGGGCGCTTCGGTATACTCTGCTTCAAAACTTGGAGCAGAAGAGTTTCCCGAATTTGATGTTGCACTGAGAAGTGCTGTGTCTATTGCAAGAAGGCTTCAGGATCCACTGGCTGAATTGGTTAAGATTGATCCAAAGGCTATTGGTGTGGGGCAGTACCAGCATGACATGAATCAGAAAAGGCTGGATGAATCTCTGGGAGGAGTAGTTGAATATTGCGTTAACAATGTAGGAGTTGATCTTAATACAGCTTCTGCTCCATTATTATCTTATATTTCAGGTATTTCCTCAGCTATTGCAAAAAATCTGGTTGAATATAGGGAAGAGAACGGTAAATTCAAAAACAGAAGTGAGATCAAAAAAGTTAAGAAGCTCGGAAGCAAGACCTTTGAACAATGTGCCGGCTTTCTAAGGATAACCGACGGGAATAATATCCTTGACAATACCTCGGTTCATCCAGAGTCTTATTCAGCTGCCGAAAAGCTCCTAAAGAAAATGGGCTATGCTCTTTCTGATGTCAGCAGCAAAAGTCTGAAGGATTTGGATAAAAAGGTTGAGCAAAACAGCGCAGCAATGATTGCAGAAGAATTAGGAATAGGCTTACCTACACTCAGAGACATCATAAACGAACTTCTTAAGCCCGGCAGGGACCCTAGAGATGAATTACCGAAGCCGGTTCTTCATACCGACGTCCTTCATCTGGAGGATCTCAAGCCTGGTATGATACTTACAGGAACAATAAGAAATGTTGCCGATTTTGGTGCATTTGTGGATATTGGGGTACATCAGGATGGTTTGGTGCATATCTCGCAGCTCGCCGACAAATTTGTAAAAAATCCAATGGAGATTGTTGCTGTGGGAGACATTGTAAAAGTACGGGTAATAGAGGTAGATGCCGAGAGAAAAAGAATATCTCTTAGTATGCGAGAAGTAAATTAATTACTTATTATTATACCCGGACTTTATTTGGGCTATTAATTGTGATATGATTTATTTCGTATATTTCGGTATGCAGTAATAAATCTTGGATATTATTTTTAAACCGCTGTAAGTGATTAAGTACGTAGGTTAAAAGAAATTTAAATAAATCAAGATAGTACCGAGCCCATGACATTTCTATCAAGGAATGCATATTCCCTTGATGTTCTTGTGAAATGCTGGGAATGGGCATAAATATGAAGGAAGGACCCGACCAATGGAGACAATAAACAACGCTGTCCGCTTACTGGCCAAAAGGCCGTCAATACTGATTCTGACAATAATAACGAGCATAGTTCTGTGTGTTATAGAAAATTTACTGATGACCCTTTTCTATGGTATAACAATGTTTAAAACGGGAAGCCCCTTTGATGATTATGTTAATCTGGTTCAATTTGTAATAGATACAGCTCTTGTACCGCAAACTGCTGTGAAAATAATAATAGCTCTTGTTGTTCTGGTCTCTGCTGCGGCATTGGTTTTCGGCCTTTTACTTTCAGGCTATTTTAATATTCTTACCAATGCAATTCAGGGAAAACCCAAAAAGCCCGGAAGTGAATTCCTGGCCGGTATTAGGAAATATTTCTTTAGAATGGTTTCAGTGAATTTGTGGACTTTAAGCCTGCTGATACTATTTGCAATATATGTAGTAATAGCATCAGTACCGGCAGCAATTTTTATCGACAATGCACTTAATGGTGATGTTAATATTGTAGCGGGTGTACTATTATTTATTGTTACACTTATTGTTTTATTTTTTAGCTATGCCTTTTTCAGACAGTACATCACTTTCTGGTATCCATCTGCTCTTGTTTTTAACAAAAGCCATTTTAAAGTTGCTAAAAAAGTATCTGACAAGCACTTTTGGTCATTGTTGTCCAAGTACATAATTTTCGATATCATTCTGGTATTGTTTGATACAATATATGTTATTGCCAATTTCTCAATGGCGAATGCGCAGGTGGTTTCCGGACTTACCAGCAATGTTTTGCTTATTGTCAATATAGTTTTCAAAACAATCTTTATTGCTGTAACAGTCTGTTTTGTTTTTACCTCTTTCCATAAGCTAAGCGAAGGCAGTAGATTGAAAAAGGTTCAGATTTAAATAATATCTATCAGTAAATAGATCAGGACAATAATAAGTATTTCATCCTGAACCTTATCTGTAAGCAGAAGGATTATAAGTCCAATCAAAAGCAAATCATCCAGGTAAATATCGAAATCAAGTACTCTAAAGAGAGGATCTCCTGTTCTTTCGACCTTGTCTCCGCCTAATAGTGAGGAAAGAAAACCAAAAGGCTGGTTTTTTTTTCTATCTTGGGCTGCCACCCCGGCAGCCTGGGTTATTGCTGTTTCTTCAACAAGAGCAGGTTGTGGTGAAAGAGGCTTCTGCTCTGCATGCAGATCTTCCTGGGGATGTACTTTTTTATATCTTCGCGATTTCGAAGGACGCTTCCTGTAAACCATTCCATTCACTCCAATTCCAGTTAATCATAGGATGCTCCTTTATACAGGCCGCTCTTCTGAATCGTCCAGCAATTGAGTAAGGCTGCCGATTCTCATAAGCTTTATACAGGTTTGAAGCTTTCTCTGCCTGTTTTTGTTAAGATAGGGCCGTATTGCATTTAAAAGAGTTACTCTGGGATCATTTCCGGTGTTAATCATTCCCATGGCTTTTTTCATCTTTCTGGCCATATCTGCAAAATCATCTGCTTCATTGTTGCTAGAATTATCACTGCCCCTGGTTTTCGGAGGATCCTCTGAGGAGTCTTCATCTTTGGAATTATTATTGGACATGAGCATGCTAAGCAAACCCTTGACATTGCCAGGAATATTAGGATTTGAGTTCTGTCCCAGCATATCCGCTATCTGTTTGATTTTATCACCCATGTCGTCGCTCATTATTTGCCTCCAAGTCCTTTATTTGCAGGGGATGTAAATTGAACTGCCATAATGCAGCACCTTATGAATTTAAATAATCATTTACTTTTTTCATTATATCCTTACTGTCTTTTCCAAGGAGTTTCTCTAATTTTTCCAGGTCATTTTTTGTGATTTTTTTTCTTATTTCTTCCTTATCTATCTTTAGATTATTTATTTTTTCCTCATCAAACTCATTTATCTTTTCCATCAATTCATTTTTATCAATCTTTTCCAACTTCTTAGCCAAATCGTCGTTGCTATCTTTTTTCAACATGTCTATGGCTTGATTAACTTTTTTCTGAACCATTTTATCTGATAATAGTTCCTGTAGTTTTTTGCTTAGTGAATTTTCACCCATATTAACCTCCTAAGCCGACACAGCGGCCACAAAATATTATTGACGAGCGATAGAGAAGTGCTAACCTCCTCCTTGCAATATATTCTAGTCGTTATTACAGTGTATGCATACTGACAAGCTTATTATGTAAAAACTAATTTTCTTAATTTGAAATAGAAGCTTGGATATAAACCCAAGCTTCTATTCAAAAACTCGTAAGGTTGACTGATACTTTTAGCAGTCTTCGCTACAATTATCACTGCCGCAAAGGAACAATAACAAAAGGATTATTGCGATCCATACCAATGTACAGTCGTCAAACAGATCTGATAATCCACTTCCGTTATTGCAGAAGCAGAAGAAGAGTATGGCTAAGATTATAAGCCATTCGCATCCAAAACCATCACTGTGTCCACCGAAACATCCCATAACTTTACCTCCAATAAAATATTTAAGATATTGCATACTATGATATTGAAATAAAAGTTGTTACCTATTTAAAAATAATTTTAAAATATAGATTTCAACAATTGTAGTATGGGGCACCCATGTAGCAAGGCAGCTAATTAGGTATTTCAGTTGGATGGAAAGATAACCCAATAATGTTGATGGAATACTTATTTTGTGTTAAAATATGACCACCTTTAAACTGCAATTCAAAATCCTTACAGGAGAAGAGGTTATGTTTGTAATTTTTGTTTTATTATGGCTTATTGCATTACTACTAATTTATGCTAATCCGAAGACGTCATGGGCCTGGTGGGCAAGTGCCTGCTTGTTTTTGAACGGATTTGGCGGAGTAGCAGTTATATTTAACGATAATATTATCCCGTTTGTGAAGGGTTTTAATGATAGCAGACTTACTTTTGCTTGTGTGGTGGGAAAGGGAATAGCAGATGTTTTACAGCATTATATAGCTACCTATGCTTTGATTGGCTTTATACTGTTTTTTACTAATTTTTTGGATATTAACCTTAAGAAGAGCACCAAGAGAATTATTATTTTGTTGCTATCACTTCCCAGTATAATTATGTTTGTTTTGTATCCTTTACAACCTGAGTTTAACCCTAATTACAAAGTTCTTTCTGCCTGGGTAGTTGTATATACTCTGGCCTTCATAGCTATAATGATCATTAGTATTATCAAAGAAAATAATTCTCAAAAAAGATATAATAAAATAGTTACCAGTTTCTTTGCAATACCCACTACTCTGAGTATTATGTGGACCAGCTATTTATCGGTAGCTATGGGTTATCATGAAGTGTGGTATTTGAATATCTGGATTATACTGTTTCAGTTTCTGGTTTTTGTTTATCTTGCTGTAAAACATGGAATTCTTGGTGTCAGACTTAAAGTAGAAAGGTTCAACCTCGGTGAGACCATAGACACTGTAATAAATGGTATGAGTATGGTTTCGCACGCAATAAAAAATGAGGCTTCAACTATTAATTTATGCGTTGATACCATAAGGTCGGTTGAAAATGTCAATCAGGGTACTGATAGAAAACTTGCTATAATAAAGGAATCCTGCAAGAATTTAACGGAATTTACTCACAGGATCAATAAATTCAGAACCATGGAAATGGATGTGGAGCCGTATATACTACAAATTCTGGTTGATAAGGTTATAAATCATGTTCTTCCCATGACAACCGGAAAGCGTATAGAAATCGAGAGCAGAATAAAAGATAATATCACTTTAATGATTGATGCAGTACATATATGTGAGGTACTTCGTAATCTATTGATAAATGCCATAGAAGCCATTGAAAAAGAAGGTTCGATATATGTGGCTTCTGCCTTCAAAGATGAAAAATTCTGTATATCGGTTGTGGACAATGGTATAGGTATAACGAGGGAGGCATTGGAAAAGGTACTTACACCTTTCTATTCCACCAAAAAGGGTAAGAATAATTTCGGGTTAGGCTTGAGTTATTGCTATAAAGTAATGAATTCTCATAATGGTTATTTGAAAATAGACAGTAAGATAAACAGAGGAACTACAATGTCATTGTTTTTTCCGTTGGAGAGAGTGATTAAAACCGATAAAGCAAGTGTTTAGCAGAAAAAGTTATTCCTTAGGGAGTGACTTTTTTTATGTTTGAAAAGGTATTAAAAAATTAGAAAAAAATCTGACAAGTTAGAATACTTAATTAAGCTTGGGCATAGAAATAGTTGTGTAAGGATGAATATTCATATTATTTGCTTATAACATTTTAATGTGAGGTGTCAAGGAGATGCGAAAATTAATTAGTTTAATCTTGGTGTGTGTAATTATAATGACTTTATCTTCCGGTTGCGGGTCTGTGGACAGTACTTCCGGTATTGACGAATTAACTCCTGCAAGCAGTGTTTCTCTTGGTGAAAGTCAGTCGGGTGAATTGAAGGATAAGACTCCTTATAAATTGTATTTTATAAATGAACAGGGTAAACTGGCACCTGAAACCAGATACATTGATAATACAGAGGTGACCAAGGGAACAGAGAACGTTGCAACAGTTCTAATAAATGAACTAATAAGCGGACCGGCCAAAGGAAGTTTGCTTCAGGCCACAATACCCCAGGGAACGAAGGTTAATTCAACTGTTGCCGTAAAAGATGGTATTGCTACAGTGGACCTCACAAAAGATTTTATTGAAAAGCACAAGGGAGGAAAGAAAAGCGAGCAACTTACACTGTATTCAATTGTAAACACCCTTACAGAAATAAAAGAAATAAAATCAGTACAGTTTAAGATTGACGGTAAGGTAAAGAAGGAATTCAAAGGCAGCTATCAGCTGGATGTGGCCTTCCCAAGATCGGCATACCTGAATTCATCTCAGCCTGAAGAACAGGATGTAATTAAGCTTGATGAAAATGCTTCAAAGGATAACAATAATAAAAACAACCAGAACAAAGATAATACTAATAAGGATAACTTAAATAAAGATAATACAGACAAAGACAGTATTAACAAAGATAACAGCAATCAGAATAACAACAAAACAAATGACAATCAGCTAAAGGCAGAGCCTGAAAAGGATCAGAAAACAAATTCTGATATTGAAACAGAACCCCTGGAATAAACATTAATTTGTTTTTCAACTGAAATATCAAGGTATCTTAATATGGATTAAAATCCTGAAAGATACCTTTTTTGTTTTGTCCGTACTTCCTTCGAAGTTCCAGAAGCAAGCCAGCCTTTATTTAATGATTGCAGCAGCCGCCGCAAACGTGTCTGTTGGGACAATCCCCGACCTCTGCTTTTCTTGACTGTATGATATTCACACTCTTAAATACGGTTTCCAGCTTATTGTTACCACAATGGGGACAATTTATCTGATTGTTTTCACGTTCACTCATTTTAGCCATTATATTGAATTCATTTCCGCATTTAGAACATTTAAGATCATAAAAGGGCATCATAACAACTCCTTTTCCAAAGTAATTTTTATAAGCTAATACAATAAAAATTTTAAACTATAAAGTTACTAATAAATTATAACATACCCTTACTTTCGATAAAATGCTGTTCTTATATAATAATGTGAATAATTAATTTTTTTAGACGGAAAATACTGATAACAGAATTTATATTGTCTAGGTAAGGATAGACTTTTTTGTGTAAAAAATGAGTATTGGAATGCACACAGATAGAGGCGTTATTTACAGGAGGGATATATGCATACAGTATGGAAAGGCTCTATAAGCTTCGGACTGGTTAATATTCCGGTTAAAATGTTTACCGCAACAGAGGATAAGGATATAAGGTTTAAATATATACACAGAGAATGTCATACTCCTGTAAAGTATAAAAAGACCTGTCCTGCCTGCAATAAGGATGTTCAGCCTGAGGATATTGTACGAGGCTATGAATACGAGCCGGGCAAATTTGTTATTCTTACTGAGGAGGATTTTGATTCTATAGAGGTCAAAAGTGAGAAAGCCGTAGAAATACTGGATTTTGTAAAGTTGGAAGAGGTTGATCCGATTTATTTTGATAAGACCTATTTCCTGGGGCCTCAGGAAACCGGCGGTAAGGCATATACACTTCTGAGGGAAGCTCTCAGCGGAAAACAGCGAATTGCTGTTGCCAAGATAACCATCAGGGATCGTGAATCACTTGCAGTTATAAGAGTATACAATAACGTACTGGTTCTGGAAACTATTTTTTACCCTGACGAGGTAAGGGATTCGAAACAGGTGCCGGGTGTGCCCGAAAATCTTCAGACCACTAAAGCTGAACTTGATATGGCTGCTCAACTGATTGATAATCTGACTACAGTGTTTGAACCGTCGAAATACAGCGACACCTACCGGGAAAGGCTTCTGGAGAAAATTAACGCCAAAATTGCGGGTAAGGACTATGTTGTTAAAAAGGAAACAGATAAAGAGAATATAGTCAGCCTGATGGAGGCTCTGAAACAAAGTATACAGTTATCAAAGGAAAATAAATCGGATAAAGTAAAGGAAGAGAAGACCGGGACTGGTGAAATTACTCATGTTCTCGCAGAAAATGAGGACAACGAGAACAAAAAAACCCCTGACAGTAGTAGAAAGAAAAGAGAAGATGCCGGAAAATCAGATATAAAAGTTAAAGCTGCAAAAACTGATAAGTCTGATTTTAATGCTTTAGAAGAGGATCCTGAAAATAAAAAGTCGGAATCAGAAAAACCCAGAAAAAAGGCTGGAAAGGTAAGGGAAAAGATTAAATCATGAATTGGATTACACCTATGGAGCCCGTCAGTATTCCCAATGTTAAGCAGGGAAAAGACTTTATCCATGAGATTAAATGGGACGGGGTCAGAGGAATGGTTTATCTCGAAGCCGGGAACATGAGAATATTTACAAAGAAGGGGAATGAAAGAACCGGATTCTATCCTGAGCTAAACCTTCTGGAGAAAGAATTAGGGGCAGGTCAGTTTGTGCTTGATGGAGAGCTTGTGGTTTTGGATGCTTCCGGCCAGCCCAGCTTTCATAAAGTTCTCGTCAGAGAAACAGTGAAGAGTAAACGTAATCTTCAGTACTATCTTAGGAATTATCCTGTTAAATACATGATGTTCGATATATTGATGAGCAATGGCGAATTGCTTACAAACAGGTATCTATCTGAAAGAAAAAAGATACTTGAACATGTGGTAGCTCCCGTAGTAGCTGCCAGTGATACCTTCTATCTATCCCGGGCTTATGATAACGGGAAGGAACTGTATGAAATAATGAAGCAGAAGAACATGGAGGGCATAGTTTCAAAGAAGTTGAATAGTGTTTATCTATCTGGAAAAAAGCATGAAGAATGGTTTAAAACTAAATTTACTAAAAAAATGCTTTGTATAATTGGGGGTATCATATGGAAAGAAAAACTTCCAAATTCCTTGTTGATGGGCGTCAGAACTGAAGAGAGTTCAAAGCTTGTTTATATGGGAAGAGCTTCTCTTGGGTTAAAAGGCTCTGATTTACTTCTTCTTAAGCAGTATAAAAATGACCTTGTTCAGGAGGAGTGCCCTTTTGAGCTGGACATTACAGATGTCATCAGGTCAGGAACCGAACTGACCTGGACAGTTCCTGCTATAACCTGCTGGGTGAGCTTCCTGGAACTCTCCAATGATGGAGTTTTTCGTCATCCTAAAATACTGGGTTTCACAAATATACCAATTGATGAGGCAAATGGAAAGGTGTTGACAGACTAGTGAAAACAATTGTTGATATAAAAGTAGAAATTGAGAACAAAATTATTAATGTAACTAATCCAGACAAGCTCTTTTGGCCTGAGGCCCAAATTACAAAACTTCAGTTTATTGAAACCATGACAACACTTGCACCCTATGTAATTAGGTATGCTAAAAACAGGATGCTTACCTCAATAAGGTATCCCCATGGAATAGGTGATAAGAGCTTTTTTCAAAAGGAAAAGCCATCGAATACACCTGAATGGGTAAAAACAGTTAATTTTAACGATAAAAACTATATTGCCCTTAATTCAGCAGCCACTTTGGTCTGGCTGTGCACTCAGGCCGCTCTTGAGCTTCATACCAGCTTCAATGTTCATGAAAAACCTGATAACCCCTCAAGTCTTGTATTCGATCTTGATCCTGATGAAGCAAATACTTTTGAGGACGTTGCTGAAGTAGCTGACAGTATCCATGAAACACTCATGGCTCTTGGAATTACCGGTTTTATTAAAACATCGGGTGCCACAGGCCTTCAGATTTTTATTCCTACCGGGGCAAGGTACAATTATGATACTGCCAGAACCCTTAACCAGTTCTTTGCGGAGTACTTCACCCATAAATTGGGTAATAAGGTTACTATTGAGAGAATGAAGAAAAACCGTGACCGAAAGATATACTTTGACTGGCTGCAGATGTGGCATGGGAAAAGTATGATTACTGCTTATTCAGCCAGAGCTGTAAAAAGCGCTGCGGTTTCGACACCTGTAGAGTGGGAGGAGCTGGGGAAAATACGACCTGACATGTTTACACTAAAGAATATTGCAGCGCGTCTGGAACAGAAAGGCGATTTGTTCGAGCCAATGCTTCGCTGTGATAATAAGGGTCAGCTCGATGAGGTGCTAAAGCAACTGAACAAGCCGCAGTAGATAATGCCCTTCTGTACTCTTTTCCCAAAGGTTGTTTTATTTAATTATTTTGTATAAAATATTTACATTATGATCCAAATTGGATTAAGCAGGAGAAATTAATAAATAATTAAAGAATTAAACCAAAAACAGTGTTACTCTGTATAAATAAGTAATAAAAATATTCTTTCTCAAAAGAAAAGGGGGGTTATTGCATGGCTGTACTGGTTACCGGCGGAGCCGGCTACATAGGCACTCATACTTGCTTGGAACTGATGTCTGCAGGTTATGAGGTGGTCATCGTTGATAATTTGGTTAACAGCAAGGAAACAGCAGTTGAAAGAGTAAAGCAGATCAGTGGAAGGGAAGTAAAATTTTATAAAATAGATATACTTGACAAACACGCACTGGAAGATGTTTTCAGAGACGAAAAGATAGATTCAGTTATACATTTTGCAGGTCTTAAGGCAGTTGGTGAATCAGTATCTATACCTTTAAAATACTACCACAACAACTTGACAGGAACCTTAATCCTATTGGAATTGATGCAAAAGTACCAAGTGAAGAATTTTGTTTTCAGTTCATCAGCTACAGTTTACGGTAATCCTGTAAGTGTCCCCATATCGGAGGAATTTGCCCTCTCTGCAACAAATCCTTACGGCCGCACAAAACTCATGATTGAAGAAATATTACATGATCTTCATCGCTCCGATAATTCCTGGAACATAGCGCTCCTGAGATATTTCAACCCCATAGGGGCTCATAGCAGCGGCCTTATTGGAGAAGACCCTAATGGAATTCCTAATAATCTGATACCTTATATAACACAGGTTGCTGTGGGTAAGCATCAAGAGGTAAAGGTTTTCGGAAATGACTATTCTACAAATGACGGAACCGGAGTAAGAGATTACATACACGTTGTTGATTTGGCTAAAGGCCATGTTAAGGCAATTGAAAAACTTATAAAAGAACACATCGGAATAAGACCTTACAATTTGGGTACCGGCAAAGGGTATTCAGTGCTTGAAATGATACAGGCTTTTTCTAAAGCATGTAATAAGGACATTCCATATAAGATTGTCGGAAGAAGGCCGGGGGATATAGCAGCCTGCTATGCAAAAACAGATAGAGCACAAACTGAACTGGGCTGGACTGCCGAAAAGAGTATTGATGAAATGTGCAGAGATTCATGGAGATGGCAGTCTCAGAACCCTGAAGGATATAAATAGTTATTCACACAATTAATCAAAAAATTAGAGGAGTAATTTACATGCGAAATAAGACTACTTTAGTAATAATGGCAGCCGGAATGGGAAGCAGATATGGTGGTTTAAAACAGATTGACCCTGTTGGACCGAATGGAGAAATAATTATGGAGTACTCCATATATGATGCTATAAGAGCTGGCTTCAGTAAAGTTGTATTCATTATTAAGAAAGAAATAGAAGAAACCTTCAGGGAAGTAATAGGCAAGAAAATCGAGGGTTTAATCGATGTTGAATATGTTTATCAAAACATCGATAATTTACCAAAAGGGTTTTCAGTGCCTGACGGTAGGGTTAAGCCCTGGGGAACAGGACATGCTGTTCTTAGTGCTAAAGCAGCGGTAAAAACTCCTTTTGCAGTAATAAATGCTGATGATTTTTATGGTGCCCATACCTATAAGCTACTTAATGATTTCCTTGCAAGCAGTCAGGACGCTCAAGACAAGTATAATTACTGTATGGTTGGTTTTATACTGGAAAATACACTGACAGAAAACGGGCATGTAGCAAGGGGGGTATGTAATGTTGACGCCCAGGGGAATCTTGTGGACATTCACGAAAGAACTAAAATAATGAAGTTTGATGAGGAAACAAAATACACCGAGGATGATAGGAACTGGATCGTGATACCAAAGGGAAATATCGTTTCGATGAACACCTGGGGTTTTAATACCAGTTTGTTTAATGAGCTTGAGGAGCAGTTCCCCTTATTCCTTGAAAATAGTAGGAGTAATATATTAAAGGCAGAGTTTTTCCTCCCTACTGTTGTAGACGACCTGATAAAATCCGGTAAAGCCGATGTGAGAGTGCTTTCCACCACTGATAAGTGGTACGGAGTAACCTACCAGGAAGATAAACCGACAGTTAAAAAGTCTATCAACTACATGGTTCAGGAAGGCAGGTATCCCCAAAGGCTGTGGGAGGGAATTGGCACAGGGAATAAATAAAGGGAGACTTGATTACCAGCCTAATACATTACTTAATAAAAATTATATATTGAATAATGGTAATGTATGTAATATAATGTAAAATATTAAAATACCTGTTAAGTGAGGGGCGATACAATGTATAATGACAAAACCTTGGTTTGCAAGGAATGTGGTGAGGATTTTACTTTTTCAGCCGGTGAACAAGAATTTTATGCTGAAAAGGGTTTCCAAAATGAACCAACACGATGCAAGGCATGCAGAAGTAAAAGAGAGCATTCAACTAAGAAAGAGTTATATGATGCGATATGTGCTGAGTGCGGGCAAACTACAAGGGTGCCTTTTAAGCCACATTTGGACAAACCAGTGTATTGCAGCAAATGTTATTCGAATAAAAAATAATATTTGAATATATCATAAACAATTCTTATAAGTAGGCTGACTGTTTTTAGTCAACCTACTTTTTTTAGTGTGTAAGATAGATTCCTTTATTTTCAGTTACTGTTCTTGGTAAATAGTTGAAGGCATATAATTTATAAAAAAATGCTAATAACTAATAATAGATTATCTAGAGTACTTTTGAAAGGAATAAAGTATTCCACAGGCAAAATTCCTGAGAATAACAGTTATGAACAGGGTTATACACATTATCCACAGAAAACTATACACAAAACACCTGTTTTGTTGAAGAATTGTGCAAAACTGTTGTATTAATTGCTAAATCCAATATATAAGGAATTAAAAAATTTAAGGCATTTTTGAAGGATTTTGTCCTGCTTGTGTAGAATTGTTATAACCTAAACAAGTACCATTTTAGTAAATGCTCGAAATATGATTGCACACAAAAACGCGGAGAGGGGCTGTTATTATGAAGATAATTATTACAGGAAAAAATATCGATGTTACCGAAGGTCTTAAAGAAAGGGTAACAAAGAAAATTAACAAACTAGATAAATTTTTTACAAATGAAACAGAAGCACATGTAACTTTGAGTGTCCAGAAGACCAGACAAATTGTTGAAGTTACTATACCTTTTAATGGAATTGTATTCAGGGCAGAAGAATCAAACGAAGATATGTATTCTTCCATAGACAAAACTGTAGACCTTCTTGAAAGACAAATCAGAAAAAACAAAACAAGATTGGAAAGAAGGCTTCATGAGCATGATTTCAGGTTTGAAAATGTTAAATTTACCGAAGAAATCACAGAAGAGAAAGAGTTTAAGATTGTTAGATCAAAGAGATTTGCAGTTAAGCCCATGGATGTTGAGGAAGCTATACTTCAAATGAATCTGTTGGGCCATGAATTCTTTATGTTCTATAATGCAGACAGCAGACAGGTAAATGTTGTTTACAAGCGTAAGGATGGGAACTATGGATTGATTGAGCCGGAGTTCTAGTACTTGTTAATTATTTATAAGGTTACAAAAGCTCCTTTTCCTTTTATTTTT
>JAEYWA010000192.1 GCA_023431385.1 Bacillota bacterium | reverse complement strand
TCAAGAAGTTCTGGACATGGCAAAAGAACTCAGAGATACCTGGTCTCAGGCTATGAAACTAGCCAGAAACCCTGTTCCGGCTCATGAGGGTATTGCAAAATAATCTTAGTACATATCAATTAATAATTATTTGGTATAATACAATATGTATAAAAGTACCTCGCAGAATATTATGCGGGGTCTTTTAGCCATATTTGAAAAATATTAATATAGCTGAATAAACAGATGTTAAAGATATTCAAAGCCGTATTATTAAGGTAAACGCCATAGTAGGTAAATTGTTGGATTTATGATGCGAATGTATCAATAGTTAGGAGGATATTATGACCGCCGATAAATATATACAGAAGCTCCAGGAGCTTTCAGAAAAGAAGATGGAAGGATTAAGAAATATATTAAAGCTTACCCAAGAACAGAGTAGTGTTATAACCGAAGACAGTATTGAAGAGCTTCAAAAAATAATTGATTTGAAGCAGAACGAGATGAACAAAATCGATGAGCTTGATCAAGCCTTTGAAGTATATTATTCAAGGCTGAAATCTTTGATGGGGGTTCAAAGCCTTGAAGAGATCAGAATGTCTGAATTAACCGGATCAACTGAACTTAAACAAACAATTACGTCAATTTATGAATTGACTAAGAGTATTCAAATGCTTGAAAATAGTAATAACAATAAAGTTAGAGCGATCCTGCATAAACTAGGCAGTGAAATCAAGCAGATAAAGCAGGGCCAGGTTATTAACAACGGATACAATATCGGCGGGAAATTGCCGCCTCAATCCTACTTTGACACTAAGAAATAGAGCGGATATCATTTAAGATATCTCTCTATTTCAATAAGGGACGTATAACCTTAGATACTTCATTTTCCCATTTGGAAAATAATGGGAGTACTTGAAAATGTAAAGTTTGACTGAACTCTGCGAGCTGAGTTTCATTATATGTTTGAAGATGTATAATAAATTCTTTTATCTGATTTATTTTACTATCTATATTATTTTCAGGTAGATACCTATACATAGGACTAATAGCTTCACTGATACTATTAAAACAAAGGTTAATATCAATAAGAAGGTTGTTTACGGTTTTAAAGTTCTTAGAATTTGTATTATTTTCTATAAAAATAAAGCTGTCATTCAATGTAGGTATTAACCCCAAAATCTGCTCAAGCACAATCAGGTCAGTATCTTTAATATCCTCATTATTATTATCTAAATTAGTTATTTTCTCTTTTATTTCTATAGAGTCAATGCCGCTAAGCATAGACTCACCTTTAAACTCTTCAATACTGACATTCAGTTCGTAATTAGTATATGAAAAATTATATAATTTTTCACTACATTTAAAACTATAGCTTAATCCTAAATCAAAGTCTGTATATTCACTTAATTTTTGTTTATTTTGTTTATATAATTTATAAGATGAATCGAACATTTTTCTTAAGGACGCATTCATTCCATGCCTGGTGTTTTTAAATAATTCTCCATCTATATCTTCATAACTTACTCTTTTGTAATATATTGGGCTATACTTACTGGTTAAATCATACATTTTATCCTTTAAATAAATGGGGATTATCTCATCTTTTACAGAATGATAGCAGCAGTAAAATGTAGCAGATTTACATTTGTGACTTTCAATAAGTAGACTTCTTATTTGTCTATGAGCATCTGAAAAATAGTGTTCTGAAGTTTCATCTAGTGACCAAAAGCTCTCAGCTTTAACGGGAATCTCATACCTGGTTTCACCAACATAACGAGAAAAAGAGCCGAACGCCCCATCTATGCTATCGCCAAGTACCTCTTGCAACTGTGTTATACAAAAACCGCTATTATCAACTACTAGAGAAAAAGTGTGTGGAGCATATTTAGCCATTAAAGATGCTATATAGCCTCCATAGGACGTACCAAAAGCAATTATATTGCTTTTGTCAATTTTATAGCTTTTTAGTATATTCGATAGAACATATAAATGATCAATTGCTGGCATAAATCCGAATGAGGAATATTTATGATAGATTTTCGTTTTAAATGCTAAACGTTTATCCAATGTACGTACTCCTCGATTAATTAGTATATCAAAGACTATGTCAAGGATATCATCAAAGCTATTAGGATTATTAAATGAAGAAGAATCAACACTATAGAAATTGCATATAGCAGGTATATTTATATCAAAAGTATTGTTAGACCTCTTATCATTGTGATAACGTACTCCAACGCATATCAAATTGTATTTGTCTGATATATATGTGCACAATTTATTTAAATAATATTCAGAATCAATAGTCTCACCGTATCCGGAAATACAAAATACTAAACCATATTTTTGGTTTTCATTATAGCCAGAAGGAAACACCATGTAATATTCTAAGGCATCTCTTACCTTAATATTAACTTCCGGATCATTTGGAGCATCAATTAAGTATTTCTGTATAGTTGCCATACTACGCCCTCTTTTCTAATGATAACAACGTTTTATACAATATAAACATATTACACATTCTACAATTACTTGTAAAATCCTCTGTTTTACTAAATATTTCTAAATAATTTGGTTAAAGCAGTTTAATTAACAACACAAAAAATAGTTTTTGAAAACAATCAGTAATATCCTTGTCTTTAAGGCTTTTCTTTAATCCTTCCCCGCCTCCCTAATGCATTCCTCTATAAACTCCACAACAGTATCCATATATTTATCAGGCGCTGCCAAAAAGCTCTGACAGTATTCTGTGGCGCCGGAGTTCCAGTAACGGACGGGTACGGGG
>JAEYWA010000138.1 GCA_023431385.1 Bacillota bacterium | reverse complement strand
AAATTATTCCGTTAATATGAAATTATACTCAGAACAGAAATTTTGTAAAATTAATAACTTCGCCATTTCCCATTTAATATGGCAGATTTTCTACAATAAAACGTATTATGTTGTAATTATCTCTGTTAGTTTTAGATAGCCGCTGTAATTAATTGATATAAACTTATCAATATTCGTTTTATTTTTTTTATACATTTCCAAATGCATTATTTTTAAATTTACATAAAATAAATTAATTATATGAAAAATCTGATAATAAGCTATCTTTTATGTTGCTGAAGCGACAAAAAACCTTGCAGACTCCTCATAGTCGAGTCTGCAAGGTTTTTTCAGTAAAAGAGATCTACTTTATAAGTTTTGCTGCCATTATGTAAACAGGATCCTTGCTCTGCTTCATTTCAGCTAATTTGTAATTTAAGAGCCTTTGAGTACTGAAATCCAAAACACCGTAGCTATATAACTTGTTATTCTTTTGGAACTCTGCTATTGCTGCTACTGTCTTCTTGTCAAGTACCCTATCGGGAGGGTCAACGTTGTAGTTCAAATGCTTTAATATAGCTTCGGCATAAAATACATCCAGATATGTAGTTCCGAGCTTTGGTTTCACAGTTTCGGTCAACGGTTCCAAAAGGCTTACCGGTATTACTGTTGCATCTTCGGCAACTTTAACATTAGGCTCAATACCGTTAAGGTCTATACACTGACCATTAGGAGTATAGTAAAGACCCACAGTCATTTTTGCCCAACCGACAATTTCGTTATCCATAGGGTAATAGGTAAAATCAAATGCATTGACCTTCTTTATTTCGTTATTATAATTGAAAGTTTTGAAGGCTTCCTCGTTAAATAGAGGAAAGAAGGACTGAACCTTTGCCTTTCCGAAGGTCTTCGTTCCTACAATAATGCCAGCCTTGGAATCCTTTATTGCTCCTGTGAGTATTTCAGATGAACTGGCTGAATTTTCATTTACAAGTACCGCAAGCTTGTATTTAAGCTTTATCCTTGACGAATAAAAAGTCTGATCGGGCTCGGTCTCATCCTTGTAATCCAACTTTGTTATAACACCTTTTGGAACCAAATACCTGGCTACCTCTACTGCCTCGTCAAAATATCCTCCGGGATTATTTCTCAAATCCATTATTACTCTGGTTATTTTTTTACTATCAAAGTATTCAAGAGCCGTTGCTACTCCACTACTTGTATTGGCCGAGAAAGTATTGATCTGTAAATATCCTATATTACCCCTTATTTCATAATGAACTGTAGGTATATCTATTTTTTCCCTAGTTATTTCGAGAGTAATAGTATTCTTCTCTCCCTGACGAAGCAGGCCCAGCTTAACCTTTGTTCCAGCAGCACCTTTAACCATGTCCATTGCTTCATCAAAGGGCTTTCCGACTACCGGTTCGTCGTTTATCTCAGCAATCCGATCACCCGGCAGCACTCCTGCCTTCCAAGCCGGAGAGTTTTTATAAACCCTGTCTATGATAATATATTTTGATTTTTCTTCATGATTGGCAAGGACGCCTATACCCTCTACAGAACCTGAAAGAGATGCTATGAAACTATTGAACTCCTCAGGCGTCAAAAATCCGGAATAATCGTCGAGAAGCCCAAACATATCCTTCAAGTTAGTGGCTTTATTTAAGGCCTCTTCCGGAATATCTCCGCTATACTTCTCCTTTATTAAGGCTCTGACACTGTCCAAATATTCATTTCGATCAGTTGACTGAGTCTGTCCAGTCGGCTGATATCGGTCGGCTACTTGTATATGGTTATCCGGTTGGTTTTCGGCAGCCAAAGCACCGGTGCTCAAAAAAGCAAATACTATGGCAAGCGCTAAAATAAGCGCTGTAAATCTCCTCAGCTGAGTCATTCTGTCCTCCCTGTAGCACTTTCTATGCTTGATAACTTTTAGAAATTAATTGATAATATGCTTAGCCATATATAATGAAGGATGAAGTTTAATAGTTTATCAGTCTGTCCATATACTCTTTTCTGATATCTTTACCCATATAATCTATATATGTCCTCATCATATCTGCAAATTTAGCTTTAGTTATTTTGCTGTTGGGATAAATGTAGCCCTTTGCATCTTCTGAAATTAATCCTATCTGCTCTGCTACATACATTGGGGCTCTGGCGTAAACGGGAATTTTATCATTATCCTTAAAGCTTGTAACAGGTACTGGATTTGGTGCCAGTCCGTTGAGCCCCAGCGCGTTTATCATAATTGCAACCGCTTCAGAAAAAGTTATAAGCTCTTCAGGCCTAAATTTGCTTTTTCCATTTCCTGAAATAATACTCCTTTTAGAAGCTTCATTTATACCTGTAAAAAAAGCATGACTGGTTGGAACATCGGAAAATGCAGAAGTAATAACCTGATTTTTGTTGGTTCTTGTAGTAGTTTTTTTTGGTTTAAAGGCTGGATCCAGTGGAACTTCCGGAGCTACCTTCAAAAAGGCATCAACAAATTCGGCTCTGCTGATATACTCCTGAGGATCAAAATCTGCTGCCTCTCCGGACTGAAAGGCCTCGAGTCCAAACATCAGCGCAATATTTTCCTCAGAAGGATGACCCCTTAGTATATTAAGGTTAGGTGAAACCATTCTTGTTGAAGTCGGGAAGCTTTCCAGTTTTAAATCACCAGTATACGTAACAAGCTTGGTTGTAGGCATTTTCTTTCTATCCAACTCGCTTAACTCGGCTGTATACTTTAGTACATTTTCATTTACCTGCGTCTGAACGTAGCCCCCAGCAATACTTGATTGCTCAGGAAGGTTCTCGTAATATTGCAATTCTTTTTTAGTAGTTGTAGATACTTCCATTTTAACACTGCCTACAGTCACAGGTGCCTTTCCTGCCCTCTGCTGAACTACTTCCTGATTTATAATCTGAGTTTCAGCAGAACTCCAATACTGATCATAGCCTGTATAGATGGTGGTTGAGTTTACAATAGTATAATCTTTAGATGTCGCAGAACTACCTATTCTATATTTTTTTTTGCTGATTATCTCACCCTGGTAATAATTTACCGCCGGTTTAGTGTCATTTAAAATAGACTTTGTCAGTTCATAATCCGCAACTGACGGAATTGTATATATAGTTCCCCCTACATTGACAGTCTCACGAGCCAGAGTCAAATGTGTGGATTCTACCTTTTGGCCGTTAGGCTTTATTGTAATTGTTGTAACAAATTTTAGAGTTCTGGTAAGCTTATCAGTTGTACCATTACTGAGAGCATACACATATTGGGATGTCAATATTTGTTTATTATTCTTAGTATCCTCCGTATAGCTTTTATTCAGAGTCAGTGTTCCTTTCATTATAACGGGTACACCAGAAAGAAAGCACGGCTCCTGATACTGGTATTCATATTTACTTTTCGCATTTTGTGAAGTCATACTTGGAGTTTCTCCCGAGGAAATCCCTCCTTCGTAGCCGCTGTCTCCCTGCCTTGCGTAAATATCGCCGGGGATTGCTGATAAAAGGATTGCTGCTGCAAGAGTAAAGCCTATTACAGACCTCTTTTTTGTTACTCCCCGCTTTTCTTTGTTTTCGTTATTTAATCTCTTTAATAAATTATGCAATGTACTGACCCCCAATGATTTTTTTATGTCCAAAGATCGAATGATAGAGCATCTTATTTTCATTTATATGCCAGCCTTTTGTGCTATTATTTAAGCCCCACCAGCCTACTCTTCTACTATTACAATATAAGCATCACCTGCTGCAGAAGTATCCTTCTTCAAAACTCTGACCTTATCACCCTTTTTAAGCTCAGAAGGGCTAATCCTTTTGTTGTTCTTAATTATTATCGAGTTTGTCAGCAAATTGAATTTACTGTCTGCCATATTAACATACAATTTTGTTGAGGTGTTGTAGTATCTACAATTCCTTAGCTCAAGAGCCGTAGGCTGACTAACCAGATTTCCATCATCATCATAGGTGCCTCCTGAAGCTAATGTAAGCACTCCTGTTATATTTATATTTCCGTATGGTGCCGTACTTATTTCTATAGCATTTGTTCCGTCACTGAGAATATAGACGGTTCTATTCTTGAAGGTCCCGGTTCCGTTATGGCTGAAGAAATCACCCTGTCCTACTATACCGTCGGTATCTGTAATTCTTGTACCCGAGTCAAGTGTAAACGTAATTGGAGTATTTGCATATTCCCAGTTTACTCCACTTAGCTTGGAGTAAGACTGTAATGTCACACTCTTGTATTCATCAATACCGGATATCCTTCCTCTGTACAGTTGAATTCCGTCAGTTCCCGCCCTTTTTTCTACTGATACTACTCCTGCAACAAGAGCTCCGCTGTCAGCATCCCGGTTTGCAACTACATAGGTATAATCATCAGCCTGAACACTTCCTGACTGAACAAGCCTTCCATCCTTTATCACAATTGTTCCATTATCGTAGGTTATGCTGGTTTGTGCCTGTTGCAAAGTAAATTTGTTTGAGCCTGCAGTATAAACCTTATCATTATATGAGACCTCTTTATCACCTGTAAAGTTGGCCATTACAGCATTTTCACTGTTGCCGTAGTCCCTTTCGCTTACAAGGTAAACCGTAGTTCCCTTTAGATACTTATTCAAATTCTTTACCGGCTGAGCTGTTCCCCCATAATACGCCTCAAAATCCTCACCCAGCTTTATTGTTTTCATGGGCTCGATTTCGTCCTTAACCCAGACTCCCTTTCTAAGCACCCACGGATTATATATTTTTATTTGTTTTGACAGATTGTTATAGCTTTCAAAACTGCCCTTATATACATTGGCAACCAGACTGTCTCCGCTTTCAACAATAATCTCCTTGAGAATAGTGAGATTTGGAGCTTCATTTATCAATAGCTTTACCCTATCCCCGTCCTTCAGCTGACTGAGCTTTGAAAGCTTCCTATTTTTTATTACATTGACACCGTCAGTGCTGTATTGGATTATCCCCTTATCGGTTTCAACTGTAATAGAGTTTATTTTTTTTGAAACAACTTTTCCATATCGAAGCTTGTAATTATCAACACTACTGATTGAGGATATAGCCCCGGTATCATCAATTCTTACGAAAACTGTGTCTCCGGCTTCTATATCTTCCAGCTCTGACGGTTCGTGGTTCTTAAAGACCTCAACACTGTTGGGATCTGCGTAATTAAAGGTTCTTAAGGTTGAAAGCTCTAAAGGAATCTTACCCGACCCGTCATAATTATACAGAGTAAGATAACCCAGCTGAGGATTGTTTTCTTCAACAATGCCTGCAGTAAGCCCCCATTCACGTTCTTTTTTGACTTTGACGGGAACTATTTCTGTGACGATATTCTGTTTAATACCAAGGATAACTATTGATTCAGGCTTTATTAAATCCATATCCACAGGTGCTTTTGATATTGCGTTCAGAACGCTGCTTGAATAGGACCGGTTTTCGTATACCACATTCCCGTTTAAGGTTTTCTTAACGGGCTCTGAAATATCCTCATTGGGATATTTGATAGTCTGAGTCAACGGAGTATAGTTTATGGTTCTGCCTGTACTGTTTACACTGTTAACTGCCGCTGCCACATATTTCATTTCCCCGCTGTTGGAAAGTACTCTGGCATATCTTATGGTCTTATCCTCAATTCCGACGATGTATTCAAGCTTGTCACCCTTTTTAAGACTTGAGGAGTTAGTTATGGTTCCATTTTTAAATACAGGTATTTCGGTACTAAATTCTGCTTGCACCTTTCCTGTCTGTTCATTTGATGTCGTGGCTGGTGACTGGTAACGCGTTTCTGTAACCATTTCATCAAGGAGTCCGTCAGAATTTCTTACAACAAAGATATGATAATCAATTCTGTAACCTTTTGACGTATCCTTTGTGCTCTGGATATCCTCGATGGTTGCAGTTCTTTTTTCCATGTTTTTTAAAGGAAGAATAACATTTTCAGCATTTTTAAGAATTCGTGCCGCCTGTTCTCTGGTAACTGCTTTTGAAGGGTTAAATTTTCCATTTCCATCACCACTCATAATATTGTTCTGTAGAACAGCCTCAATATAGGGTACATTTTCGGCGATTGTACCTTTCCAATCGGAAAAGTTGTTAAACAACTCCTGCCCTTCATATGCAGGCGGAAGCATCAAAGCTTTTGCAAGCCATGTGGCAAATTCCTGCCTTTGTATGGCTGAACCTCTTTTGAAATCATCTGCCTCAAGGCTGGCTTGGTCAGCATTCATGGCATCAGCAAGCTCCTTTTGGGTTATAAGTCCCTCATTTGCTGCAAGTTGGAGGCTTCCATCGAATAAAACAGCTTGAAGCCCGGTTTTTTTCTGACCTGCAGCTCTTACTGCATTTAGTGCCTGGCCCTGGGCAGTTATGTCCTGTATCCTATTTGCCGCCATATATACCAGATATAATGCCATTTCCTTAGACACAGTCCCATTAGGATTGAACTTTGTATTTCCAAACCCCTTTAGCAAATCCAGTGCACCATTCTGGTAAATAGCATCCTTCATGTCATATGGAGCCTTTTCAATATCCGAATATTTAAGGTTATTTATTACTGCCTGTCCGTTTTGGGTGGCTTTGTATGAATTAACTATAGGCTCTTTTGTAACCGCCCCATGCACTAAGCCTGTCTGAGTCACAACTGCAATGCTTACTGCTATAGCTATTATTTTTTTTGATACTCCGGAGATATTTCTGGAATTTACTTTATTTTTCAAAGATTCAAAAAGATTCATTTATTTGACCCCTGTGTTAATCAAATTTTCTGTATATCTTATTATATCGGCTTTTTTTGGATATTTTTTATTAAAGTTTCATTACAATAGCAAGATTTCAATAAATGCCAATTACCCAAAATAAGCATAACTCACCAAAATCTTTATGTTAATATTTTGGTGAGCCTGACGATAATCTAGTATACAGATTAACATTTTTTTGCTTATATTCGATATTATAGCAGTGAAATCTGTTTTTGTTATTCATGTTATTCATGTTATTTTCTATCATTAGGGGGTATTTGATATTTATATAATATTTTGAATAACAATTTCCCAAATATAAAATGTAAATAAGGAGTTGACTTAAATGAAGATAAAGGCAAAGCTTGTTTTATCCTTTTCAGCAATCTTAATACTTTTTGCCCTTACAGTTTTTTTGCTTGTGTATTTCAAGGTATCAGGAGTAATTCTGGAAAACTATCAAACTAATATAGAGAAAAATTCCAGACTTTCTCTGGCCTTTCTTGATGAAAGATTTAACGGAGAATGGAGTATAAAAGACGAAGTACTTTATAAAGGAAAAGAAAAAATGAATGATTCAACTGAATTCGTTGATACCATTCAAAAACAAAGCGGTTATCTGGCAACAATATTCATGGGAGATACCCGGGTAGCTACAAATGTTCTCCTTGAAGACGGAAAAAGAGCTATAGGCACCAAAGCTTCCGAAGTGGTTATCAATACAGTCCTGAAGGAGGGTAAAGACTATCATGGAGAGGCCCTGGTTGAAGGAAGAAATGTATTTGCATACTACACTCCACTAAAGGATGCTAAAGGTGAAGTAATTGGAATGTGGTTTGTTGGTGTTGAAAAAGCGGTGGTTGACAAACAGATTTCAAATATTTTTGGAAACATAGCAGTACTAATCATTTTCGCACTTATTTTTGGAGCAGCTATTGCCTTCTTTATAGGACATTCCTTCAGTAAAGCTATAGGTAAAATAAATATTCAATTGAATAAATTTTCTGAAGGCGATTTCAGTCACAAGCTTGATGAAAGCAATTTAAGGCTCAAAGGTGAACTGGGTCAGATTTCACATTCTGCCAACAGGCTACAGCAGTCAATTCAGGGTATAATCAAGTCGGTCATACAGGAATCTGACAGAATTAACGAGGCTGCTGCCCTTACCGACAGTCGGATTTCCGACCTTAGTGGGAACATAGAGGATGTATCGGCCACAACTGAGCAGCTCTCTGCAGGAATGCAGCAAACTGCTGCAACGATGCAAGAGATGAATGCTACCTCTGCCGAAATAGAAGCCGCAGTAGGGAATATAGCTGCTAAAGCACAGGAAACCTCCTTTGCTGCTCAGGAAATCAGCACTAGAGCACTTACGCTGAAAACTTCGGCAAAAGAAGCAAAGGATTATGCTTACAATATATATAAAGAAACCAACTCCGAGCTTACCAGAGCCATTGAGCAAAGTAAGTCCATTGAGCATATACGATTGTTATCAGATGCTATAATGCAGATTACCAGCCAGACAAACCTGTTGGCTCTTAACGCTGCAATTGAAGCCTCCCGTGCGGGAGAAGCAGGCCGCGGATTTGCTGTGGTAGCTGATGAAATAAGAAAACTTGCCGAAGATTCCAAGAAGGCTGTAGGTGAGATTCAAGGTGTTACAAAGAGTGTGTTAAGTGCGGTGGAAAACCTCGTTAACAGTTCTCAGAATATTCTGTCCTTTATTGAAACAACAGTTATCAGTGACTATAACAGCCAGGTTGAAAACAGTGAACAATACAGTAAGGATGCTATCCATATTGATGAACTGGTATTGGATTTCAGCTCAACCTCTCAAGAGCTTCTGGTTGCCATCAACAATATGATGAAAGCTATCAATGAAGTCACAATATCTACTAACGAGGCTGCTGGGGGAACTACTAACATAGCTATAAAAGCTGCGGAAATTATGGAAAAAGGAAATGAAGTGGTTAAAATTTCACAGGGCTCTAAAGCTGCTTCAGAGAATTTGAAGGATTATGTTTTAAATTTTAAAATATAGGAATAGCCAATATTTTATTAGCTTTTTAAAAGGTTGATAAGATAAAAATACCCTGTAAAAGACCTAACTTTTACAGGGTATTAATTGTTCAATCCAGTTTTACATTCTCTCAGGTGCGCTGATGCTAAGCAACTCAAGTACATTTCTTATTACTATTCTTGTGCAATCAACAAGTATAAGTCTTGCCTTCATTAAGTCCTCTTCCTCGCCCCTTACGCGGCATGCGTTGTAGAAGCTGTGAAAGGAAGCAGCTACTTCCTGAACGTATCTTGTAAGTCTGCTTGGTTCAAGTGTTTCGGCAGATATTCTTACTTCGTCAGGATATTCAGAAAGCTTCTTTATAAGTTCAAGTTCCTCCTGCTTCTCTAGCAGCTCAAGCTTTGCAGCATTAACCTCGGGTATAATGATTCCCTCGCTCTCCAACAGCTTGAGCATGCTGCATATTCTGGCATGAGCATATTGTACATAGAATACAGGGTTTTCATTTGACTGCTTGACAGCAAGGTCAAGATCAAAGTCAAGATGGCTGCCAGATGCCTTGGTATTGAATAAAAACCTTACTCCGTCCCTTCCAACTTCCTCCACCAAATCCATCAAGGAAATGGATTTACCCGTTCTCTTGGACATTCTTGCAATTTCACCGTTTCTGTACAGACGAACCAGTTGGAACAATACGACGTCAAGCTTGTCGGGATTAATTCCGATAGCGGCCATGGCAGCTTTCATTCTTGCAACATGTCCATGGTGGTCTGCACCCCAAAGATTAATTACCCATTCAAAACCCCTTGTCTCAAACTTGTTGCGGTGGTAGGCAATATCTGCCGCGAAGTAGGTCGGGATACCGTTATTCCTGATAAGAACCTCATCCTTGTCACTTCCGATAACTGAACCTTTTAACCAGAGAGCACCATCGTTTTCAACAGTACAATTATTTTTTTTAAGTAGTTCAATAGTCTGCATTACCTCTCCGTTTTTGTGAAGAGTCTGCTCTGAAAACCACACGTCAAAATGGATTCCATAACTTTCGAGACCTTCCCTTATTCTTTGAATATTTCTTGGAAGAGCAAAGTCAACAAAAACTTTTTTTCTTTCTTCAGAAGGCGCATCAATATATTTATCACCGTTTACAGCAATAAAATCCTTCATATGTTCGGTAATATCCTCTCCGTGGTAGCCGTCCTCGGGAAACTCTATGGCATCTTCTCCCTTTATAAGCTGAATATATCTGGCCTCAAGGGAAATGCCGAATTTTTCAATCTGATTACCTGCATCATTTATAAGAAATTCTCTGGTAACATCGTAGCCAGCCGCATTAAGAACACTTGCTATACAGTCTCCAAGGGCTCCTCCCCGGGCATTACCCATGTGCAAAGGTCCGGTGGGGTTGGCACTTACAAACTCTACCATTACCTTTTTACCGTTACCAATGTTGATGCGTCCGTACTGTTCCTTTTCTTCCTTTATTATCCTGACAGCTTCATAAAGGTACTTTGTGTCCAGAGTAAAGTTAATGAATCCCGGACCCGCGCAGGACACCTCAACTATATAAGTATTGCTTAAATCAATATTCTTAATAATAGTTTCAGCAATCTGGCGCGGTGCTTTTTTTGCTATCTTCGTTATCTGCATGGCTATATTGGTTGAAAAGTCACCGTGTCCCTTTTCTCTTGGTATTTCAATAGCTATATCAGTGATTTCTAGCTGGGGCAGTTCTCCGGCTTCTATGGCTTTATTGACTGAACCCAACACTGCTCCTTTAATTTGCTGGCGTATTTCCTCTGTTATGTTTTTCATTTACAGCTCCTACCTCTCTAATTTGCATATAAAAATCATTTCTTCCGGTGTTATGATTGTCTATCTCAATCAAATAGCCTACACGAATTTCTCCGCCTGAATCATCTATATTTATGTCAACAGTATTAGCGAATACACCTATAGTAAAAACCCCATACTCGGTTTCATAGGATGAGATATGTTTTTGTCCCTTTTGGAAAACAAACTGCGAATTTACCTTTCCAAATCTCATCAATGTAACAACTCCATCACAGACCTTTAAAGTAGTGGTAGTTCCAACCATTCCTGTTACTTCACTTTCCTTATAGGTTATATAGTAATTATTACCTTTTTGATAGTATTTTCCTTCTGTGATAAGCTCAAGAGTATTCTGATCGCTTTCCGGATCAGTTTGAGTACCCTTTACATTTATTATCACATCCTTACTCATCCGGTCTCCTCCTTAATTTCATTAGTACCTTTGTTTCAAGTACACTGCTTTTAGTTTCTTTTTACCTATACGTTATAATATACATATAACACATTTTTTTCAACTAGAAGGAGCAATTTTAAACAAAAAAAGGTATTTAGTTGGTAACGAAAAATCAGGATTTAGTATACTCCCTTTTACAGTCTTCAAACCTTTCATAGGCCAGTTCAATAAGCCTGTCAATCAGTTCGGAATACGGGATCCCGCTTGCAGCCCACAATTTGGAATACATGCTGATCTGAGTAAATCCGGGAAGTGTATTAATTTCATTAATATATATATCCTCTGTATCCTTATGTACAAAGAAATCTACTCTTGATAGCCCGGCGCAATCGAGGCATTTGAATGCTCTGACTGCATACTCCCTTATCTTTTGCACAGTTTCGGCAGAAAGATTTTCAGCCGGTATCATTACCCTTGAAGCATCACCTACTTGATATTTTGCCTCATAATCATAAAATTCATTACATGGAATAACCTCTCCTACTGTTGATGCTATCGGATTGTCGTTTCCAAGAACTGCACATTCTATTTCTCTTCCGTTAATAAATTCCTCAACCAGAATCCTTCTGTCATTCTTTGCTGCTATCTCAAGAGCCCTTTTCAATTGCTCCCTGTTTGACGCCTTGTTAACCCCTACCGAAGAACCTGCATTTGAAGGTTTAACAAAGCAGGGATATGTAAGTCTGCCCTCAATTTCTTCTATTACTTCGTCAATACGGAAGTTAACCTGTTTTCTGTTGAATACAAGATAATCCCCCTGGGGCAGTCCTTCCTTTTCAAATATAATTTTGGTATAGGCCTTATCCATACCGACAGCAGAGCCCAGAACCCCGCAGCCAACATAGGGTATCCCTGCCAGTTCAAACAAGCCCTGAATAGTTCCGTCTTCACCGTTACAGCCATGCAGCACCGGAAATATTACATTTATAGGTTCTTTTGAGTTCTCACCGAATATACCTCTTGCTGTATTGCTTACTGCCAACTCCTCCGGTTGTGTATTTGTCTGATTACTATCGGTAGTCATAAGCAGAGTATTTTGTCTTCTCTCCTGAGCGGCAGCTAACGCCAGCTTCTCCCATTCTCCGCTGCCAATTTTATTGGTAGGGCCTTCATATGTGAGCCATTGACCTTCCTTAGTAATACCTATCATAACAATATCGTATTTTTCTTTATTTATGTTCTCAATTACCGATTGGGCCGAGAACCTTGACACCTCATGTTCAGAGGATTGTCCTCCGAATATTACAGCTACTCTTTCTTTTGCCATATTAACCTCCTAAGCGGTATAGCGTTTTGACGCGTTAGTGGCTCTGAGCCACATGCACGAAGCCATCGGAAGACTTCGTATACTAATCGTTATCCGCTTTTTTATGGTACCATTTGAATTATATTTTACATTTTACTATTTAAGAACCAATAATACAAGAAAATCGGGAACATCAACGCGGACGGCTTTTAAATAAATATTTCAATAAACTGATAGTATTTGTACAATTTGTATTTCAGGAGTACATACAAAGTATTTCTTGAGCCTCGTTCTGTAATTTTTTACGAATATGTGCCGGTTCAATAACCTCTACATTTTTTCCAAAGCTTAATAAAGCCTGATATAACCATGAATCGTCGGGATATAGAGTTTGCACAATAATGTGATCCCCCATATACTGGATATCCCTGGGAAGCCAGGGCATAAAATCAAAGCGGAGAAAATCCTCATGTTGCACTTTATTGTGTGAATTATCAAGTAAAAGGACTGGCCAAAATTCTAGGTCATGGAGCTGATAAAGAGAATGTGGAAATAATGACTCATTATCAGAAAGTCCATCCCAATTCATATAAACGCTATTCAAACAGAAAAAATCAGTGCTTAGCAGAAGTTGTCCCTGAATTCATACAAATATGGGACTATATAAACGATGACCCCAGGATAACCAGAATAGATCTAAAGCTACAAACTGCCGAATATATTAAATATGAGTGAGGAAATCACTGTCCGCTGAAAGCAGTAGGTGAAGTATGAACTTCAATTGACGATATAAAGCACCGTATATATTCCGGCGACCCGGGATATATACGGTGCTTTTATTTAATAAATCCCGAAATATAATCTCTATATATGTATGTGCTTAATACTATTTAAATATAATTCCTGCAACATCACTCCAGCTCTGCTTAAGCAGCTTTTCATATCTTACCTTGAACATTGTTTCATGCTTTTTCTCCCAATCGGCAAGCTCAAGAATAAATTTTTTGGCCTCACCGTCTTCAACCTGATTTGCGGCATTAGCATAAAATAGCGCAAAATCACTTTCCATTAAATATGCCATCCTTATAATAGCCAGATCGGAAACAGCCTGTTCATTGGATATCAACTCAGAGTTATCAGCTATTATGGATACATTTTTCTCTCTGGATGTATCGTCAACCACCCATGAAAGCTCTATTGGCGGTGGGGTGATCTTTAGCAAGTCATAAATACTACTTAAAACTGCATAATGAGTTTTTTCCATTTCGGCCAGTTCCTCAAATAACTTTTTATGCTCTTCTGAATGGACTCTCTCCAAATTGTAGCTGTAAAACTCCTGAGCATCATTTTCCATTCTCATAGCATATTCAATAATCTGTTTAACATTACTCATAAACGACTCTCCTTTAGTATGTATTACTGCTTTTATACCCTTCAAAAGCAGTTTAAAACAAGTATATCACTAATGAATAATAATGTTTATACCATAATAAATGGAACCTCATAAATAGAGGTTCCGCTATTGGTTTAATTTTATTTTATTATTTGGTAATTACTCATTATTACTAAAACATTTATTTGGTTATTTAGCCTTGTTTGTTGTAGTTGATGCCTTCAAATATGGCACCGGGTCAACAGATTTTCCGTTTTTCAAAACCTCGAAATGCAAATGTGCGCCATCTTCACACTCACTCTGAATAGGGTCACCTACAAGACCTATTATTTCATTGGCCTTAACCTTTAACCCGCAGCTTATGTCCTCCAGTCCCTGCTTTGACAGACCTGCATATCTGGTCTTCAAACCGCTGGTGCCATGAGTGATTTCAACAGTGATACCATTTGCATTGTCCTCAACCAATGAAACTGTTCCGTCTGCAACAGCTCTTACCTTGGTGAGCTTGTCTACTTTAAAATCAAGACCTGAGTGAGCTCTTATGTCGCCCAATGTCTTTGACTCTGAGAAAGTGTTTACATCTCTGGTGTAGTCCTTCATAATATCACCTTCGACAGGTCGGATAAATGTAAGGACTTTGCTTGATGCAGTGGTTTTGTCTTTTGCCGGTGCTGAACTCTTAGCCGGTTCTTTTGCAGTGTTAGAAGCAGGTGACTGAGTTGCTGATTTTTTTGTAGCTGCAACTGCCTTTGCAGGGTCATCCTGTACTGGCTGATTAGCATTGGCTTCTTCGGGAATTATTTTTCCTTCGCTGTTAATACCGGTATCAGGTGAGTTCACGTTTTGAGTAGTTACAAATATAGCCGTGGCTGCCACAATGATTATACAAACTGCCAATATTACGTAAAATCCCCTATTATTAAAGAATTTTGACAGTTTGCTTTTCCAATTTTTTTCGTCTGGAATAAGTTTCTTCATAATATATATTCCACCTCCATTAAATATTGTTTCCTATATTGGCAACAATATACATAAGGTTGGAAAATTAAACTTATAATTTAATCACTGAGTAATCTTTCATTTATTGATTGTTCTTCACAGTATCTCTAATCGGAAATTTTGTTTAAAGTCACTCCCTGATAATAATATTTTAAAATATTCGAATAAGCATACCCTTTTTTTGCCAAATAATCAGCGCCACATTGACTCATTCCTACACCATGTCCATAGCCTATGGTTGTAACTGCCACTTTTCCATCAGCCCGCTTGGAAAGCTTGAAGTTAGCAGATTTCAACTGGAAAACCTTTCTGAAATCGGTGCCTTTTATTGTTATATTACCTATTTTTATTTCCATAACTCTGTCACCTGACGAGTACTTTTTGATTTCAGTGTCGGACAAAATGTCCTTTGATTTTAATTTTAAGTCCGGATAAAACAACTTAAGCCTTTTAACCATATCCTCCTGTTCTAATACAACTTCAGCTTTGTATTCAGTAAAGGTATCCTCCCCGGGGCTTTCTACCCCACGCAAATATGGAGAAGCTGTTCCTGCCCACACATCCTCTACATTTTCAGTATGTCCCCCACTGTTGGAATGGAAAAGTGGGTTTATAATGACGCTGTTATATTCAATAATTTCCCCTGACGTATCACTGACAGCTTTACATATCTTATTCCAGTATTTGAATGAGGAAAAAAGCCCCCAGCGTCTCATGGCGGTATCCTTGCTTACCCATGCCTGGCAATGGCCGGGGCTGGTACAAACATCAGCTCCATTATGAGCAGTTTCGGAGGAACCGTAAAGCTTGGCGGCCCGCCCCAATGCATAAGTTCTTGCTGCAACGGCTTGTGCCTTAAGCGCTTCCATCTCAAATGAGGCCGGCATTTCAGCAGCTACTACCCCTATAATGTAATCCTCAAGATTCATTTTTACAAGTTTTTTCTGATCGGTGAAATAAACATTTACCGTTAATACCTTTTTTGATTTATCTACAGTATTGCTGATCTGCTGTTGGATAATACTGAAATCGCGAATAAACAGCATGGGTATAAATATGATTATCAGAAACATTAAGATTATGTAAAGGCAGACTTTCTTCATTTTAACCCCCATGTAAATTCCCAATGATGTAACTGAATTCCCGGGACATGTTTATTTATATTAATTTAGGAGTTAAATTATGAGTCCACATTTTGCGTTAATTAATTTCAAATAGAATTTGTGAATGACTCAACGTGTTTAATTCGTTTTACAATATATAATTCTATAAATAAAAATAGCTATGATTATTTCAATATAATGAAACAATTATAGCTATTTACTCTCAGTAATCATCTCAATGCTTATTCTTCCACCCTTTCGATTTTAGCGCCAAGTCCTTTAAGCTTCTGATCAAGTAGACAATAACCTCTGTCGATGTGTTGTATTTCACCTATTTCTGTCGCTCCTTCAGCTGCCAGTCCTGCCAAAACCAAAGCTGCTCCAGCTCTTAGGTCAGTTGCCTTGACCGCAGCTCCTGTGAGACATTGCCTTCCTTCAATAACTGCAGTCCTTCCATCAATCTTAATATTTGCACCCATTCTTTTCAGTTCACTGATATGCATAAACCTGTTTTCAAAAATCGTTTCGGTTACAATACTTGTTCCCTGTGTGCTGCTTAAAAGCGACGTCATCTGTGCCTGCATATCTGTGGGAAAACCGGGGTAAGGGAGAGTTTTCACATCTACCGGCTTTAAGCTGCCATTACTTTTGATTCTTATTGAACTTAATTCTTCGCTGATCTCAAGACCGGTTTCCTTAAGCTTGGCAATAATGGGCTTGAGATGATCAGGTACCACATTTTCAATTTCCACATCTCCGTTGGTTATTGCAGCGGCCACCATAAAAGTTCCTGCCTCAATCCTATCGGGAATAATAGTGTGAGAGCAGCCCTGAAGACTTTCAACACCCATTATTCTTATAGTATCCGTTCCTGCTCCTTTTATGGATGCCCCCATTTCATTCAGATAGTTGGCAAGATCAACTATCTCAGGTTCTATAGCTGCATTTTCGATACTTGTCTGGCCCTCAGCCAATACGGCTGCCATGAGAATGTTCTCTGTGGCGCCCACACTGGGAAAATCCAGATATATTTTATTACCGGTAAGTCTTTTTGTTCTTCTTGCTTCAATATAGCCATGCCCTTGGGTTATCTCCGCTCCTAATGCCGTGAATCCCTTCAAATGTAAATCCACAGGCCTCGAACCTATAGCACAGCCTCCAGGCAGTGCTACTCTCACAAATCCTGTTTTTGCCAGCATGGGGCCCATTATTAAAAAAGAAGCCCTGAGTTTATTAACTAATTCATAGGGTGCCGTTGAATTAGTGATATTTTTAGCGTGAAAACCTATAGAATTGGAGCCTGGAATAGGTTCTACCTCAGCCCCCAGTGACCTGATAAGTTCACACATCACACTGACATCATATAAATTCGGGACTTCTTCAATAATGCTTTTTGACTCACCTAACAGGGATGCAGCTATTATCGGAAGAACTGAATTCTTTGCACCATCTACTCTTACTTTTCCTTTTAAAGGTACACCTTCGCTTATAACATATTTAGCCAAGTGAGCTCTTCCCTTCTTCTATAAAATTTTGTACTGCTACACTTAGTATTCGGTGTTCACCACAGGTGTTGCCACCCAAAGGTAAGTCTTGTTTTCGATTTTATTGTATCTGATAGCAAGACTCAAGTTAACGTTCTTCCCATCGATACTCAGCTTATCTTCAATCATAGGTGAGAATGCAGATACGCTGATGATGTTTTCCTGTCTCACACTGTCAACCTTTTTTGCATCACTGTCATTTAGAACTTTTCTGCATATGTTTTCCAACTGAGCATCCTGCAGATTGCCTTCATAGGTTCCGGTAATACATGAGTTGACAACTGCTTTAAGCCCGTATTTACTAAAAACACTGTCGATCTTATCTCTTAAGAGCAAAGCCGAACCGTTAACGGTATCAGTTGCTTCTATAGTTATATATTTGTCTCCAGCGCCGGATTTATTCCCTACAATACTTGCCATTGCAGTAATTTTAACTCCATCTTTAGTGGTTCCTGACATGTCATTTTTAACAAGAGTATCGGTACTTGTTGTGTTCCTTGAATAACCGGTAACTCCAAGAGCATTAAAAACATCTTCGCAAACCGCGCTTAAGTCCGCCAGCTTTTTCATACTCTTATCAGCTCTTACAAAAAAATAAAGCTCATTTACTACCATTTTTGCCCCTGAGGACTTAAAAGCGTCAGATATTGATATCTTAGTGTTTTCAGAATTTCTGTAAGTGTTTATGTAATAAGTTGTACCGATGATTGCTGCAGCCAGAATACCAACAGTTAAAAGTAAAAAAAACCTTTTCATTCTTCCTCCTAACTCCCGCATAGCCTGCACTAATAATATCCATATATGTTGGTTAATGCATAAGACCTTTGCAGGCATAAAAAAACAACAATTTTATTTATAATAAAATTATTGCCTTTTTAAAAAACTCATATACATTTTTAAATGTTCATTTCCCGTCAAGAAATTTGCTTTGCAATCTGTTTAGTGCTTGTTCTGATTACGCTGTCTTTGCTCGCAAATTATCTTGTTCGCTAGGAGGCACTACTGCCCCCTTCGACGAAACACTTCGTAACATATTCAAAGAGTTGAAAATATATAAATTCCTATACATTAAAAAATTGGAGGATTGAACGTTACTCAATCTCGCCGGCCAGTACCAGTGCCTTTTCAATCATATACATAAACTCTCCTCTAGTTATCTGTTCATTAGGATTTAGCTTCGCTGCTGATGAATTAGGGATAAAGCCATTTTCTGCTGCGAATGCTACCTTGCTTAAAATTGTCTTATCAACCTGTCCATAGTCACTGTAGCTTTTAATTACATCAAGGCTGGCTTTGGTACGCGTACTGGACTTAATCTCATATAGAATAGTTGCCATAGCGGCAGCTTCCTGTCTGGTGCATAAAGAGGATGCCTGTTTATTTATATTAGTTAATCCAATTTTTACTGCTGTCTGCATATAATCACTTCCGTATTTATAATTCTCAATAGTATCAAACAGAAGCTTTACTGCGTCGCCAACAGTTATGGTTTTATCGGGATTAAACATTCTTCCAGAAACACTTTTAAGCTTATACTTATATGCAACATTAATTATTGAATTTTCGTATTTATTTCCATAAGTATCATCAAATAAATTATTTGTTCTGTCAGCAATTGCAAATAGCCCTGGAGCTTCGACATTAACATTTATAGAACCTTCACTATTGTCAGGATCATATTGTGCTGAAGTAACCTGCTGCTTCCAGTTACTAAGCACAGAGTTATACATATATCCGTAGGTTTTGCCTTGTGTATATTCTTTCAAATGTGTATACGGATAGCCGATCACTAAAGGCTTATCAAATTGTGATACCGTTATCACCTCAGCCCCTGTATCAAGTGTAACTCCGATCTGGGCCAGAGGCTTTTTTAATACCAGTTCATTTGTATTTGCAACAGGTTTCTGTGGTGTTAATACAATATCAAGGATATATATCTGTTCCTTTTTTGTATCTGTACTGGAGACATTTGACAGTATCCCAGCCCTAAAGTTGTATGTAATCACTGCAGTTTTAAAAGTGACATTTTCCTGAAGCTGTTCCAGGTTGTCAAACACTCTCTTTGCCACCCAAACGGAAATCCTTGAAGTACCAGCAGGTGGTTTGGTCATGTCCACGGTATAGTCCAGAACCTTGTCTGTTTTCATTTTTTCTACAAGCCTGTCGGCATTGACTCCAATTATCTTAATAGTCCATACTCCGCCGATTGCATTGGTTCCTTTATTAATAAAATCTCCGGTTATAACGCGGTCTATATCCTTATCAGAGTCATAATCATCGGTGCTTGTGCGCGTTCTGACATAGATGCTCTGGGTCGGCTGAGAACGCAGTTTTTTTGCCGGATCATATGCATATAATCTTGCAAAATATTTATGGTTGGAAATAAGGCCTGTAGCCATGAATTCCGAAACACTTCCGGCACTATATTCCTTTGCATCGGTATATTCTATGCTGCTGGCAATTTCAAGTATGTACTCAATATTATCTTCCTGTATCCATTCAAAGGTAATAGTGGTATTGGTAACCGCATCTGGAGCGTTTTTCACACCAAAACCTCTAGGAGTAGCAGGTGGCAGTTCTTTAAGGGTTTTAATCAGCAGTGAGTCACTCCAGACTGACCTTTCACTTAGAGATTGATCCGAGCTAAAGGCTTCAGCCTGAATCCAAAAATAATATTGTGTATCTGGTTTTAGACCAGGTATCCTCAAATAATTAAACCCTGATTCTACAATTTCGGTAGTTGAAACCTCTATTGTTTTTCCTGCACTGTCAGGATTATCTACCGTCCCATATTTGATGTAGTACTTGTTCCCCTCCTTGTAATCCCATACCAGATCCACAAAGGTATCTGAAACATTGTTATAGCTGAGGTTTGGTACAGTCGGCTTTTCTACATCCTGGCCTGTAGCTGGCAGGGTTGTGAAAATTAAAGGATTTGACACATCCGATATCAACAGCTGACCTGGATGTTCCGGATCAGGCCTTGTTGCCCTTACCCACAGAATATAGGTGGTATTTGGTTTAAGTTCATTTACAGGGATGATAATATTGTGGGCAGCGTATATTGGCTTTCCGTTAGAATCGAACCCCTCGGGAGCATTTAAATCTTTGTTTAGGTTTTCATAAGCATCCTGATTGGCAGGGGCTATAGGGTTTGCTGAGATGTTTCCTATCTTGTAACTCTCCACGGGGTACCTGTTGATATCGGAAACTTTTTGCTCGATACCCTCAACATACTCCTCGCAGCCCACAAATAGAGATACACCCTCTCCGTACTCCACTTTACGATATTTTTTATCTGCCGGGTTATTCGGGTCATATGGATCATACTCTACAACTGTATCGGTACGACTAGTTCTATCTGTTTTAACGTAATACCACTTACCGGTATTAGGCTCCTTGTCAAATAATTCGTACCATCTGTTTTTCAATTGTATTGTAACACTGTCTTCAGTAAGCATTGGTTTTTTAGTATCAGTCTGTTTCTTAATTTCAAGGGGCGGATTTGATGGGATCAAAGGTGTATCAATCGCTCCTCCCGGTGGCGTTATAATAAGTTTTACTGCAGGAGTGGAGGAGCGGGTTACATTTTGAATCACCCCATCTACATCTTCAGTAAATATCTTTTTAGCAACTATTTTGAAATAGTATGTATGATTTGGTATAAGGTTGTTGATTTTATACTTATAGCCTACTATTTCATTATTATTTGTAGCATCTCGTACAAAATTTGCTTCTACAGGAAGATAAGACTCCTGTAGAAGAGTATTCTCTGGAGGATCTTCAATTGTATTTGCATCCTCTACCAGCCAAATGTCATATAAAACCTGATTATCAATGGTACCGTCCGCTTTTCTGGGAGCCTCCCAAAGCACTGTGGCGGTATCCTTACCAAGTTCACCCTTAATAGGACCTTCAGTTGTAACTATATCTTCATAGGAAATAATAATTTTGCCGGTTGAGTCCTTGATATTAGGAACTAAAACAGGCATGGAAGGTGTTGTTGGTATTTCCATTTCCACTAAAGCAAACTTTTCGGATTCCAACTTAATATTTAGCGCCGGAGGATAATACGGCTGTCCATCCTTTGTAACATTAGCCCTTATTTTATAGTATACGGTAGGTGAATTATCCGGCACCGTTATTACATGCATGGTGCTTTCTTTTACTGCGAGGGTTGTCTCTTTATTTTGACCATCATAACTGATTACTTCATATTCAACCTTTACATTACTTTCAGCCCCTGAAAGACTGGTTAATACAGGGCTCCATTCCAGTTTCCAAACCGTCCCGGAATCATTTTTAAACATCTTTGAAGTTTTAACCAATATATTAGTAGAAGTAGCAAATACTTTTTCTACATCACTTCTTACAATTGTTTTGTCGTCAAGGTTTGGTACTAATTTAACATAATACACACGTCCCGAATTTTTTACATTCTGCACATACTCAAGTGTTCCATCGTTTTCATTAACAACAGTCGGACCATCTTCGCTTATATTATCCTGATTTATAGTTATGGGAAAGGTATTTTTAAAATCCTTGTCTTCAGAAACATACAGTCTATAACTTATTCTCTTCCCATCAACCCATACATCATCCCACACAACCTTAACCTGTCCTGTTCCAGCCGTAAAGCATTGAACATTTATATCGGTCATAAATCTTACCGAATTGGAATTTTGGGATTCAGCGGATTTTAAGACGGGGCCTGTTAGGACAGGATTGGGATATTCATAATAAGCTTTCGCATTTGCCTTATAGACTGTTCCTGATTTCAGGTTTTTCATTCGAATAGGTTTTGTATCGGCAGCCAGTCCTTTTTCATGGGCATAAGCAGGTCTGACAGGCTTATAACCTTTTGGTGATTCCTCAAGGTATATATTTAAGTACTGTCCTAATATGGTTATACCAGCTGGCCTAGCTAAATTATCCCAAGTTATGTCGGCATAAAACCCTGACTCCCCTCCATACTGCTGGCTGTAGCCGATAGCAGGTTCTGGCGGATTGGTAGCCGATATTGTTAGACCTGCAGGGGCCGACTGTGTTGGAATATCTGCACCGTAAATTCCGTACATTCCGTATGATGTAATAAAAAATGCAATTAATATTATTTTCGCCAGTATTCTCTTTGTTCTCATTGTGAATGTTAACCCCCAGCTGCCGCTAAAGCGACCATAATTTACAATACAAAACCTTTTCTAGTACTAATAAATGTTTACTTTACTAACTTTCAAGCATTTTTTCAATGACCATGACAAATTCGGCTCTGTTTATGGTATTAGAAGGATTGAATTTTGAATCAGAATCCAAACTCATAATATTCATTTGTAAGCACGCATAAACTGGTATAGCATATTTGTCTACGATAATACCGTCATCCATTATAGGCTTTTTAAATGACGCCTTTAGCTTATTATAATCTGTGCCAGTCTTCTGGCAGTACAGTTTTATCACTACAGCGGCTGACTCCTGTCTGGTAATATTTCTGTTCAAATTTGTAATATTAATAATTTTATCAAGTCCATAGGCCTTTGCCTTATCTTTTACATTCTTCTGATTGTCAACCCTAGACTCGGAAATTAACTCGAATAATAGTACGGCTTCCTTAACTGTTACTGTAAGTTTCGGATTAAACGAGTTATCTGCACCTGCGAATACAGCAGCTAAATCATAATTTGAAGCAAGCTTTGTGATATACTCCTTTGCCGGATTATCATCCGCTATCGTTGATGTTATATCTTTTGAAGAGAATATAACAAACTTACCGGTACCTGTTACATAATAACTCAAAAAGCCCGTTTCACGCTTAATATTCATAGAAAGCTTCTGCCAGTTCCTACTAGAACCGTATAAAATATACGGATTAGCCAATGTACTTCCCTGATACTGCATCTTTATTGCCATCGGTGAACTAAACTTGGCAACACTGTATTTTTCCATGAATAAACCATTCGTGTAGCCGGTTCCATTTATTGTGTCATCTATATAGTAGGAAAGTTCACTCTTTATCTCGTCAATAAGCTGGAGTAGATATTTATCTACCTCCTCTTGCTTCCCTTTTGTTTTACTGTTATTTGGGTTTTTCAACACCGCCAGCTTTTTCTGAATAATACCTGTTTTCTCATTGTAGAGCTTGTCCTTTATCATATCCTTTATAGCAGTGCTAGTTTTTCTGGACGCTACTACCTGAGTAGACAGTACATTCATTTTTGAAGCTACCGAAGTATTCTCCGGCCCCTCAGGCTGTATGCTTGAACTTTGAATATTGTTAATCTGCAAATAAACATCCTTTGAACCGCTTAGTTCTGAAGCCTTTTTAAACTCTTCCATGTTTTCCATATCAAAAGTCTCAGGCCTGATTGTATACTCTATACCTTTTGTCTTAATAATTATACTTTTATTTGTGCTTTTCATAGCAACCAATATACTTTTGGCCATATAAATTTCTTCACTATTCACATAAGCCGGGCTCTGGGCTAAATCAAGGGTAAGTGAATAGTTACCGGGAGTTTCGAGGAGGTTCACAATCCTTTCATCCTTAACGTAAATCTTGTTTATAGAACTGTTAACCCTATTTACTTCCCAGTATACGTTCTTCTCTAGTTCATCCAGCATATCCAGGAATTTGGAGGTATTACCGGTGTCGTCATCAATATCATCATAATCATCCTGATTAAACTCTGTTCTGGTATTTACAGGACCTGCGTATTTTGATCTTGTCACAGCTTCCATATTTACGGAGTCTGTCTTTTTAGCTCTGACCTTAATATAGTACTTTGTATTGGATTTCAGTACCTTGTGTTCTTTTGTACCATCTGGTAAGGTTACCTCGACCGACTTAATTCTCGCATTGTACGTATAGTAGTTATTATTTACGTTATTTATACTCTTCTCTATATAGTATGGATATGTATGGGTTGTAAGATCATTATATTGTTCCAAATCCTTACTGTTGTCCAGAACGGTATACTCAGTATCATCCTCTGTCTTGATGGCTATTTCAAACTCAGTATAAGGATCAATTGCAACCCCCTGCCATCTTACATCTATCTCATGATAATCATCCCTTGTTTTGTAATAATCATTAGATGAATATTTTAAGATATTAATAATATTTTCTACACCATTTACCTTACTTACAACCTGTATGTTATATTCCGTATTCGGCTTCAGCTTAATATCCTTCGTTGTCCTTACATAATTATAGTACTTTGAATCCTGTACTATGGTGTACTGTGACTTAGTGAGTACTGTGTAATCAATTTCATCTACAGGCTTTAATCTTATTTGATAGCTTTCAGTAGGCAGAGTTCCATACCAGTTGAAGGCTATGGAACAGTCATTAACAACCTGAAGCATTGTTGGACTCTCTATTAGTGTAGTAGTTACAGGTATGGAGATCCAAACACTGGATTTTTTTACTACATGGTTTTCCATAGTCAGTGCTCTTAAACTAAAGTAGTATATCTTATTGGGAAACAGCCAGGTATCAATGGTATATCTGCATTTTGATGTACCGTCCTCCTCTTGGATTATTTCAAATTTTCCAGGTAATGGAGTTATACCGGGATTCATAATAAGGTCTGTACCATCTCCATCATTTCCCTTGTTTCCAAAGGTTCCTATAAAGCTTATATATGTAGGGTCTGTATTAATACCACCACCTGCGTCGGTTGTAGCGTCGGGAGCCACTCTTGCCGAAGTTGCTATCAGTTCATAGGCAGCCTTGTTATCTCTAATTTTCCATTCAAAGGTTACTCTCTGTCCGGTCAACATCTGGTCCCCGTTTTCGTCAACTGCTATTGCAAAATCCTCAGGTGCTTCGGGTCTCAGATCTGTATCGTCCGGCTCTGTTGGTTCCCCTCTTGGTATGGTCACTGGTAGTAAAACAGATTTAATTGACTCCTTGGTATCACCATTAGGCAGAACCAGCCTTACCTTAACAAAAAAATAGTATGAAGAGTTAGGGGCTAATGACTTTCCAAAAATCCCCTCATTAGTCCCGGTAAACCTGTTTATTTTTGCATTTACCCATGTAGTGTTCTTGTCAATTTGGGCTGAAAAATCTACATCTCCCTTTACTAAATCAGGAAAAGTACCAATTTTAGCAAAGGTTGAGCTATCTGGACTTGTACTCATGTACAAATCATAATATACTTGGCCTTCACCGTCAGTCTCAGGTGAAATGCTTTTCCAATCCACTGTTATCTGGTCAAATCTCAGTTTTACAGTTGCTTCTTTGGTAACACCGTCCTCACCGTTACTTACGATAGGGGGTTCTACCAGCTGCAAATACTTTGGCACAGTTACGTCTCTGGAGCCTGGAGAAAGCGTCGTAAAGCTGGCTATTAGGGACTTTTCAGAAAAAGAATCTCCAACCATATACTCCTTGTCCCTCTGATCACGAGTACTTGTGTGCATCTGAAGGTAATAGGTTTTATTCGGAAGCAGATATTGAGGGTAGGGTTGGGCTGGTTGGTAAGCATTTTCAGGTTCCATGTTTGGTAAGCTAAATTCGTCATCCTTGCCTATGCCATTAAACAGCTCATATCCATCCATTACATACTTGAGCCTTGGCTTGGCTCCAGTTTTATCTACCTCTATTTTACTTGCACTTACACTCAATACATCCCTGAATTTTACCTCGAAAAACTTTTCCTGCCCATCCACAATAAGTTTTTGAGGGATACTCATAGGATCTTCTGCAAGACTTAAATTGAAATGAAAATAATAGTCCTGAGCTTTTATCTGATTCCACAATTCATCGCCAGGATAATCCCAGGTAATTGTAACTTTTGAGGATGTATCTTTTGTATTACTTGTTGGAGTCGGGTATTGCAGTTCAACATTTGTCAGTATATTGTTTGGTACAGGAGGCTTAACGAGATCATCCTGCATATTATATTCCATAACAGGGGATTGAATCCTATTTTCTATTACAACAATTCTGTACTTTACTGGATTGTTTTCGCCCTTAATAATATCTATAATCGGAGAAGGATCGTTACCTAAATCCTTATCATTTATAACGTTCTCACTGGGTTTCCACGATGATCCGTAACTAGTCTGTACATCATATGTAAGATTAAGCAGGGGAACACCTTTCTGATTTACACGGAATACGCGGACATACAAGTTGTCCAAAGTATCCTTTGTCAATTGAAATCTGACTGGAGTACATATGTAATCGGATTCTATGGAATTCTGCGTCACTCCGCTTACCGTTCCGGAATCATCTCCTAAAGCATTGTTATAAAAAATAGTTATCAGTGATACTTTGTATATAGTACTGGGAAGTAGATCTGGATAATGTATAACATAGCTCTGATTCCCCTCTAAGCCTTTGGGCAAAGGTTGGGAAGATATATCGGTATTTTCATCCTTTCTCCCAAGCAGATAAAAAGAAAGCTGATCTTTTGAATCCCTTACAACCTCACACTCGGCTCCTCCTTCTATAAAAGCTCTATAGTTTCCACTGGAATCAACTTTCACATTAACATCTTTAAGCATACGATCCAGTTCGATTTTGAATTTAAAGTCAATCATATCTGCACTGAACAAATTAGGCATGCTGTCCAAAGGTACCATATTCGCCCCGTCAAATACTTTCGGCATATTCCAGGAAAGCTTAACCGCAGGGTATATACCGGTTTCCATTCCACCACCGGTCATTTTTACAGATTGCTGCTCAACATTCGTGGCATTTACATTAATTCCTCCAAGAAAATATTTATTACCCTCAAATGTAAAACCACTGCCGTCCTCCAATACTATTTTAAAATCATACATAACATCTTTTCTAATATTAGGTATCGAAACTGTATTTGTTATAGGGTCACCCAGCGGAATGGTCTCCTCTGTCACGCCACCTGTTCCGTTGGGAACATGATATGTAATTGTTCCTTTAGTAATATTGGGAACGTGTTTCCAGCTAATAGTTGCGGTAGCTGTACTCTTATTATACTCAACTTTAATATCCTGAAGGTCAGCGGCAGCGAAAACAGGCTGAATAACCCCAGACAGCGTCGGAAATATCATGCTGAGAATTACAATTATAGAAATAAATCTTAACTTAGATTTCATGTTAAATTACCCCCTGGAGTTAAATACTGCTTTGCTAACTATTTATCGGCTTTTTGGCACTATTTACTTATATATTATACACACTTGTAAACAAAACGTAAAAAAAAGCGCCTAATTTCTATTAAAGAAATTAGACACTCTGATAATTACGTTTTACTTGTAGATAATAGGATTTCCTACGGTGCTGTAAAACTACCATCTATAACACTGGTCCAGGTACATGCCTCTGTTGTACCATCTGCATCGGTCAGACCCCAAGTCTTGTTTACTCTGATTTTATCACCTACCGCAAGTTCTGTATCGCTGAAATTATTGAAGGTTATCGTCAATACTTTATCGCTAGTCCAATGTAAAGTCACATCTGGAGCTGCATTATTTGTCTTCGACCAGTTCTTTGCCTTACCCTTTGAATCTGTTAATATCAGATAAGCTGCAATATCAGCTTTGTCAATATTCTTTTGATTGGTTGCCTGATCAAAAGTTATGACCAGTTGTTTTTGTCCCGAAACAGAAGTTGCATTGATTTTCGTTATAATTGGTACTGTATGGAAGCTCCCTCCCAGCTTACCTGTAGGCGTTAATACTAACGAGGTGTCAACGGCACTCTTTATTGCCGCGCCTGGAGCAACCCTGACCTCGTAACCAATTTTTAAGTCTGCAGGTACCACAGAATTATATGTGATGGTTATTGTATTTGCACTTGTCCAGTTAATAGCATCAATGTCTTCATCAGTACCCCATGAACCGACAGTCGCTATATTCCCGGTTGCGTCCCAGACACCTACCAGGAAATTGTTTCTTAAAATGTCTTTAGTTAAAGCCGGCTTATTTGTATTCTCCTCAAATGTTATTGTTACAGTAGCTTTTGTGGCTGTAGTTCCAGTTGTCGCAGGGCTTGCCTTTACTGTTATTACATTAGCAGTAAACTTCAATTCCTGCGCTTTACTAGCAAGTTGTGAGGCTGTTGCCTTAAATCTTACTAAAACCTTTTTCGTTCCCGGGAAAGTAGGGACGGTAATTGAAACAGGAGTCCAGTTAGTTCCTCCATCAGTACTGTATTCGTGAATAGCGGACAGTCCGACCACTTCATTTTTTGTATCATTAACAGTCAGGATAGGAGAATCTCCCAAACCTGGTATTCCATCAAATTCTATTTCTTTCGAAGGCAACTTCGAGTCCTTTCCAGCAGCTGTCGGAGAAGATACTGCAGTTCTAAGATAAATTACGCCGCCCGGGATAAAAAGAACATCTATTGCCTTACCTGCCGGTTGACCAGCCGGTAACGGTTTCCAAACAGTATTATTTATTTTGTACTCCAGATTGATATTTGAGCTATTATATATAGTTCTATTTAATATATCATAGTCAATCTTTGAAGTATCTATGATGCTTTCGTTTTGTTTAGTCAGAGTAATTTGAGTATTATTTGCCGTATTGGAGCGCTCTCTTATCTGTACATTAATGGAAGCAGTAGTGTCGGAATAATTAAATGTAACTGCAGTAGTTGATGAACTGCAATTCTTCCATTCCCCTCCATCTATACTGTACTCCATTAATGTATTTGTATTAAGCAGCTTTTTGTTTGCAAGATCCACATCTACTTTGGTCAAATCAAGTCCCAACGTTCTAGCTTGTACCATTGTAGCTGCACTAAGATTTGGTGTCGAAGCCTTATCATTGCATGCTACATAGATGTCGTAGTCTGTAGAAACAGCCAATCCGGTTACGTTAATCAGAATATCCTTTTTTACATTTGTTGAGTCAACCACTGCTTTAATCCTCGATCCAGTCAACTCTGACTTTGCTGGTGCAGCAGCACCGCGAAGCTTAGCGACAACGAATATGGTTCCAACCTCATTAGTATTAGCTGCAATACTAATAGAATAATCCGATGGTGTAATCTTGTCTTGGGGTACGGTAAACACAGGCGGAGTTTTATCAATTGTCTGAACACTGCTGCTTGTTACCGTAGTTGTCCTATTCTGATGAGCATCCTCGGCAAAAATATACACATTGTACTTTGTATTCGGCGCAAGACCTGTAATATTTATATTGCCGACTACATTGGCACTGGCATTCGATATTCCATGTGCCACCACCGAAGCAGGTGGTGTGTTATTCCAGTCAACAACCTGCTGAACCGTTGGTGTGGTTGTGCTCCCTGTATCCACCATTACTACATAGTATACTTTTCCAGTTTCGTTGATGGTAAATGTAATATCGCCTGATGTTTCTGCCTTCGTAGTAGTTTGTGAAGGAGTCTTTGTAAACTTAGGTGCAACGGCATCTACCAAAATTGGCGTTTTAAGCGGATCACCCAGCGAACCTGTATTTCCGGGAGCAGGCAATGTAAGGCTGGCATTTGTTTCACCATTTTTAATGGTTCCCTTATTCAGTCCCAATGAAGTCGAGGCCTTGTAGTCCAACTTCGCAACATTATCTCCCGAAGCTACTGTATATTGAAATGTAAGAATATTTGCTGCGGCTTTGGTTTTATATACAGCAGTTTTACCTGTATTCATGGTGAGAAGTGGAGTTCCTGTAACATCAACAGCTGTATCAAACTCTACATTTATAGTAATGATATCATCTGTCTTGAATTCAGTTGTACTTCCAGACACAGTTACATTCTTTACAATAGCTGGAACAGCAGGAGCAATATTTATTATTTTTATACTTTGTGCTGCTGTAAGCTTATCTCTTATCCCTCCAGCAATACATGCTGACGGAATGTTCACCACAATACTCTGGTCAGCGCTTATTGCATAGCCTGCAGCTGCTGGTAGTATAATTTCAATTTCGGTATCACTGTTTATTTTAATATCTGTTGGTTTTAAAATTGCTAAAACTTTATTTTTCCACGAATTCGTATCGTTAGTTGATACTGTCGGCGATACCGTTAACCCATCGAAAAGCACTTTGCTTACCGTATCATTTGAAGTAATATCCGATGCCCATTTCCCGTTTGTCAACGTAATCACCAATGTTTTATTTCCTGCTACTATATCTGCTTCTGTAACAGGTGTTGAAACCAGTGTTCCCGATAATGCTGCAGATATATTTGAATAAATGGTTATTTTTGTTGAAGCTGCTGCATCATTGACTGCTCCGTCAATAATATAACCGGATGAAACCTTTGCAGGAATAGTAACACTTATAACTTCATTTCCAAGTGGTTCATAATCGGCATCCTTCAGCGTAATAGTCAACTTTGACTCAGAATTTTGGGTCATCGTAGCCTTCGATAACACCCCTGCCCAGGCAGAAGAGTTATATGTGGCTTTTAAACCATTTAATATTGCATTTCTCTTATCGGCAGAGCTATCAACATCACTAGCAAATTTACCTCCGCCTGTTAATGTAATTATTATCTTGGCAGAGCCTGTCTTGATATCGTTCTGACTAAAACTGGTCACGCTGGTAGTACCCGACATCAAAGTTACTCCAAGGCTCGAAACCGCTGCAATGCTTATTGTATCTTTTGCTGTAACTGGGTTTACGGCCCCTTTAATCAATTTGGCAGGTATTGTTATAGTTACCTTCTGATTTGCTGTTATATCATAGGTAGATTCACTTAGCTTAATAGTAATTGTCTTACTATCATTTGATTTTTCTATCATTGTAACCTTACCCATTACAGTTTTCCACTTGTCATTTTCTGTAGCTGCAACAAAGCTGCTCAGCAATACACTCTTATTAGTAGTGACAGCATCCTCAGCCCACTCGGCAGAATCAAGTGTTAATGTGATTGTTTTTCCTCCTGCTGCTATGTCTGCTTCGCTTACAGCAGGGAATACAGTGCCTCCCAAAGTAAGCACTACATTCTTAATCATATCGGTAGTGAGCTTGGTCTCTTTGGATACCGCTTTTACATACCCATTGGCATCCGTAGCAACAAACACCAAGTATTGACCCTCATTTGCTGTAATATTACTGCCAGAGGTATATACAGGCAGTTCAGACATTATGCTGTCTTTGAGTATTGTTCCGGCTGAACTGTTGCCTACTATATATCTAATCTGGGTTGCGCCTGTCGGCAACGTTACTCCATCTGTTGCAACAGATGTTGTGTTAAGAAGTGTGCCAGGCACCGGAGTAGAATTTACGACCAGATCCGGAGCTGCTCCTCTTATGTGTTCAGGATTTACAGTCAAACATGCATAGGCTTTGATCTTATATTCTGTACCAACCTTTTCGGCAGCATAGAGAATAACATAATCACCAGGTTTAACAGAAATATCTGAATTTGATACATACACTTTAGCGTCATTGTCCATTGAATCCAGTGCAACTGAGGTTATTGGAGCAGCTACCACTTTCACAAGCCATGTGTTTGCATTTACTCCATCAAAGCCTTTCAGAGGTATTTTTGTACTTCCGAGGGCATCTCCCGGTTGAAGGGGCATGTAGTTTTCATTTTCATCAAGTATATCCGCACCTTCAGGCATTATGCTAGTCACTGCTACAGGAATATTTCTGTATGCCACAATTTTTTTACTGTCTGTATCTACTGCTGCAAGTAAAATATACTGCCCAGCCTTAACGGATATATCAGTATTTGCAGTGTATGTTTTGAAAGTACTATAATCACTGCCTGTGGAACTTGTGTAGCTAATTAGGCTATCAGCTACAATATTTTCTACTTTATTTGCGACCTTAACGACAAACACTATGTTTCCGGTGAGACCTTTAGGAGATACATATACTGATGTGGTTCCTTCCTTCGACCCCCACTTAAGAGCTGCATAGTTATCTCCTAATTTTAGTCCGGGAGCGTTTAAATAGGCAGGGTTATCTATCAGTATATTTTTATATGCCTTGACTTTTTTAGTTGTCTTGTCTACTGCAGCCAGAACCACATACTGACCTTGCTTTACGGCAATATTATCTCCCTCAGAATAGGTTTTGCCTGAGAACTGAGTATCTTCATAAATCTTGTCATCGGTATCGGTTATATTTACCATCCACTGGCAATTTGACAAATCAAAAAGTTCAAGACCAGTCAACTTGGTTGTCCCAGGCTCACTTCCAGGAATTAGATCTTCATAGTTAGTATTCTTAACAAGTTCCTTAACCCTGGCTGGTGTAATCCAGTCAGATAGCATTGTGAATTTCAAATATGCCTTAACTCTTTCACTTCCATCAGTATTTTTAGATACCGCAACTATTAATAAATACTCTCCTGCCTTTACATTTTGAATATCAGCTTTGCTTGTATAATCTAAATAGCCTGAACTTGGTGATGCATCATCATTTAAATGCGGTGTATCAAATGGACGTGTACCTTTCTGGTACTTCCAGAATATTGTACCATCCTTATCTACAGGAATATCATCAGTAACGATTAATGCAATCTTGGTACTTCCTGGTTCACTACCCCTACTTGGTCCTGAGTAAGTTCCGGTTTTTGTTATAAGATTCATTGCAAATGGTGCCTGAATCTGATCCTCTTCAACAGGGATATAAGCATAACCCTTTACCTTGTTGTCCTTATCGACAGCCAGCAAGAGAATACTCTGACCATAATCGACCTGTATATCTTTAGTCGGATCAAGAGCTTTTGCACCCAGAGTACTGAATAATACATCTCTTTTAACCGGCGACGGAGTGGTAACAGTGTCCTTTATTACATAAGCCCATTTTGTCTGTCCGGATATTCCCATGTCCAGAACACTAAAACGAGTGGTGCCTTCAGTGGTACCTTTTGTAAGGCGGTAATATTCGGTGGGAATAAGCTCAGCCTCACCCGGATTGCTTACTCCCGAGCCTATACGTATGTTGGCAAAAGCTTTGATAAAGCCATTCTCATCAACAGCCACCAATAACAGATATTGTCCGTCTATTGCATCAATATTTGTTGTAGTTGATACGGCGTTAGTAATACCTATATCTGCCGCTTTTGTTCCTCTGCCCGGTACGTTGAACTTACCATTTCCGACTGCATATTTCCAGCTCCAGCCGGTATAAGGTGCTGTAGCTCCAAGATCAGCAAAGGATAGGAACGGTATTACAACAGTGCCTTTTGCACTTCCTGCTGCTATCCTGTAGTTGCGTCCTTCTACAAGGTCCAGAGGCCTTTTCTGGGCTTCACTAATCAGGATATTTGCGTAGGCTTTTATGCGTTTATTGTTATCAACAGCAAATAATACAAGGTATTTCTTATCTACCGTAATACTCATCGTTGTATTATACGGAGAAGTACCTAGTGTATTTGCCGATGTGTTGTTACCAGGTGCATCTATAGGTGAATCAGAAGTCTTATATTCCCAGCTATAAGCCCCATTTAATCCCCAGAAACTCAATGTCTTTATTTTGGTTTGTCCTGCCTTGTCTCCAGGCTCTGGAACTGAGTAATTGAAGTTGACGCTATCCTCAGCACTGGATATAAGTACTCTTGAATCCGGCTGCTTGATTTGGTCGTATTGCAGCTGCTCCTTCAAATATACTATTGTCCCAGAAGTACCGCTGTTGCTGTCGACACCTATGATAAGCAGATATTGTGGGTACTTATCACTATTTGGGACAACTATGTTGCTGTCAGGGACATATTGGGTCATACTGCCTGTCAGATCACTACCCAAGTATGGTTTTTCAAAGTCTTTGTCTGAAAGCATGTACCACCATTGTGAAACCTGCTTGCCAATGTCGGTTTCTATTTTCGTTATGTTCAGACTAAGGCTGGTGGTGCCGATGGTAGTCCCCGGAACCGGCCTGGTGTAATGACTATTTGCTACCTTTAGTAAATAAGCATCGGCAGGGCGAATCATTTCATCGGTTACTTCAATAGCCCTGTAGGCTTTAATGAGTCCCCCGTTATCCACGGCAACAAGTACCAGATATTTTCCGGTTACCGCCATATTTTTTTCCATCTCATAGTAATTATCTGATTTGCTGTTTATTTGTGGAGCTACAGTTGTAATATCCTGGAATCTATACTTGTACTTGGTTGCTCCTGCTATTGGTGTACTAAAGTTGGTTGTAACATTTGTTGTACCTTCTATAGACCCCATAACTGGCCCAACAACGTTTGTGAGAGGTATCGCCGGAGCACCCTCGCGGCGTACCATTCCCGAATCAACGGTTATGTCTGCATATGCAGTTATATCGCCTGCACTATTTACACCAACAAGCAATACATGCTGACCTGTAGTAACGTAAATACTATCCTTTTCAGCATAGCCAGTGAAATCATTACTGGTATATTTTCTATAAGAGGCTAAAGGCGCTCCCTTTGAAGGTATTACTGCTATCTTGTCAAGTACTACATACTGCCAGCCGCTTATATCAAAGCTGCCAGAATTCAGGCCTTCAATCATTATCGTTCCCACATCTGAACCATTACCCGGGCCTTTATAGTTTATGCCATTAACAAGTCTGTCTGCCTCTACGCTCACCTTACCTGAAACCGGCAGGCTTACATATGCCTTAACCTTCTTACTTGTCGAACTGTCAACTGCTGTAAGTACAATATACTGATGGTCGGATACTTTAATATCCTTATCGGCGGAGTAATTCTCTGTTCCATCAAATACACTGTCAATCAATATTGCTGCTGACGGGGTGTTCTGTACTTTGTACATCCAGGTAGTAGCCCCATCAACATATACAGAAGTTGGAATATCTATCATCACTGTTCCTGCCTGTATACCAGGTTTAACACTAATTGCCGATGGATCCAGAGCAGTCGCATCATCAGGTCTGATGTATTCATCCAAGATTTCGATTATGGCGTACGCCTTTACTCTGTTATTGGAATCCACTGCAGCAAGCATTATCTGCTGATTTGGAACAGCCTGAATATCCTGTCCTGCAACATAGTCAATTCCCGACAGTACTTGATCATATACAGGTATTGCGGTGTCATCACTGATCATCCATTTGGTTGCTCCATTTATGTTTACAAAAGAAAGTGACGCTATCTTTGTAGTACCTTGTAATGAACCATACTCAGGCTTTGAATAGTTTACACCCTTACCCTTAAGTTCTTTTAAGCTATCTGCGGTAAATATACAACTTACTTCTCCTCCAGGTAGTTTCGGTCCCATACCATCTGAATCAGCTACAGCACTGAATACAAATTGTTGACCTGATGGAATCTCAATATTCTTTAATCTGACTTCAATGTTTTCACCTTCTGCCAGAGATATATTTGAGAAGGATAATGTATATTCATTGATAATCTGTGCTTTTGTTAAAGCCGTTTCATTTCCGAAGTTTATGCTGACCTTATCATTTTCTGTTGCAGCAAAACCTGCAGGAAGATTGATAACTATTCTTCCGTTTACTATGTTTTCTCCTGAAGTATATCTGATAGCGAAATTATCAACAACACTTCCGGCTTTTCCACTAGTAGGAGAAATCTCCAATGTGCCTGAAGAAGTTTTGTTCTTGGTTATTACTCTGACCTTTATTGTAGTAATAGCAGGAGCATAACCTTGTTTAACAGCAGATATGTACACTTCAGTAGTTCCAGCAGAAACACCAGTCAACTCACCCTTTTCACCGACAGTTACAATGGAGTTGTCGGCAGAGCTATAAAATATCTCCGCTCCGTTTGAAGCACGTGCATTTATTTTTTGATCATTGCTGCCCAGTTGAATGGTTTTATTGTATGCGTTTGAAATTATAATTTTAGGTAAGCTTGAATTTGTGTCTTTGCTGCTAGAGCCAGTTTCAGTTCCTGTTCTAATATACTCCCCACTTGGCTTAATGTTCATACTCATGTTTGGTACATATATATATGCATTGGTAATAGAACCGTCCCCGCTTATTGTAGCAGGAGCGTTAGCAGTTAGATTTTTCAGATAGGCACCGCTTGAAATATTCAGCTTTGAACCTGTTGAATTGGATTCAAGGGTAAGCTGTTCGACTGTACCTTTTAGAAGTTCAATTATACTATTTTCCTTGATATTGATGTTACTGACTGTAGCTTTTCCGTTTAATGTCAGTTTATTACCTATGGCACCTGTATCAATATAAAGGTGTGTTATTGTTCCAGCTATTATGTCAATTAAGTTCTGAGAAGCCTTTGTAATGAATGTCCTTACGTTTCCGGAATCCAGGGTAAAGTTACTGGTTGCACCCTTTGAAATATCCACAGCATCTGCCTTACCGCTTAACTTAACATTAAGGTTGCTTTCATTTACTGTTAATTTATTATAATCACCATTAAGATCAACTTTTTGATTTTCAATAGTTGATTTGTCCAATGTAATATCAGTAAAACCTTTTCCAGTGGTTAGACCATATTCATCTAAATAACATCCGGATTTTACGAGGGTATCTTTTATTGTAGTAGTACCAAATGTTCTTATACGTACATTCCCTTCACTTTTTTCAATTACAAGTATGTCATCTATTCTTGTATTGGTTAGGGTAACAGTATTGGGGCCCCCTCCTCTTATTATAAGCTTTCCATTTACTGAAACCCCATCAAGACTTACGTCTCCATTACCAACTCCTTCTCCAATGGTCAGATCTCCTGCCACATTCATGCTTTTTAATGTCACGGACCCGGTATTAACCAGCATATTACCCGGAACATTGTCGGATATAGTTCCTGACTCTGAAACCACCTCTCCCACACAAATATCTAGAATTTCTAGAGCATCGGATAGCTTTAGTACTCCATAAGGAACATATCTTCCTTCATCTACCTGAGTCAGACATCCTTTTTCGATAACTGCTGCAAAACCTTCCAATTGATTACTATCAAGAGTTTCAGCATCCTTTATCTTAGCTATTACTCTTTTATCTTTAAGCTCAAGTCCAAATACGCGCTTGACCATTAAGGCTGCTTCCAATCTGGATATCTCTGAAAATGGATTGAATTTCGTATTATTACCTTTGTCTATATATCCGGCAGCAACCGCCTTCGCTATCTCCTGTTCGTACCAGGAGTCCTTCGGAAGATCAATAAATCCTGTTTCTACCTTTCCTGTGGGCTTCATAATTCCATTAATAAATGAGATAAAGTCGATTTTCTCAATCGCTTTATTAAGGTCACTACTAGAAATACTTTTGTCAACTATCCCGTATCCCTGCCATTTACTTAACAAAGAAGTGGTAGTATTTACACTATTCGTTCCTCCTATTGCAAGTGAGTTAAGCGGTATTAATAGTACATATGCTATTGTTAGCATTATTGTTATTAGTCTTAGTCTTTTCATCAGTTCTGCTCCTCAATCCAATAGAATTTAAACCAATTCCATGCTATACCAGTTATAGAAGGGTTAAAGCCTTATATACCATAACAGCAGCCTCGGCTCTAGTCACATTGTTTGAAATCTTTAAATAGACTTTACCCTTATCTTCTCTTCCTGTAAGGATACCAGCCCCACACACAGCTGCTATTCCTTCTGCTGCCTCCTCAGAAATCTGCTTGTAATCTGCAAATTGCTTAAGTACACTGATGTCTTGTTCCGGTAATGGCTTGCCGCTTATTTTTAAAGCTAATGCAAGCATTACTCCAGCTTGCTCTCTTGTAATAAGCTGGTCGGGAAAAATTTTATTATTCTTGTCACTGGATATTATCCCGTTTTTAGAGGCTATCATTATTTCCTTATAGTATTTGTGTTTGGATGTAACATCTGCATATCTTCCAGCCGCGACGGTTCCAAGCTCAAAACCTCTTACAAGAATTGCACAATACTCTCCCTTTGTAATACTCTGCTCTGGATAAAATTTCGAACCAGCCTTGGCATCGAATACCTTTTTGCCGGCCAGACCATCAATTGCAGCAATTGCCCAGGGTACCTTCCCCAAATCTGTATAGGTGACCTTCTTACTTACAACAGCAACTGCTTCATTTGAGTATTCACTTTGTACAGTTCCATTTATAGCCTTGACGCGGTATGTAAAAGTACCTTCGGACAGTATCCCACTATGCATATATACGGTAGTATTGGCGCTAACTCTGCCCAATTCTCTAAAATTGCTAAACTGCTTAACCTCTATAACAAATTCTTTTTCCTGATAAGAATTATCTTTCCAAGTCAATTTAATCTCATTTGTCGAGATAATTTTAGCTTGAAGCTCTGTAGGCTTTCCGGGATTCTGAAGCGAAACCATGATTTCATTGCTATATCCGATAGAATTTGCGGCGTCATAACCTTGAATTCTATAGTAATACACCTTTGTTTTATTTATCCGTTTGTCGGTATACTTTTCAGTATTAGGAGATAATGCAGCTATTTGCTTCCATTGGCCAAACTCCCCTTCTCTTCTTTCCACTTTAAATCCGGTTTCAGCTCCGCTGGAATCCTCCCAGCTCAATTCAATCTCGTTCAGCTGATTGACGGTATAAAATAAATTTGTAGGTGCACTTATGCTGGTAATCCAAATATTGGCTTGGTCTGTGAAGTTTGAAAAAACGTTGTAATCGTTGATCTTTGCTCTGACTTTATAAGTATATGAAGTTTGTGGTGCAACACCCAAATCTATGTAACTAGTTGTATTTCTGCCTACATTGTCATATAAAGTCCACTCTGCTTCTGATGCAGCTTTTCGCCAAATTTCAAATCCTGTTTCTCCGTCGCTTAAATCTTTCCAGTTTAGATTTACTTTTGTTCCGTCAGAACAGGTAGCTGCCAATGCCTCCGGAGCCGTAATAAAAGTACTGGTTACACTCAACAAATCAGAGTATTCCGAGTAGCTGTTACCCGATATTGCCTGAATTCGATATGTATAAACTGTGTTAGGCTTAATGGGGCTTGAACTGTCATTTACATCAACATATACATTTACATTGTTTGGAACTACTCCAATAGTCTTAAAAGTACTTTCATCTGGTGACTTTCTCTGGATTAGATAGGTTGCTGCATTATTGATATCTGTCCATTCAATTTGAATTTCATATCGAGATTTTGCAAAGCCGTATAAATCTGTTGGCTTTTCTAAAAGCGGGCTGGAGCTGTATCCCCTGTCTTCATCAGGAAATGAACTGGACTTTATATTTTCTACAAAAACTGAACGAACTTTGTAATAATATGTTACACCAGATTGTACATTTCTATCGCTAAAAGAGAACTGTCCAGCGGGTACAGTAACAACTGGATACCATTCAGTTGCTCCATATTCCCTTTTTTCAATTACCGTACTATAGGATTTATTGTCAGGATAGCTCCATTTCAAATCTATTTGATCACTCGAAACAACAGTAACCTTCAATGAATTAGGCTTTTCCACATCAGTTGTACGTAAGGTTACCTCTTCTGTATATTCATTTGTATAGTTTGCTGAGTCAACAACTTTTATCCGATAGGTATATGAATGATTAGGGTTGACGGAAGTATCAATAAATTCTTCTGAATTTGCACCTCTGGAAATCTTCATAAAAGTTCCGTTATCCACTTTTTTTTCTACGATATAACTTTTCTCATCGGAATAATTATCAATCCAATTAAGCTTTACCTTATTACTGTTGATAACAGTAACAGTCAGCTCCGACATAGCTTCACCACGGACTACACCAAATAAAGCAAAGCTCTGCAGGAGCAATGCAAATATCAGTAAAAATGAAAATCTCCTTATATTTTTTGAAAATCTGTTTCTTAATTCTTTTTGCTTATTTCTCTTAAGTATAATCAATTACTCATACCTCCCGTAATTAAACCACAATCGTTTTGTTGAAGTTACCCTAAATTACTTATAACCTATATATTTATATCGGCAAAATGTGGGTAGGATATTAGAGCTTCGGATTTACATCGCGGCATCTTCTTTTCAAACTCCTCTCAGACCCAAAACACCCCGCCTTTCGCGGGCGGGGTGTTTTGGGTCTGCAAACCTCTATCGAAGTATTTACTTGCTTGTAGCTTTAATTCTTTCCATTGCTCTTGCTAGAGCAGCCTTTGAACGCATATATTCCAACTGACTCAGCTGTCTTTGTAGTTTTTCTTCGGCACGCTGCTTGGCCGCCTTTGCACGATTGACATCAATCTCTTCTGGGTACTCGGCAGTATCAGCCATTATAACTACCTTATCGGGCATGATTTTGGCAAAACCATTGGTTACAACAGCTTCTATCCACTTACCGTCAGCCTTTATTTTTAAAGGTCCGACGTTAACAGTTGTTACGGTTGGCGCATGTTTTGCTAGAACTCCCATTTCACCGTCAATTGACCTAAAGATTACACATTCCGCTTCTCCAGAAAAGAATTTTCTTCCCGGTGTAATAACTTCCAAAATAAATGTGGACATTTCGTTATCCTCCATAAACAGTAAGAAATTTGCTTCGCAAAACATGTGTAATGCCAATTACTCTGTCTTTGCTGGCAAATTATCTTGTTCGCTAGGGGCACTACGGCCCCCTTCGACAAAACACTGCGTGTTTCTGAGCAACCCAACTAAACTGGAAAGGGTTAAAAGAAATTATTCTTCCATTTCCCTGGCTGCTTCATATACTTCATCTATATTCCCCTTCATAAAGAAGGCAGCTTCAGGTATATGATCCATCTTACCATCTATAATTTCTTTGAACCCTCTTATTGTTTCCTTGAGTGGTACATACTTACCTTTGTAGCCGGTAAACTGTTCTCCAACAAAGAAAGGCTGTGACAAATATCTCTGTATTCTTCTGGCTCTGAATACTGTTAATTTGTCCTCCTCAGGGAGTTCATCCATACCAAGTATTGCAATTATATCCTGTAATTCTTTATTTCTCTGTAATATTTCCTGAACCCTTCTGGCAACTGAATAATGTTCTTCACCTAAAATCTTGGGATCAAGGATTCTTGAGGTTGAATCAAGAGGGTCAACCGCAGGATAAATACCCATGGCAACTATATCTCTGCTTAAAACCGTAGTAGCATCCAAATGTGCGAAGGTTGTAGCAGGTGCTGGGTCAGTCAGGTCATCGGCAGGTACATAAACTGCTTGAACCGAGGTAATAGAACCCTTGGTTGTTGACGCAATTCTTTCCTGTAAAGTTCCAACATCTGTTGCCAACGTAGGCTGATAACCAACCGCTGACGGAATTCTACCCAGAAGGGCTGAAACTTCCGAACCGGCCTGAACAAATCTGAATATATTATCAATGAACAGCAGTACATCCTGTCCCATCTGATCTCTAAAATACTCGGCCATTGTAAGACCGGACAAGCCGACTCTCATTCTTGCTCCAGGGGGCTCGTTCATCTGTCCGAAAACCATGGCAGTTTTATCTATAACTCCTGAATCATTCATATCGTGCCAGAGATCATTACCTTCTCTGGTTCTTTCACCAACACCGGTAAATACCGAGTAACCACCGTGCTCAGTTGCTATATTTCTAATCAACTCCATAATGAGAACGGTCTTACCAACTCCGGCACCTCCGAACAATCCTATTTTACCACCCTTAGCGTATGGCGCAAGCAGGTCAACAACCTTTATACCTGTTTCAAGAATTTCAGTGGACGGCCTTTGCTCCTCAAAGGCAGGTGCCGGTCTGTGTATGGGATAATAATCTGTTGGTGTTACCTCACCCTTTTTATCTACCGGTTCACCCAATACATTGAATATTCTTCCTAAAACCTCTTTTCCAACAGGTACCTTTATCGCATCTCCGGTATCTATAGCTTCCATACCTCTGATCAGTCCATCTGTAGAAGACATGGCAACACATCTCACTGTATCATTTCCCAGATGCTGCATTACCTCAGCAGTTATAACGCTGTCACCCGAGTCGGTTTTAATGGGTATTCTGATTGCATTATATATGTTGGGCAATGTGCTATTTTCAAATCTGATATCAAGTACCGGTCCGATAACCTGTACTATGAATCCTGTACTTCCAGCCATACTCTCACTCCCATCTGCATGTAAATCACGCAATTATATAATTAAATACTTGATTTTTTCAATTACATTTATTTCAAAGCTGCCGCGCCGCCCACAATTTCGGAGATTTCCTGAGTAATAGCGGCCTGTCTGGCTCTGTTATAGTATAAATTTAGTTTTGAAAGCATCTCATCAGCATTTTTCGTTGCGTTGTCCATTGCTGTCATTCGTGCATTCTGTTCACTTGTAAACGCTTCAACAAAAACTCCGTAAACTACACCTTTTATATACTGAGGTATCAGAACATTCAGCACCACTGAAGAAGATGGCTCGTACTTAATCTGCTCGTCAATTTTGATGTCCTCGGAATTAACATCTTCACGTAGGGCACCGATTTCGAGAGGCAATAATTTCAGTAGCTTAGGCTCAAGAGAAATAGCTGATACCATCTTGGTATATACTACAAAAACCTCGTCAACCTCATTTTTGTCATACAGGTCGAGAATGATTTCTGCAATTTCTCTGGCCCTATAAACTGTAGGATTTTGTACGGCATAATCAAATTCAGTATGAACTTTGTAGTTTTTCTTTACAAAATAAGACCTTCCTGAATTTCCGGCTACAAGCAGCAATGCATTATCCTTGTCCTGTCCTATGGCCTGCTCAGCAAGTTTTTTGATATTACTGTTATAGCCACCTGCCAAGCCCTTGTCACCGGTCATTATTATATAAGCCTTCTTGCCTCCCAGCTGCTTGTTATTGATATTAAAATATCTGCTTTCAACATCTCCACTATGTGCAAGTATTTCTGCAATAGTTTCTCTAACCTTGCTAAAATATGGAAGGGTTTCTTCCAGTTGCGCTCTTGCCTTCTTTAGCTTTGACGCTGATATCAACTTCATGGCCTTGGTTATTTGCCGCATCTGATTAATACTTTTAATACGCAACTTAATTTCACGCATATTATTTGCCATATGATAACCCGCCGTTTCTTTAATTTATTAAACAAACTGACCCTTGAACTCTTCAATAGCAGTTTGCATAAGCTTCATTACTTCATCACTTATATCCCCTGTTTCAGAAATACTTGAAAGTATTTTAGGGTATTTTTCCTTAACGAACTCAATCAGCCCCTGGTTAAATTTGCGGACCTTGTTAACAGGCAAGTCCATCAGATAACCTTTTGTAGAAGCGAATAGAATCATTACCTGCTCTTCTACTGGTAAAGTTGCATACAAAGGCTGTTTGAGGGTTTCCACCAATCTTTCACCCTGTATCAGCTTATCTCGGGTAGCTTTGTCAAGGTCGGAACCAAACTGTGCAAAAGCCTCAAGCTCTCTATACTGTGCCAGATTGATTCTCAGAGGGCCTGCAATTTTTCTCATTGCCTTTATCTGGGCAGAACCACCAACACGTGATACCGACAAACCAACATTGACAGCCGGTCTCTGTCCCGCATTAAATAACTCTGATTCAAGATATATCTGTCCGTCTGTTATTGAGATAACATTGGTAGGAATGTACGCAGATACGTCTCCTGCTAAAGTTTCAATAATAGGAAGCGCGGTAATTGAGCCTCCACCCAACTCGTCGCTTAGTTTTGCAGCTCTTTCAAGTAATCTTGAATGCAGGTAGAATACATCCCCGGGGTAAGCTTCTCTTCCCGGCGGTCTTTTAAGAAGCAATGACATTGCTCTGTATGCAACGGCATGCTTTGATAGATCATCGTAAATAATTAATACATCTTTGTTCTGATTGTACATGAATTCTTCTGCCATAGCACACCCTGAATAAGGAGCCAGATATTGAACTGAAGCAGTATCACTGGCAGTTGAAGAAACAATTATTGTATATTCCATAGCCCCGAACCTTTCGAGAGTATTGACTATACCTGAAACGGTAGATGCTTTTTGTCCTATAGCAACGTATACGCAAATAACATCCTTACCCTTCTGATTAATGATAGTATCAACAGCGATCGCTGTCTTACCTGTCTGTCTGTCACCTACTATAAGCTCTCTCTGACCTCTTCCGATTGGAATAAGTGCGTCGAGTGCCATTATACCTGTCTGAAGTGGCGTGTTTACACTCTTTCTGTCAATAACCCCCGGTGCGGTAAAATCAACAGGTCTGAAATTTTCAGCGGCAATATCCCCTTTTCCGTCAAGAGGTTTTCCCAAGGGATCTACTACCCTGCCAATAAGAGAGTTCCCTACTGGTACCTGAACTGTCTTACCTGTTCTCTTTACAGTTGAACCCTCTTTTATTTCTCTGTCATCTCCCAGTACAACGCAACCAACATTGTCTTCCTCAAGATTAAGAGCCATACCGTATACATTATTGTCAAACTGTAGGAGTTCACCTGACATACATGATTGCAAGCCATAGATTCTTGCAATACCGTCACCTGATTGAAGTACATAACCTACATCATCAGTTTTTACTGCAGCGCCATAGCTTTCTATTTGCTGCTTTATTATTGAGCTAATTTCTTCTGGTCTAAGACTCATCCTTTTCTCACCCCATATGCTCTGATACCGGCTTATATACTAACCAGTTCAGTTAATGATTCAATTCTGCCTTTAATACTTCCATCATAAACCTGGTCACCAATGACGACTTTGATCCCTCCAATTAATGAAGGATCAATTACCTCTGTAACTTTAACTGCGCTTGCATTATATTTTTTACAAAACTTTTCTTTCAAACTTAATAATTGCTGTTCCTCTAAAGGTGAAACCGTAATAATCTTCATATCCAGTACATTTGCCTTTTCATCAGCAAGCTGTACAAACTGCACATATATTCCCGGCAATTCTCCAATACGTTGTTTTGCAGTAAGTAATAAAACAAAGTTCAGCATGTTCACACTTAATCTGTCTGTGAATACATTCCTAATAAAACTCTGTTTTTTCTCGGTTTTAACCCTCGGGTCGATCAGGAACTCCCTGAACTGTATGTCAGTATTAAATAAATCAACCAACTGACCAAATTCCTGGACGACATTATTAATATCATTCAACGAAAGTTCCAGTAATGCCTGGGCGTATCTTTTTTCAACAAGCGGCATCAGGCAGCACCTGCCTCATCTATAAATTTATCAACCAAATTTTTGTTTGAATCTGTGTCCATATTTGCCTGAACAACTTTCGAAGCAGCCGCAATAGCCAGTGCAGCTATCTGTTGTTTAACCTGGCGCAGCATTTCTTCTCTTTCACGTTCTATGTCCTGCCGTCCTTTTTCAACAACTGCAAGAGCATCCTTCTTTGCGTTTGTTATTATTTCATCATATTCACGCATCGCTTTGGCTCTTCCTTCATTCAAAAGCCTGTCGCTTTCTTCTCTGATTTTCTTTATCTGCTCTTCATAATTTTTTCTTGACTCAGCCACTTCAAGTTTGGCCTGATCGGCATCCTTCAAAGCCTGATCAATCGAATTCTTACGCTTCTCCATAAACTCAGTAACAGGCTTGAACAAAAACTTTCGCATAAAAAAATATAAAATCAACAGATTCAGTGCAACAAATATAAACGTATATTTCTCTGGCATCAACATAAAAGTATCATTCGCCTTTCTGGCTCACAGGATTTAATTAATAAGCACCTATCGTGAGCCGGATAGGGCGTAAAATGATACTTTGCACATCGCCTTTTCGCACTTTTGTGCGAAATTCTGGCGGTGCTAAATTCCGCTGGCGGCATACTATTTTGAAAGTGGTTTTCTTTCATAATAGTATCATTCGCCTTTCTGGCTCACAGGATTTAATTAATAAGCACCTATCGTGAGCCAGATAGGTGTTGAAAGAGTATGAACGGCATACCTCTGATTTATATCATAACCCGGGCTTATGCCCTGCTCTATAATTTTACTACCATATCTGTGAAAGGCGGAGAACACACTCGGTGTTTGCACCTTTCACAGATACTTACTACTTTGTAAACATTACTAGCCCATTTTTAAGAATACGAGAACCAAGGCAACTACAAGACCATAGATGGCTGTTGCTTCGGCAAGAACTGCACCAAGGAGCACAACTGTTCTAATCTGTTCAGCAGCTTCAGGCTGTCTTGCAATACTTTCAACAGCTTTACCTGTTGCTAAACTGATACCAACTCCGGCACCAATTCCGGTAAATACTGCTATTGCCGCTGCTATAGCTATTATTCCTGTCATATTATTTCACCCCCTTATTCTATAACCTCTGCAATATATAGTGAAGTTAAAAACATAAACACGTATGCCTGTAAAATCCCGTCAAATAAATCAAAGTAAACACTGATTACAGCAGGTACTACCGGCGGCATTGCCATGTAGATAAGCTCCATGACAATAAAAGCTCCCAAAATATTACCAAATAGACGTAACGCAAGAGATAACGGCTTTATACCATAATCAAGTATTTTAAATGGGAGCATTAATGGTATTGGCTCAATAAAGCTTTTCAGCCATCCACTCATCTTCTTGTACCTGATACCCGCGTAAATAACAACAATGATTGACATTATTGCCATACATGCTGTTACATTAATATTTCTTGTGGGTGGTCTTAATTTGAAACCTTCACCCGGTATTACATTAAAAATTGACACAGTATTTGCAAAAATGAGGAACAGGAATATTGTGCCAAGATATGGAGCAAAGGCTCTCCAGTGGTGCTTCCCAATTGCATCCTTTGCAATATTGTTTATAAATTCCACTATAATCTCTGCAACATTTTGTTTCTTGTGAGGTACAGCGGTAAGCTTACGAGTAAGAAAAATACTAAAAAAAATCAAAACCGCCATAATGACCCACATTACAACAACTACATCAGCCACAGGTATTTGTAACCCAGGCAGTTTTATTGTAAACATTGTATGGGATTCCATTGCCTCAATAAGTCTATCACTCATGCTCATTTCTTCATGCATTTTTATTTCACCTTCTGTCCAAATTGATTTTTTGTTATTCCAAAAGCTTCTGTTACAGCATTTATCATTACAATAATTAGAACTGAAAGTATTCCTACCAATGCAGCTACCAAAGTATTCACTCCGAATTGCATAGAAATAACTACTGTTACCCCAATTACCACCAAATTTAATAAATATATACCTAGATTAATAATTATAGATTGTTTTTTGCCAGCCAACCCAAGTAAATTCTTAAAGGCAGCTTCAAGTACAGCAAACCTCAACAACGACAATAATACTCCGGCTGTGAGAGCAACTATCATAACAAGCTTAGGGCCTCTTACTACCATGCATATTATAAGAGCAATTGCGTAAAAAACAACTACTCTTTTTACAAAAAATTTCAAAATATTACTCATTATAGTTTTTTTATACAATCTCCGTAAAAAATTGTTAAGTTTCTGCTCAAAAATTACGATACTTATTTATGTTTATTTTGAGCATGTTGAAATAAGTACATCGCATTAAATTTAGTTCAATAATAGCACAGAGAAAAAGGTAAATCAATTACCCTTTTTTGATAAGTGCATAAAGAAGTATTTAGTTATTATTATTCTTGCACAAAAGAATTTATATTCAGGAGTGGTTTAAAATATGGATATTACAACCATTGTAGGTTTGATTTTAGGTCTTGGAGGAGTTATATTAGGCTATCTGGAAGAAGGACATTTCGACCTGTCATTACTACGAGGCTTATGGGGAGCAGGTCCATTTCTAATTGTTTTTGTCGGCGGTTTCGGTGCTACGCTTGTAGCCTTTCCCTTATCAGAGTTTAAAAAGATGTTGTCCACACTATCCATGCTGTTCACTCAAAAGAATTATAATGAAATAGACATTATTAATGAACTGGCAGACCTCTCTGAAAAAGCGAGAAAGGATGGTTTGCTAAGCCTGGAACAGGATGCACAATCCAATAAAAATGATTTGATAAGAAAGGGGCTTGCCCTTGTTGTTGACGGTATAGAAACAGAAGTTATAAAAGATATTCTTGCAAGAGAAACTGAGCTGCAAGGAGAGATCTATGAATCAGGGGCAAAAATATTTGAAGCAATGGGAGGAACCTGGCCTGCCATGGGTGTATGTGGTACGGTTATGGGTATGTTGACTATACTAAAGGATTTAAGTGATCCGCTGGCTCTTGGTCCGAAAATAGCAGGCGCATTTATTGCTACTTTTTATGGTGTTGCCTTTGCAAATCTTGTTCTGTTACCTTTCGCCAATAAAATAAAAACAAAGGCTGCTCGTGAAACAATGATAAATGAATTAGTTATTGAAGGCCTTTTATCAATACAGGCTGGAGAAAATCCACGTATAATTAAGGAAAAGCTCAATCTGAATCTTATGGAAAAATTAAATGGCAGCAAGGATAAAGCAGTTGTCGGTGCTGAAGAAGGAGCTGAAGCTTAATAATGGCGAAGGAAAAATTAGTTAAGGATAATTCGGAGCGCTGGCTTTTAACATATGCAGACTTGATGAACCTTTTGCTTATCCTATTTATTTTATTATTTGCTTACAGTCAGGTGGATACGCAAAAGTTTCAACAGCTTTCTCAATCTTTCGGCTCAGTATTCGGCGCGGGTTCTGATTCTGTTCTTCAGGGTAGTGGTCAGGGAAATTCTCTTGTTAATTTTCCTGCAACCATGCCATCGCCTGTCATTCCGTCTGAAATTGAAGACAAGCAAATAGAAGGTATAACTCAGGAAGTAAAGCAAATGATTAAAGGGCAGGGTCTTGAAGGAAGTATAGATGTAAAGCGGCAGGAACGTGGAGTTGTTATCTCCATCAAAGAAAGGTTAATCTTCAAGTCCGGAAGTTCAGAAATTGAGAAAGAATCGGAGGATAAGGTTCTTGCAATCGGTAAGGATATCCTATCGAATATACCAAACAAGCATATTCGTATTGAGGGTCACACCGATAATGTGCCTATAAAGAGTTCCATATACCCCTCCAACTGGGAATTGTCAAGTGCCAGAGCTACAAATGTACTTAGAATACTTGTTGAAAAGGGTGGTCTTGATCCTAAATTGATTTCAGCCGTGGGCTATGGAGAATATACACCTCTGGTTCCAAACGATTCAGATGCCAACCGAGAGAAAAACAGAAGAGTTGATATTGTAATTCTTACTGAAGATTCAAGCCAAGGCGAGGCCAGTAAAGATATCCACACTAAATAAAGTATATTGTGAATTATGAATTGCGAAAAGTTATTGAAGGCCGACTATAGTCGGCCTTATTTATTGTCTATGAAAGTATAAATTTTCTTGAAGTCAGCCACCTTTGTTCTTAAAATCCAGTCGTTAAAGTATATACACTAATAGTTAATATAAGCTTATATACATAACCACTCGCTTTTTGTTAAGGCATAGCATACCTCATTAGAGGGTTGTTCCTTGAGTAATTCAAATCTTATTACATTGTCCGCTTTTCTCAAGGCTGCTTTTTGGAGAACTCTTCCCGATGCAGGATTTTGAATCCGGTGGAAGGCTTCAAGCTTCTCAAAGCAAGGTTTTTCAAAAGAGTACTTTAATATTGCAGTAAGTGCTTCCGGGGCGTACCCCTTCCCCCAGAAGTTAGTACCGATGCAATATTCGACTTCTGCAGTGGAAAACTCATTATATACCCTGCAGAAAGCTATCTGTCCGATATTCTCTCCTGTTTCCTTAAGGATAATAGCCCAACGATAAAATGACTTGTCTTTATATTGGGAAATCCAACCTGTTAGTAATTCATGTACTTCTTTTTCAGTGCTATATACCGGTTCCCCATAGTTGCTTTGTATTATAGGATCAGCAATCCAATTCCTTAACATGCTTTCTGCATCCATGTGTTCGAATTTCCTCAGCAAGAGTCTATCAGTCTTAAGGTTTTCAGTTCCAGTGTGATTAATCATATCAATACCCCCCATGGTACCCTGCTGCATTGTCCAAACATCTTCAAAGGTGCGAATAAACCGGCATTGAGTTTCTCTTCTCATTATACTTTGAATTCCTCAGGCTTCTGGTCTGTCAAGCCAAAATGGTACAGCAACACTTGAACAATTCTTTTGGAAGCATTTCCATCACCGTATGGATTAACGGCCCTAGCCATTTCTTCGTAGTCAGCCTTGTCATCAAGTAGATTGGAGGCATGCTCTACAATTTCCTCCTGTACTGTTCCGGCAAGTCTCACAGTTCCAGCCTTTACTGCCTCCGGTCTCTCAGTTTCCTTCCTAAGCACAAGTACTGGCTTGCCCAGTGTCGGAGCCTCCTCTTGAATTCCTCCGGAGTCTGTCATAATCATGTATGAGCGTGCCATTAGGTTGTGCATATCCTGCACATCCAAAGGAGGTATAAGATGAACTCTTTCCTTGTCTCCCAGAATCTCTTTTGCTGTCTCCTGAACAACCGGGTTCAAATGCACAGAGTAGACTATTTCAACATCCATGTAATTGTTAACTATAATAGCAAGAGCACGACAAATATTGCGGAGCGGCTCACCCAAATTTTCTCTTCTGTGTGCTGTCACTGCTATAACTCTCTTGTTCTTGAAGTCAATATTTCTTAACGCTTCGCACTCAAAAGTATAGTCTTTCTTTACAGTAGTTTTCAGAGCATCATTTACTGTGTTACCTGTAACATAAATGGTGTCTTGGTTTACACCCTCATTCAACAGGTTGGACTTATTGGTTTCTGTAGGTGCGAGGTGGATATCTGCCATTGCTCCTGTAAGTTTTCTGTTCATTTCTTCAGGATACGGCGAATACTTGTCAAAGGTTCTCAAGCCAGCTTCAACATGTCCAACAGCCACCTGCTTATAGAATGCAGCTAGGCTTCCTACAAAGCAAGTGGTAGTATCTCCATGAACCAGCACTATATCAGGCTTTTCACTATCTATTACATTCTCAAGACCCTCTAAAGCTCTCGTGGTTATGCCTGTTAAAGTCTGTTTGCTTTGCATTATGTTAAGATCATAATCAGGAACAATTTCAAACATCTTCAGTACCTGATCCAGCATTTCTCTATGCTGTGCCGTTACGCAAACAATAGAATCTATTTTTTCACTCTTTTCCAGTTCCTTAACTAACGGAGCCATCTTAACTGCATCAGGCCTTGTTCCGAATATAGTCATGACTTTTAACTTTTCCAATTTTCTTCCTCCTATTGCAGCCAGCCTTGCCGTGTTTTCAAGGTGATGGCATTCATTTGACTTGTTGGCATTATTCATCTCATTCATATACATTGAACCAACAATAACAAAAATTGCGACTGCTATTACAAGTATTATTGCACTTACAGGTCCTTTGTAATCAAGTACCACCGCACACAGACCCAGTGCTGCACTAGCCACGTATATCAACGATACAGACTGTCTTTGTGTAAGTCCCATATCCACAAGCCTGTGGTGAAGGTGCCCCCTGTCTGCAGTCATTGGAGATTTTCCGCTGGCTACTCTTCTCAGAATTGCAAAGACGGTATCAAATAAAGGTAAAGCAAGCACCAGAATCGGAACCGCTATTGCTATAGCCGTATAGGCCTTATACGTACCTTGAATTGATATGGTTCCAAGCATAAACCCCAGAAAGGTTGCTCCCGTATCCCCCATGAATATCTTTGCAGGGTTGAAATTATATGGTAAAAAACCAAGGGCTGAGCCTGCAAGAATTGCTGCCAGAACTGCTGTATGTATATCCGGCTCCGGTCTGATAACCGATACAAAGAACAACGATAATGAACCGATAGAGGATACTCCTGCTGCCAAGCCGTCAAGACCGTCAATAAAGTTAATAGCATTCGTAATTCCCACAATCCATAAAATTGTTATGGGGTATGAAATCCATGGTCCAAAGGTTGAAATACCTATATCTGAGAATGGGTTGGTTATAAAATCGATCCTTGTACCTGTAACAGCAACTATAAGTGCTGCTATTATCTGAATCGGGAATTTAAGTTTTGCACTTAACGCCTTTATATCATCAATCACACCAAGGATTGCAATAATCGAACTACCAATCAGCAATCCAATAAACTGTGTATCAAAAACAATAGCAGTGCCGACTGATAAAAACCTGGAACTGATTATACTGAAAAGTATTGACATAAAGAATCCGGCTATAATTGCAAAGCCTCCCAGTCTTGCTATAGGCTGTTTATGCATTCTTCTGTCATCCTTCGGGATATCAACAGCCCCTATTTTAAACGCCAGGCTTTTAACCACCGGAGTTGCTGAAAATGCTACTATAAAAGCAAGGGTGAAAGAAATAAAATACTCAAATACACTAGACATTCATACACCTTCCGTTCTTGAAGAAGTCAAAATACTTCTTTCGGTTTGGTCTCCAAACATCAAAATAGAGGGAGGTGTTAAAACTCCCTCTGGCTCTGATTAAGTTTAATATTAAACCTTAACTACCTCGATACCTGCTTCCTCAAGTAGAGTCATAGACAGTTCATCTGGATAATCTCCGTTAAATACAATACGTATTATTCCTGCATTGATAGCCAGCTTTGCGCACAAAACGCAGGGCTGTGTTGTCACATATAAAGTGGCACCATTAACGCTGGTCCCGCTGTAAGCGGCCTGGACAATTGCGTTCTGTTCAGCGTGAATAGCTCTGCACAGTTCATGTCTTTGACCTGAAGGTATATTAAGCTTTTCTCTTAAACAGCCTACTTCAGAACAGTGTTTACACCCTACAGGTGCACCGTTATAACCGGTCGAAAGTATTCTTTTGTCTTTAACAATAATTGCTCCAACCTGTCTTCTCATGCAGGTAGATCTGGTTTTTATCAAATCCACTATCTGCATGAAGTATTCGTCCCAAGATGGCCTCATATATACCCCCCTGCTACAATTATGCGCTACTGTGCCCCACACATATTTCGCATAAAAATTGATAATTTTCCTTAAAGTACTACTTGGTTCCGAAGAGTCTGTCACCTGCATCTCCCAAGCCAGGAACAATGTAAGCGTGATCGTTTAAAACCTCATCAACAGCTGCACAGTAAATCTCTACATCCGGATGATCCTTACGGATTCTTTCTATTCCGGCTTTTGCTGCAATCAGACACATTAATTTAATGTTGGTTACGCCTCTGTTCTTTATAAATTGAATTGCTGCAGATGCTGATCCGCCTGTTGCAAGCATTGGATCCAACACAACTATTTCTCTTTCCTCAACATCAACAGGAAGCTTGCAGTAGTATTCAACAGGCTCCAAGGTTTCAGGATCTCTATATAACCCTATATGTCCAACCTTTGCCATGGGAAGCAAATTTAGCATACCGTCCACCATTCCCAGACCGGCTCTCAGAATTGGAACAATTCCTAATTTTTTACCTGAAATAACTTTGGTTTTAGCTATTCCAACAGGCGTTTCAATCTCGACTTCCTTCAGTGGCATATTTCTTGTTACTTCATAGCCCATAAGCATTGCTATTTCTGATACCAACTCCCTGAATTCCTTAGTGTTTGTGTTCTTATCCCTAAGTAAAGAAATTTTGTGCTGTATCAGTGGGTGGTCAAAAACAAATACACTTTCCATTTTTATTCCTCACTTTGTAAAATATTTTTTTTCAATATTGGAAATCTTATTTACTCTGTCACCATGCCTGCCGCCTAAAAACTCTGCTTCAAGCCAGGTTTCAATGATATCCAGGGCAACCCCCGGGCCTACGACTCTTTCACCAATTGCAAGAATATTTGCATTATTATGCTGTCTGCTCATCTTTGCCATATAGCTATCGGTACACAAAGCACATCTTACTCCCGGAACCTTGTTACATGCTATTGAAATACCTATTCCTGTACCACATATAACAATACCCTTTTCACATTCCTGATTACTTACAGCTTCGGCTACTGCTTGTCCATAATCCGGATAATCTACAGAATCAGGGCAATTGGTTCCAAAATCCTTGACCTTAAGTCCCTTACTTTCAAGAAATTTTATTATATCCGCTTTCAGCAGATATCCAGCATGATCACTACCTATTGCTATCAAATTTATCTCCATTTCCGGCGCAGTACCAATTTGCCGAAGCAGACCATATATATTATAAGTACTATCGGAAGTCTTTTTAGGAAAATTGCCTGTGCCACTATTTATTATTTGTTCATTATTTTAACTGTTTTTAGGTATGCCATTCTTTATTTATTTTATAGTATAAATTATTACATGTCAAAAAAAATAGCCCTATTGGTTCGCGTTTCCTATCTGCAGTCAAACCTATGTGATATAACCCTGTGAACACTGTCATATATTTCTCTGGCACAGGCCTCATAGCTTTCATAAGGCATTCCGAAGGGATCGGTGATATCCAGACTTCTTCCATCAGCTGCCTGCTCAGGATAAGCATACTCCTTCAAAGTATAAATATTGGTTTTTTTTCCAGGGAATCTGCTTCTGAGAAAATCCCTGTGCTGCCTTGTCATAGTCAATATCAGTCCGGCTTTATTCATATCTTCCGGGCAGAGAAGCCTTGCCTTATGAATGGATATATCAATGCCCCAAAGTTTTTTCAACGCTTCGACAGAATGAAGGGAAGCGGGGTCTCCATCGAAGGCCTGAATTCCTCTTGACGAAACAACTGCTCCCCTAAGTCTCTCTTCCTGCTGGGAAAATGCTCTGAAGATACCTTCAGCCATACAGCTCCTACAGGTGTTTCCTGTACATACAAATATAATATTAAAAGTGTTGGCATCTTTATCAGGAACCAACATATTTTCATCGCACTGTTCAGTTTGCATGATTATGCCCATGCCCAGCATTCCGCAAGGAACATCAATAAAATATGTCTTCCTTTAATAGAAATGACATGGGCTCGGTACCTCCTTTATTGATTTATAGATTTCCTTCAACCTATAGCTCCGCATTCAAATATACTAATCCTGCGTTAAGCTTCTACTATGTCATAGCCGGCGGCCTTAACCATTCTGTTCATTATTGCCAGACCCACCTCATGCTCGTCCACTGCTTCAGCAAAAATTATATCAACACCCCTGTCGTCAAATTCTCTTAAGACAGCAAACAAACTTGCTGCAATGGTTTGGGGGATATCTCTATCTCCCATGGACAGAATATCAAAGCCATTATATAAATCCTTTGTTTGATCGGTGGCGCAAATCCCCACCTTCTTGCCCTGGCTTCCAGCCTTCTTCGCCAACTCGGCAATTTTGTCAGTCTGCTTGTCCCTATTTTTACTTCTGACTATAACAACCTGTGCTTTAGGAGAGTAGTGAGTATATTTCATCCCCGGTGACTTTGGAATGTTTTCTGAACTAATTTTCCCTAATATGGTTTTATCCATGTCTATGGGACCAATAAATTTTTCAATTTGACTTGGCGTTATACCACCGGGTCTTAAAAGTACAGGAGGGTCCACCGAAACATCCAGCACCGTCGACTCCAAGCCAACCGGAGAGACACCTGCATCAACCACCATTGCAATTTTTCCTTCCATATCGTCAAGGACGTGCTGCGCCGTCGTTGTACTTGGTTTACCGGAAGCATTTGCACTGGGCGCAGCGACAGGTATTCCCGCCACCCGTATCAGCTCACGTGCCACCGGATGTCCGGGCATACGAACTGCCACAGTATCCAGTCCGGCAGTAATAATCTCAGGAATAATTGAATTTTTTTTCAGTACAAGTGTCAGAGGACCCGGCCATAACTTGTCCATCAGTATTACGGCCTTTTCCGATATGCTTTCGGTGAGCTCATAAACCTTTTCCTTTTCAGCAATATGTACTATAAGAGGATTATCTGAAGGTCTTCCTTTAGCCTTGTAAATTTTTTCTACAGCTTCAGGATCAAGTGCATTGGCACCAAGTCCATACACCGTTTCGGTGGGAATTGCGACAATGCTGCCGGATCTTAGTAATTCTGCTGCTATATTCAGTTTATCCATGTCTATATTCTCAGGGTCTATTTTTATAACCTGGGTTTTCATTGTTCCGTGCTCCTGAATTCCAAAATTAGAATAATATCTAACTTCCTGCTTCTTACTTCTTACTTCCTACTTCTAACTTCAAAAATCTAACTCAATTTATCATTGTTACTATTATACCACACAAAATACCAAGTATATTGCCCACAGATGACATTCTTCCCAGATACATCCTTTTTGACTCAGGTATTAATTCTCCATATACAACAAAAAGCATTGCACCACCGGCAAACCCCAGGCAAATTCCGATGAATTGCTCAGAAACCTGCCCTAAAGCAGCTCCTATCAAGGCACCAATCCCCATAGGCACACCTGACAGTATAGTCAGCACGAAGGCTTTTACAGCCGAGAATCCCCCGACTCTCATGGGCAACGCCATGGCAATACCTTCAGGGACATCATGTATTGCGATTATCAGTGTAAGCGTAATTCCAAGGCTGAATGAGGCTTCAAAACCCGAGCCTACTGCGAAACCCTCCGGCAGATTGTGCATAGCAAGACCTATGGAAACCAGAATTCCAGCCCTCAACAGGTCTGAATTACCTTTTGCATTCTTTACTGCATCAATCTGCTTAACAATATCATCGATAAAAATTACTATCAGTATTCCCAGCAGTATCCCTATTAATGTAAGGTTAAGACCTGCTATATCAACCGCTTCCGGTATCAGCTCAAAACAAACCACCGAAGTCATCAGACCTGCAGAGAACTCCAATATTGAGCTTAATATCCTTTTGCTTATATTTTTTCCCACAAAAAAGGCTATCAATCCACCTATACCTGTTCCGGTAATTCCTGATATCAAGCCTATTACAGCAATTTTTAATATGTGTTCCACAGCAGTCCCATCCTTATATAGTAAGTCTATAACGAGGAGGAAATTTATCGTCTCGTTATAAGACATACTATTCTAAAATGCTGCAGAATATTAACAATTTTTAATCTTCGTCGTCACTGCCGCTGCCTAATTTTTCAGACTGGTCAGTGGTAATAAGTGCATCAATTATTTCATCAAGATCACCATCAAGTACCTGGTCAAGCTTATACAGAGTGAGGTTTATTCTGTGGTCGGTAACTCTTCCCTGAGGATAGTTATAGGTTCTTATTCTTTCACTTCTGTCCCCGGTACCAACCTGACTTTTCCTATCCTGGGCAACTTCGTTAATCTGTTGCTCCTGAGCAGCGTCATAAAGTTTGGATCTCAATATTTTCATAGCCTTGTCCTTATTCTTGTGCTGTGATCGTTCATCCTGGCAGGCTACTACAATACCGCTCGGTATATGTGTTATTCTTATAGCCGAATCAGTCTTATTAATATGCTGACCTCCGGCACCGCTGGCTCTGTAAGTATCAATTCTCAGGTCATTTGGGTTTATATCCACATCAACCTCTTCAACCTCGGGAAGAACTGCTACTGTTATTGTGGATGTATGAATACGTCCGCTTGATTCGGTGGAGGGTACTCGCTGAACTCTATGAACACCACTCTCAAACTTAAGACGGCTGTAAGCCCCCTTACCCTCAATCAGAAACACAACTTCCTTGAAACCTCCGAGTTCAGTAGGGTTTGAGTCAAGTATCTCGTATTTCCAGCGCCTTCTCTCAGCATATCTGGTCATGGCCCTGAAGAGTACCCCTGCAAAGAGTGCAGCCTCTTCACCACCTGCGCCGCCACGGATTTCTACAATAACATTTTTGTCATCGTTAGGATCCTTTGGTACAATCATAACTTTAAGCTGTTTCTTTATAGCTTCCAGCTTTTCCTGAGCATCCTCGAATTCAGCCTGAACCATTTCACGAAAATCCTTGTCCAGGGTATCGTTCAAGAGTTCTCTAGCCTCTTCAACATCAGAGGTTACTTTCTTGTACTCTCTGAACTTCTGAACTATCTCCTCTAGATCGGAGTATTCCTTCATATATCGTTTATATTCCTCCTGATTATTAATAACATCAGGATCGCTTAACTTGTGGCTTATTTCCTCGTACCTGTCCTCTGCCGACTGCAGTTTATCAAACATAAAATCCTCCACTGACTATTACTTGCCATATTATCGTGTCCAAAATGTGTCCTCTTAAATTAATACACATTAAAATCTGTAATTTTATATCGCAATTAGTTATTATAACATGAACAATATATAGACGCAATAAAAGAACTATCTTTAAGTAGCCATTTAAAGATAGTTCTTTTAGGGGTACTAAGTTCTATATAAATTTTTATCACGTAAGCATTTTACTACAAAGCAATTACTTAACTATCTCAATCAGCCCGTTCATTGTTTCACCGGTAATATTAACCTTGTTGAGCCCTGATTCGTAATTCTTGCTTTCAGCCTCAACAAAACTTCCGGTAACGCCTTTACGGTTTACATTGTGATATACTATTTCAGGTATAAGAAGGTTTATGGAACCGTTGCTTGCATGTGCCTTTACCTTATAAACCCTGCTGTCCATATCATTCATATTCACCTTGATGCCACCGTTGGAGGTTTTGAGATACATATTCATATCTGAATTTTCGCCAATATTCTGAGCGTTCTCGATGTTAATTCTGCCGTTTATTGTAACAGCGCTGACATCTTTCACTTTTATGTGTTTAATATCTATAACAGCATTGCTGGTATTTATGTCAATTTTATCGCCGATTATATAATTTAGCTGTATTCTGCCGTTTTTGGTATTAACTGAAACCTTGTCGCTGTTTACACCCATCAGCTCAATATGGGCATTCTTTGTTGTTGCAATGATTTCTTCGGAAACAGAATCTTCAATATAAATTTTACCGTTTGAATTTTCTATCTTTATTGTCTTAAACTTAACATCGGGTATGAATATCTCATGGGAAACACTAACATTAAAAGCTGTGCTGCTGACCTTTATTGATATGTTCTGAGGATCATCTACAAAATTAACAATTCCTTCTCCTGTCGGGGAGGGACTCTTTATTCTGGAAATGACCATAACTTTAGGGTCAAGATGCTTTTTTATTGCAATACTGCCGTTAATTCCGCTTATTTCAAGATTTGCACCTTCGGCAGGAATAACTTCAAAATTTTTCTGTACCATCTGCAGGCTTCCAAAAATGTTGAAGGAATTTGTGTCTACAAAGCTTCCAACGTAATCAATAACCTTATCAACTATTCCTGCAGTTGTAGTTGCAACATTTTTACCAATCTTTTCAGCCTTATTTGCAAAATCATCAATCATGTTATCAAAATCAGCCTGATTGTAATTACTTTTAAATTCCTTCTTCCAATCATTTACCCTGTCTCTTACCTTTGCTGCTTCTTCTGCAAAACCGTTTGATTTTTGATTTCTTCTATGGTTGAAGTTTTCAGTATTTTCCTTTTTAGTCTCATCCTCAAGTGCTGCTAACAATTTTGCAGCCTCCTCGGTGGATATTTTCTTTTCCTCCACCATCTTTAATATCAGTAATCTTTCTTCGCTAATAGACATCGCTAAAATCCCTCCTAATTCACCCGCATTTATTATTCCTTCATTTGGCTTAATGCTTCTTCAACACTAATTTCACCGGCATTCAATTTATCAAGTATTTCCTTCCTCCTGCCAGGAGCCTCAGGTACTGGTTCTCCCTTATGTCCAAGGGCTGATGCCACATCCTCCAGCTTATTCTTAACAGTAGGATACGACACTCCAAGTTCCTTCTCAACTTCCTTTATGTTTCCTCTGCATTTTATGAATACATCCAGAAAGTTTCTTTGATCAATTGTCAATTTACAGAACTTACATAATGTAAAGTGTCCTTCTATAACTGTGTCACAACTATTACAGGTTATTCTTGTAACCTCTGTTTCGCTCCCGCAAACCGGGCACTTACCGATAGCTTCTCTTGCCATAAAATCACCTCTTAAAATTTTAGAAAATATTTATTGAACCTGGTTAACCTTAAAATCTTTTGTATAGAATATTAATTTTTTTAATCACTTCTTTAATATTATTAAGCTTACAACTATATATTATTCCTATTCTCAAAAATTGTCAACACTTTATTTTAAAAATTTTAATTTATTTATTAATTTTTATTAAATATTAATTAATTATATTAATTTTACATTATTATCACTTAATTTATGTTTAATTTACTTTCATAACTAGGGGGGTTCACTGCCTTAATTACTTCAAAGCTACTCCCTTTTTCCAATAACTCAATTACTACACTATAGCAGCTTCATCGGAGGCTGCTTTAACTTAAAAAGAGAGCTGCCTCAAAATAGAATTTATTTCCATTCTGAGACTGCTCTCTTTTTTTACCCAATGTTATAAATGATATATGACATTCATATAGTTATTATCAGTTCTATTATTCAACATTTGCAGTTTCTAATATCTTTCTCGCCTCAACCTTTTCAATCCTCTTTCCTTCAATTTCGGTAACCCTGAAAGCAATATTCTTATATTCTACTTCGGGATTCTCTCCGGTTTTCGGTATTCTTCCCAGCAGATCCATAATAAACCCGCTTAGAGTAACAAAATTATCAACCGGTAATGTCTCCTTCAGTACTTCAGATACCTTGTCAAGGCTTATGGCACCCTCAAAAACATATGTATCATTTTCCAGATATTCAACATCCTTATGCTCTATATCATACTCATCAAATATGTTCCCTACTATCTCCTCCAACAGGTTTTCCATCGTCACTATTCCTGCTGTACCACCGTAATCGTCAATTACGACAGCCATATGTATTTTGCTCTTCTGCAATTCCCTGAAAAGTTCGTCTGTACGCTTGGATTTGGGTACCATATAGGGGGACCTGATTATATTTTCCAGATTGAACTGCTTAGATGGACTCAGCATATACTGAATCAAATCCTTCACGTGGAGTATTCCAACAATATTATCGATATTTTCCTTATAAACAGGGACTCTTGTGTACTTATCCCTATCCATAACATATAATGCATATTCCAGATCCGAGTCTACCTGGATACCTACAATTTTTGTCCTGTGGGTCATAATTTCAGATACCTGCTTGTTGTCAAAGTCAAAAATGTTATCAATCATTTCTTTTTCGGTATCCTGAATAACACCCTTCTCTTCTCCAACCTCCATCATCATTCGAATTTCTTCTTCAGTAACCCTTTCATTATCATCAGCCGAAGGATTTCCCCCGAAGAGCTTTATAAAGAAATTAGTGGAACCTGTAAGAAATTTCACAAAGGGATTGGTTATCCGTGACAGCAAAGTTAAAGGCCCAACGGCTATTCTGGATATTAACTCAGCTTTTTGCATTGCCACTCTTTTAGGGATCAGTTCACCAAAAACAAGTGTAAAATATGAAAGAATAATAGTTATCAATACAAGAGAAATTGTACGGATCAGAGCCTCTCCAAGATGAAGGTCAAGTCTTGATGCAAGGCTTACCAAATCATCTACGAAACTCTCTGCCGCAAAAGCACTGGCCAGAAAACCGGCAAAGGTTATTCCAATTTGAATTGTTGCAAGAAAACGGCTTGGTTCACTTAGGAAATTGTAAAGTTGCTTTGCTTTTTTATTACCTTCCTCCGCCTGTTTCTTAATGAGCTTGTCATTTAGCGATATCAGAGCAATTTCAGCTCCAGAAAAGAATGCGTTCAAGAAAACAAGAACTATAATCAATAGTATCCTGGTAAGCAACGTATTTCATCCTCCAAAAAAGTATTTATTACATAATCTGAATAATAATACATTAACTATACTAAAAAGCCTTATACGTGTCAAATAGCACAGCAAAAGGACTCCTTCAAACCTGCGAGGAGTCCTTTCGCTTTACCCTATTTGTACCCGAATAAATATTATATATAGACAAACTTCTTTTACACAAAAACTTCATTTATGGGTACTATAATTTATATATACTTCTGCCTTTTGAATTTTACAACAAAAATCAAACCTGATATCAAAAATACTGTACTGCCGGCTATAATGAGTAGATTGGCTTTGCTGAAAAAACTGCGGGCAGAATTCGGTTGCTGTCCTGTTGGAGTAGCCATCTGTTGAATTGCTGCGATTTGTTCTTCTGTCAGTCCGAGTTTTTCCAGCCTGGCTGTCTGTTCTTCAGTCAGTTCCTGCCCATTTGCCTCTTGAATTATCTGCATTGCCTGCATCATTAATTCTCGATCGGGTATATTGCCAAACCCCGGAACGCCTTTTCGGTCGCCATCAGTCTGCAGATTATCCGTCTGTTGCTGACCGCCCTGGTCAGGAGGGTTCTTTTGAGTATTCTTTTGCGGAGGATTATCCCGGGTTGGAGGACTATTCTGGAGCCCCTCATTCTGCTGAGGGGCATCTGACTTTGTATTATCTGTATTCATGTTTTGGCCCTTACCGCCCCAAGCTCCACCTCCGGGACCCCCGCCTTGTGAGCCCACAATTGATAAATTTATAGCTGATGCATCAATAAGTTTATCACTTGCTTTAGTTTGTCCATCAGTAGTTGCTGGAATAGTCCCATCCAATTGGCCTTCTATACTCTTTGCCCTGAGCTTTCCAAATTCCTTTATCATCGTAACCGCTTCAGTGTATCGCTGGTATGTGTAGAAAGCTGATGGATCCTCCTTTACATAGTTTGAGATAAGTGTGCTGATATTATTAATTGTACTTTCATATCTGCCGCTGTTGAAGTACTCGTCTACAATCTGCCGCAAGTAGTCATGATACTTATCCTTATATTCGTCAACTTCAAGTAGCTTTGCCAGCATAGGGCGCTCGGACATATCAACCCCGGAAACAGGTGTGTCTATTGGAAAATTCACTGCAGCTTCAGAGGATCCCGACTGGAAGCCCCCAAAAGCCAAGTTGTAGTCCCAGGGCAGCATTGTCAGCTTGCCGTCCTCTTCATATAGATAGTAATTATGCTTCATATTGCTGAAATAGCTGTCCAAATTAACCAGAACAGTATTTGCAGCAAAGTATCTTAAGGTGGCATCCACATCCACATATTTATCAAGTTCAGTTCCTGAATTCAAATTCTTCAAGGCTTTAATTACAGTGTTGTAATCTTCATCAGTGCCTTTAAATACCTCATTATCAAAAATTTTTGAGTAACTGCTGATCTTGTCATCAGTATATTTCAAGTCCGTGCCGCCACCTGACTCACCAAATCCTCTGCCTCCAAAACCGTTTCCCCCACCCTTCTGCTGCATATCCGGCTGAGAGTTGACGGCATTCTTACTAGCATTATCAGCTGCATTTATATTGGCATCGCCTACTTTACTTTTATTGGCATCACCTGACCTGTTGTTCTCAAATTGACCAGCTTGACCTACTCTATCTGTTCCACCCGGCCCAGCAGCTTTGTTATTCATAGGAGCAAAACCCTTCATGCCCCCACCCATTTCCATACTCTCCGGCTTATAGAGCCTTCCATAATCAGATCCGAAATTACGCCGGGCGAAGGACTCCTCCAAAGCCTCAACAGCTAAATAAAAGCCCCAATTTTCACCGTTAACCGAAACATTTGTATATGCAAAAAGAGGTGTTTTCACTCCCATAAAGCTCATTAGATCGTAGGAGAGATATTCCTTCATATAGCTGGCATCTGATTGTATATTGTTTATTACCATTTTATCAAGCCCAAGATAGCTCTGCCCTTTTATATAGTGATCAAACTCAAACTTGAAACTGAATCTGTCAGAATCCGACTGAGCAACGGTAGACAGGCTGGAGTTTCCTTTAGGCCTTATGCCCACTGATTTAATAGTCGTGCCATTTATGGTAACATCACAGGAGATATATTGTTCCTGTGTTGCGTTATCCAGCATATCCTTCCATTCTTTTTCGTCTATCTTTATATCTATTGAAGAAACTTCATTCTTATTAAATAGGTTCGAAGCATATTGAGGCTGAGAAGCCGAAACCTCAACCTCTTCTGTATTCGGAAAGAGGATCAGTAATCCCGATAAGATCATCGCGAAAACAAGGCTGCCAACTATAAAAATGTTTATATATTTACTGGTAATCATGAAATGAAACCTCCAACTTTTTTACGACATATACTCGCCATTATAACTAACAAGCACGGCATTTGATACACCTTCAATCTGCGAAATATCATTAACAAATTTAGTTGTCATATCTTTAAGTCTTACTTCTATGGTAAGCTCTATTCCACTTACTGAAACCGACTTTGACTTAACTATATATTTATTTACATTCTCATTTACAGCCTTTGTAACAAGTTCTTCCGACATATCGTCAAAACAATTCACTACCAATATATAAGGGTTATCGGTGCTTTTCTTATTTACAAAAATGACCATCACTACTCCAATAAATACCGAACCAAAAATTGCTAAAGGAATAAGCCCAGCACCAGTTACAATACCTGCCGATATTGCCCAGAAAAGAAATGCTATATCCATAGGTTCTTTGATAGCTGACCTGAAACGCACAATTGACAATGCACCGACCATACCCAGTGAAAGTACAACATTTGAGGTTACTGCCATAATTATAAGCGTAGTAATAAGTGTCATCGCTATCAGAGAAACTCCAAAGCTTGCTGAATACATAACACCATTAAAGGTTTTCTTGTATACATAGAAAATGAAAAGCCCCAGTACAAAGGAAAGTCCAAGTGCAATAATCATGTCCAAGGGTGAAAATGAGGACACCTTCTCAATAAAACTTGATTTGAAAATATCATTAAAACTCACGTAAAACGCCTCCTATTAGTTTGTTTAATATATTAGAACTGCTCAGATACCTTTATAGAGCAGGCAAAACCTTTAATTTATAATTATTCGTCATATTTACCCGAATACGCGGGATTCAGCGTATTTGGAGAAGGCTGCACTCCTCCGGTTATTGGTTTGGATAATATCTCTTATAATCCCCGGTAAAAACTCATCGTACTTCACTTCAAGAATTATTAGTCTATTTGGGCTAGTTTTTAGAGTGGGGAGTTGCTGATTAAAAAGATCTTTAGAATTTAATCCGGTTCTTATATCAGTATCGATAGTAATCCTTACATTTCCGGGTTTAAAAATATAAGGTTCTCTTACATAGTCCACCAGAGTCCTTGGTTTCAACTGCTGATAATACATTTTATAATAGAGCTCGCTTATCAATGGATCTGAGGATTGCTTCATCCATTCCATATCACCAGCCAATATCATATTGCATTGGTCTACTGTGAGTTTGGTGGATCTTTTATAACATAAACCATTTATCTTGCCCTTTTTCTCAAGCTTAATGTAATTAAAATCACTATTATAATATCTGATTCTGAATTTTTCTCGATTATTAACACCATTAATCTTTTCCATCAGGGCCTTATTACTAAAATTATCAAAATAAAGACTTCTGATTCTATACTTCCCGTGTTTATCAACATTGGGGTCCTGCTCTGCAATAAATTTTAGTCTCTGACGAAGTGCGATATAATCAGAATAATTTATATTGTGTTTCAATTCATGCCTCAGCTTTGACTTATACATATACTGTCTCACCTCTGTTATTGTTGTAATATCATATTACTAATAAGTGTTATTTCTACAAAACATATGATAATATATCAATGTGATGATTTTCTGAACATAATCTGAATTCTGTTAAAAAAGTTAACTTTTCTTATCAAAACCCAACAAAAAAGTTTTAACCATACCCACCAGTTATTTTAGCTGATTCAAAGAATAGAGAATATAAAAATTCATATACCAATAAAAAAGAGACCACCCCGTAAAAGGAGGTCCCATTTTGGTTACTTCTTTAATTTTGAAAGTCCAAATCAGATCATTTCTCTTTGTATAGCTCTTGAAAGCATAGGAATTACCTGCTTCTTCCTTGAAACAACACCGCTAAGAAATACACTTTTTTCTCCACTTTTAATGTTGAAGGCCTTTTCCACAAGCCCCCTATCATCAGCAGCAAATAATATTTCCGAGCCCTCGTTTACTATATCAGTAACCATCAGAAGTATAACATTATAGCCCTTATTTTCCCGGACGATTTTCATGTGTTCAAGCAAGCTGTCTCTAACCTTTCCAAAAGCTTCCGAATCACTGGAATTTATCTGCCCAACTCCAAGCTTATATTTATTGAGATTAAAATCCTTAAAATCGTAATCTAATATTGTTTGAGGACTCATTCCCTCCAAAGAGGCGCTAGCTTTGTAAAGCGCTTTTGCGAAATCCTCAATATTGATATCTGCTATTTTGGCAAGTTTGTTCGCTGAAAGTTCATCCGCATAGGTACTGGTAGGAGACTTGAATTTCATTGTATCTGATATGATTGCTGCACAAAGGATACCTGCTATCTTTTTGGAAGGGTTTAAGCCGTTTTCAAAATACATATTGGCTATAAGCGTAGACGTACTTCCTACGGTATCATTTTTAAAATAAATCGGGTAGGTAGTCTGTATGTCACCTATTCTATGATGGTCAATAATTTCAAGTATATCAGCCTGCTCAACACCATCAATGGTCTGAGCTTTTTCATTATGATCCACAAGGATAATTTTTTTCCTCCTTTGGGATATAAGATGGTACCTCGAAATAAAGCCTTTTATTCGTCCCTCGTCGTCAACAACCGGATAACTTCTATATCTTGTCTTCAACATCTTTTCTTTTATGTTATCAATATAGTCATGAATATTAAAGGATACTAACTGCTTCCTAGTCATAATATAGCTTACAGGGATACTTTGATTTATCAACCTGGCTGTGGTGAACGTATCATAATAGGTTTCAAGTACAATACACCCAGCTTCCTGGGCATAGTCCAGCACTTCCTGGTCTATCTGCCCCCCACAGGTAAGTATCAGGCAGCTTACACCTATGGAGATTGCCTCCATCTGGCTGTCTTTCCTGTTTCCGATAATTACAATATCTCCTTTTTCCACAAACGGCCTCATGTCCTCAGGAATCATTGCAGCAATAACTACTTTTCCTGCGGCTTTGAAATTATCCTCATTCCCGCATATAAGTCTTGCGCTGAGAGTATCAGTTATATTTCTTAAGGGAGTGTTACTGGCAGAAAGGATATTATTTTCGAGGGCATCCAGATAACTACTCGTAATATCAGACAGGGTAATAATACCCAATAGTTTACTGTTAATATCTGCAACAGGCAGTACCTTAATGTTATTTTTCTGCATAATACTCCATGCAGCTTTTATGGAGATGTCCTCAGATACCGGGTTGATTATGTCCATGTTTAGATCAGATACCTGTGTGCGAACAGTTTCCTTGTATTCCGGGATGTCTACCCCAAAGTACTTAAGAACAAATTCTGTTTCTTTATTAATATCACCTATCCTTACAGGCACTGCATTTATCGCATGTCTTTTTTTTAGCTCGGCATAAGCTATAGCAGCACAGATGGAATCCGTATCGGGATTTTTATGACCTGTAATGTATATTAGTTCACTCATTAATCATGCCTCCATGAACAACTAAAGTTAGGATTTTTGAAGCCAAGCCTTATTTTACACCAATCTCCGGTAGCCTTCAATATTTTTGTTCCTACCAATTGTTGCTTTACCATTTTTTTACGTTTATAAGGTGATTTTATCTCTGTTAATTCACGTAAATTATTTATTGCAAACTTAGTTTCAATTCAAACCAGAAAGTACTTCCATCTCCATTTTTACTAATTACACCATATTTTGCCTCATGCATGTCCAGAATGGTTTTTACAATAGACAGTCCTAGTCCCGTTCCTATTGCAGCTCGTTTATGAGCTTTATCCACCTTGTAGTATCTGTCCCAGATCAATGGAAGCAGGTCATGGTCTATTCCTTCCCCAGTGTCTATTATTTCTACCCTTACGACTTGATTATTCATATTTTGTACGATGGTTATCAACTTATCCTGACCAGTATAGGTTATAGCATTGTTAATCAGGTTATATATAACTTGAGATATCTTTACAGGGTCAGCTTTAATCCAGACCTCTCCATCTTTGATAAACTCAAACCTATACCCTTGCTGTTCTGTCAGTTTGTTATACCTTAGCAAAATTTCCTCAATACTTTCAGTAAGGTTGAAGTTTTCTATTGAAAGTGTCTGAGTACCTGACTGCAATTTTGAAATATCAAGTACATCATTTACCAGAGTGGTCAGTCTCCTTGCCTCATCAATAATTATCTGAATATTTTCAGGAGTGTTTTCTCCTGGCAGATCACGCATTATCTCACCATAACCCGTTATCATTGTGAGAGGCGTTCTCAGGTCATGTGAAATATTTGCTATCAGTTCACGCCTCAGCCCCTCAACCTTAGACAGCTCTTTAGCTGCGTAGTTAAGTGTATCGTTCAGCTCTGCTATCTCAAGGTAGCCCCTTCCCTCAAAGGCTGTAGCGTAATTGCCCTTAGCCAGTTCTTTTGCTGAGTTGTTGATTTTTATAATTGGTTTTGATATTTTTTTTGAGATATAAATGGCCATGCCCACAGCCAGAAGTATCGTGATCACTGTAACATACTCCAGCTGTACTCTTAAAGTATCTACTGTTGCATTGACAGGAGTTATTGTTGAATTGAGCATAATGACGGCTTTTAAACCGTCCTCCCTGTCAACGACTTTAATATAGATCATACTTTCATATATGCGATCAAAACCCTTTGGCATCATTCCCTCAATAGGCCCAAGGGTTTTGGCTCTTTGTCCTGGCTGGCCGCCATCACGAAATTCAAGTAAAGTTCCTCCATTCTTTACCGCCTTTTGATAAAGTTCATAGAGCTCGGTACCGGGCAGCCTGTGAATTATGCTGTCGGGTGCAGCGTCCGATGAGTATACGTTGGTTCCATCCTCCAAAACAATTCTAATGAATGTTTGACTCTGCTCTGAAATTGAATCCAATAATCCATTCAAATTATCATTGTCTATATTCTTTTCTATGGTTTCAGCTGATGACTTTATATCACTGATCTTTATCTGCTTATAGAAGTCATCAAGAAAAATAGTCTGAAAGAACCAGAGCATCAGCAGGATGGCGGCTGCAAAAACTGCAAGATAGAGAAACAGCTTGTATTTTATACTCATTTTTTCAAGCTTCAAAGCGATATCCCACCCCTCTGAGGGTAACTACAAATTTGCTGTAATCACCCAGACTCTTTCTAAGGAGCTTTATGTGGGTATCCAAGGTTCTGTCATCACCAAAAAAGTCATACCCCCACACATCAGTAATCAATTTTTCCCTGGTTAAAGCTATCCCTCTGTTTTTAACAAGATAGAATAACAAATCATACTCCTTCGGAGACATGTCGATTTTAACACCATCAATTTGGACAAGCCTTCCTGTGAAATCTACCGTCAGGCCTTCAAAGCATACAATATTCCTCTTATTTTCTTCAGCACCTGAACCGCTGCTGCGCTTAATAATTGCATTGATTCTCATCATTAACTCTTTAGGAGAAAAAGGCTTTACAACATAATCGTCTATTCCAAGTTCAAAACCATGAATTTTATCATACTCTTCCCCTCTGGCAGAGAGCATAAGTATTGGGGTTTTTTTTGACTTTCTTATTTCCTTACAGGCTGAGAAACCATCCAATTCCGGCATCATAACATCCATTACAATTATATCGAAGTCCTTTTCCCTGCAGATACGAATAGCTTCCATCCCATCTGCCGCCTCGCTGATTTCGTGGCCTTCAAAGACTGCATATTTCTTAACAATATCACGTATTCCTGCTTCATCATCAACTACCAGAATCCTGTACATACAGTCACCATCCTCTTACACTAAAAGACCCATTACAATTATTTTGCCGGAATAATATTATTATATATCATCCTCGTAAAATAATTGTGATGGGTCTGTGAATTTCAAATGAAATTTTCAGTTAAGCCATAGCCTTAATAGCTCTTTTATTTTGGTACATCTGGTGGTCAGCCTTATCCAGAAGGCCTTCAACTGTAATATCCAATTCTCCGTTATACTGCGAAAAGCCGTAACTTATACTTATGTTATAATCTTTATTTACGAAGGGTTTCAACTGCCTTAATTCCCCAGAAATCCTTTCCATAACCCTTTCGGAATAGTCCATAGTACAGCCCGGAAAAACAATAACGAATTCATCTCCTCCCAGTCTGCTGATTACATCTGTCTCCCTAATATTCTTCTTTATCGTAGCTATAATGGTCTTTATGAGGAAATCGCCTTCCCTGTGTCCAAGCATATCGTTTATAATTTTTAAATCATTTACGTCAATATAGCATATAGTCATAGATTTTTTTTGCTTTTTGCACTTTTCGAGCTGGTCCTCAATGAAATTTAGCCCTGAGCCTCTGTTAAGGGTTCCCGTCAAAACATCCTTGAGGTTGTCCATTTTTAGTCTGTCGTACTTTAGTCTGTTGAGTAAAAAGTAGTTTATGAGATATAAGGTTCCTGCAATTGAAGCCAATAATACTGCAATTATTATGAAAACGCTTATAAACAATATGTTGTTTCGAGTAACCGCATCCTTGATCTCAAAAGTAAAACTGAATAGACTGAATACGAATAAAAGGATAACAAACACTGTAATAAGGTTCCCACAAAGCAGAATCATGAATTTCTTATGATTTTTATAAATCCTCTTCCTTGCTTTAATAAAATCATCTGCAAGGAAATTCAACACAATATAAGAAAACAAAAAGGACATGAGTTTCCCGATTGTCATGTGAACAAAGCTTGAACGGAGCTGATCCGGATTAAATTTCATAAAATTAGCATAAGCAAGGGATACAAGCAGGTCTCCGAGGCTGAGTATTAATACGCTAAGAAATACTGAAATAGTCGTATAGTACATATTATATTTATATAAAGGAATTACAACAAATAAAATTGTTATACTAAAAGCCATCAATTCCATTCCCATATTTAGATCTGGTATCGCTACGTTAACAGATGTTATAATGGAAGCAATAGACAAGCTGCTAATAATATGATTTATTATAGATGCTTTTTTAATATCTGAATTTATTCTACAGATAATATAACAAATAATAGATGCTGATAAAAGCGCCGAGTAAAACTCAAGGCCAATACTAACAAGCAACTCCAATCACTCCCCCTTGCTTTTCCATATTACATGTACTATTCTCCGATTCACAATGGCTTTAACAATTAATATTATATAATAACTTTTTTTAAAAATATTGGATATATATACCAAAATTAATCAAAATTTTTATTTACTTTTTGTGTAACATATCTAAAAGTGTTCAAATATATATCCGATATGAATCATAATATTATTCTGCACTATTTCCCAAGCTTGTCCAAGTATTTGAAGTACAAAGCATATTTTATGATAATTAATGTTATTTAACAAGAAAAAAGGGGGCTACTACCCAATGAACAAAATTTATTCATCGTGCAACAGCCCTTTTTTGTCTGGATATAGTAATCACCATAATTCATAAACTTCTTTATCTAAAGCCGTGTACCCTTTTTTCGCATAGAAAAGAATACGTTCTGAAGCTTCGGGTATTGCTTTTATACTACATTTCCATTAATAGCATAATATACAAGAATAAAAGGAACCCCGTGTCCGCTTTTGTTCTTGTACAATCTATTCTGATAAACTACCTGATAAATCAAATAATACCTTTAAGTTTCTCGGGATAGCTTGATACCATTCATCCAAGCCCAGCTTATAGACTTTTTCCTTTAGCTGTACCGAAAAAGTGTCAAGGGGCTTACCTTCCAATAGCATACTGGTTTCGTCTTCCGAAAAAGCGATTGAGTCGGCAACCTTATCAAGCTGATTCTTATTCATGGGGCATGCTCTCTGGCATATCAGGCAGTCGTATAAGGTGTGATGGACAGCCACAGGTATCCAGTCCGGGAAATCACCGGGTACTTCATTTATACAAGACAAGCATCTCTGATTATCAATCAAAAACCTGTCCTTAAGAATAGCACCGGTAGGACAAATGTCAATACACAAACGGCACGTACTGCAAAGCTTTGCATTGTTTACTTCACTCCAGGTATCCTCCTCAACCTCTATGTCCGAGAAAAAAGCCATGTAAGAGAAGTTACTGCCAAGGCCATCTATGTATGTAATATTATTACGTCCATATTCCGCCAGCCCACAGTGTACGCCCAATCTCTTTAGAGGAAGGTTTTCAGCCTGCATTATGGAATATCCATTTTTTCCTGCAAATTCACTTATATATGCTTCAGTCTTATCAAATTCAGGTCGCACCAGGCTTAAAAAGGTTTTTTTCTGACCATTTTTATAAAAATCTACTTTTGCGTAAAACGGATGATGTACCGCTATAAGAATTATAGATTTTACATTAAATTGAGCTTGAGTCGGCTCAAACTTATACAACTTATCTACAATCCATGTCTGAAAACCATTCAGTTCTTCCTGTTTCTTAAAGTCTGTTATTATTTCCTCCAGTTCCTTCAACCGGTCTGCTGAAATTATCCTAAGTCTGTCACCGTGCTCAACAGCGATATTTTCCAGTGTTCTTTTCATAAGTTTCATTTTCCTCCATAGCATTCATTTATGAAAATTATAAGCCTCTGTTAATTAGTCTTTATTTTACTCTTGAAAAAAGACCTTAGATTATTACTAATAATATAATTCTACCATATTACACCTATATCTACAAATAAGTACTATACCAGCAAATAACTAGTGAGTATAATACAACACAAAAAAACCACAGCTCCACTGCGTAACATAAAATTTCAAGAATTTTATTTGCAATTTCCCTATGGCTTCTGATTAACCTTTTTTACCTGCTGACAAAACTATTTTAGCGCGTGGTAAAACTATTTTATTGTTATACAATTTGTGTGAATAATTATATTTCTCTTCTGCCTTCCAATGCCTTTGCAAGTGTAACTTCATCAGCATATTCTAGGTCACCGCCCACAGGTATTCCGTGAGCTATCCTGGTAGTTTTTATACCGAGAGGCTTGATAAGCTTTGAAATATACATTGCAGTTGCTTCACCTTCAACATTGGGGTTTGTAGCCAAAATGACCTCCTTGACTTCACCATCCCCCAAGCGTCTAATCAGTTCCTTTATTTTTATGTCTTCAGGTCCAATGCCCATCATAGGTGAAATCGCACCGTGCAGAACATGATACAGGCCTTTGAATTCCCGTGTGCGTTCCATAGCAACAACATCTCTGGCATCCTGCACAACGCATATGGAGGATTTGTCTCTAGTGGTACCGCTGCATAGAGGACAAGGATCCGTATCAGTTAAATTACTGCAGACTGAACAATATTTTGTTTTTTGCTTTGCATCCAGTATGGAATTCGCAAGTCCCTGTACCTTCTCCATAGGCATGTTTATAACGTGAAATGCCAGTCTTTGCGCTGACTTGTGTCCAATACCGGGCAGCTTTTGAAATTCTTCTACAAGCTTTGCAACAGGAACTGCGTAGTAATCCATTTAAACCTCCAGGTCCCTAACATGTTTTTATCATATACCTAACGCGACGAATCCTTAAAATTTATTCTAACTATTCTACAAAACATTTATTGATGCTAGAACAGTCCCGGGAATCCTCCCAAACCGCCTGTAATTTTACCCATTTCAGAGTTAGCAACTTCATCTGCTTTCCTAAGTGCTTCATTAACGGCGCTCAATATAAGATCCTGCAGCATTTCTACATCGTCAGGATCAACAACTTCTGGCTTTATAACAATTTCCTTGATTTCTTTCTTGCCTGTAGCAACTATAGAAATTGCTCCGCCCCCCACAGAAACCTCCACAGTCTTGTTCTCCAATTCCTGTTGAGCCTTTTCCATGTCCTTTTGCATCTTTTGTGCCTGCTTCATAAGGTTGTTCATGTTTCCGCCTCCGAAGCCACCGCCTCCTGGGAATCCGCCTCTTGCCATATATAACTTCCTCCTGTTTTATAATTAAATATATCTTATCCCAATCAAATAATACTAATTATTTAACTGCTCTTTAATATTATATCTTATTCATCTATTATATCAAGGTGAACATTCAGCTTACCTGCAATTTCTCTTGCATTTTTCAATAGAGCACTTTCCTGCTCCTTGTTTTTAACTGATGTATGGCTTGGAACCATATTTCCAAGTTCCTCCTCATCAATAAATTTGATACGTACCTGTCTACCCAGCTTCCTTGTAAAAATGTTCTGAAGCACCTCCACATGCTCGGGCTTTGCCACTACAGTTTTAAACGACCCGACACCGGAAGGAAAAACAATCAGAATGGTTGTACCATCCCCGGCCACAGCCCTCGCGGACATTAAATAGGTTGCCAGCATCATTCTTCCACTGGCCTTAAGCTCTTTCATTACATCAGGCCATTCCTCCAAAGGCTGGTGTTCCGCCTTTTTTCCAGCTGCACTACCGGCTGAGCCTGTACTGCTTGCTCCAGTACCGCTGTTGCCATGGCTGCTGACTGAACTTACGGCGCCTGTTGACCCGTTTGCTCCAAATCCAGCCTGTAATCCTGTTCCACCTGCCGGACTTGAGGCAAATGGATTTCCGCCCCCACTTGCACTCGGTACAGGCGGCACTTTGTCAAGCATCCTGCCGGAAGCCTCACCCTGGGCTGGAAAGCCTGCCGCAGGCGCAGCATCGATGAAACTCCGGGGTTGGGCTGCGCCTGCACCGGATCTGATAGCATTTTCAAGATCAGCAATCCTGTCAGCCAAATCATTATTATCTGAACTTTGGCCCGTGCTCCCCACACTTATGGATATAAGCATCACTTCGAGAAACACCCGTTGATTTAGCGCGTATTTAAGCTGGGACTCAAAGGCTGACAGTTCCTTTATTATTGCAATTATTCTTTCGTTGGTAAAGGCTTCAGCCTGTTCCTTCATATTTTCAAGATACTGTTTGCTTATGTCAATAATATCAGCCGGGTTTTTGGTTATTTTACAAAGGAGCAGGTTTCGGAAATACATAACAAGATCGGAAGCAAACCTGAGAATATCCCTTCCGTTGGAGGACAGCCTTCCTACACCGCTTACCAATCCCTCCACGTTTTTATCCTTTATATAGTCAACAATTTCAGCTATAAAGTCATCACTTACAATACCGATTACGTCCAGTACGTTCTGGTGGGTTATTTCGGTGCTTCCCATGGAAATACACTGGTCGAGAATACTCAGTGCGTCTCTCATGGCTCCATCAGCCAACCGAGCTATTAGCAGCGCTGCATCATTCTCAAGTGTAATACCGCTTGCCCCTGCAATAACTCTGACTCTTTCAGCAATGCTTCCGGGAGTTATCTTTTTAAAATCAAACCTCTGACATCTGGAAAGTATGGTAGCAGGCAGTTTATGAGGATCGGTAGTCGCAAGTATGAAAACTACATGGGCAGGCGGTTCCTCAAGGGTTTTAAGCAGCGCATTAAAAGCCCCTGCCGACAGCATATGAACTTCATCTATTATATACACTTTGTACCGCGCCTGGGAGGGAGCATATACCACTTCATCCCTTATTTCTCTAATGTTGTCAACACTATTGTTGGAAGCCGCATCTATTTCAACAACATCAAGAATAGAGTCACTTAATATGCCCCTGCAAATCTCACATTCATTACAAGGATCTCCATCCTTTGTATTAAGACAGTTAATGGCCCTGGCAAATATCTTTGCCATTGTAGTTTTACCCGTACCCCTTGTGCCGCAGAAAAGATACGCATGTCCGATTCTCTCAGACTTAACAGTATTTTTTATAGTTCTTACCACGTGCTCCTGCTCAACAACATCTTCAAAGACAAGGGGTCTCCATTTTCTATATAAAGCTGTATATGACATGCTCCATTTCCTCTCTTTCATACGGCAGCCCGTAATCAAAGTACTTAAATCATTTAAGGATAATGTATCTTATAAATAAATATATGTGTTTTCAACTCTGTAGTTATCTTAATAATAGCACAGCTTTCGAGGGCGGATAACATATATTTAATATTTTCCATTAAACAAAATGAGCCTGTTCTATAAGTCGTATGACCCTGAACAGGCTTGCTTTGTTTTTATTTGAATGGCCGTACACCCATCGTCGATAGAAATATATAGCCGTTACCATTACAGTTAACTCTAACCAGGTAACCTAGCGGCACACAGAATTAACCGCTTACCGCTGCTTCCTTCCGGACCTGACGGGGTTCACAGACTTCTATTGCGCAAGACCCAATTTTCATTGCCACTTGTAAAGGGCAGGCACTACATACTAAAACCTAGGACAGGAATTCAATCCTGCTATAGCGGATTGCAGGTACAGGGCACCGCTACCTCCCCATCTAGTACGGCCAAAATTGGCTTATCGTAATGTATACTGATTTTATTAATAACTTTCCTTTATTAACGTTCAAATTGATACTCTCCACCTTGGAAGCGGAGACTCTATTAATTTACTCAACCTCAGTACACTTTACACATTATAACCTAAATGTTTCCCCATAGCAATACAAATCCTCCAGTAAATATTTGTAAATTATCTGATGTAAATTCACATCTGAAGATTGAAAAATTACAATTTACTATAGCTGGTAATATTTATTGCCCCATAGGAACCACACAGCCATATTCTGGGCAGAAAAAAAGCACCCCAGATTATAAAATATAATAATTCCTGATAATGTAGGTGCCCTAAATAACAAAAAACAAATCAATATGTTTAAAGGAGGAACAAAATGAAAAAGCTTATAATGGCTTTACATTTATTATTATACCACGATTTTCCTGAAATAATGTTAAGATTGTATAACAAATATTAATAAAATGTGAATAGTGGAG
>JAEYWA010000100.1 GCA_023431385.1 Bacillota bacterium | reverse complement strand
GCAAGAGAAGCCTGATAGACGTTTTCCTCATTTTTCAGGTTCATAATGGTCTCAGCAACGTCTACATCCTCGTTTTTACTCATTAAGTCTGTAAAGTTGACCAAATCATTACTCATTCTGTCGTCTGTCAAATCAACTCTGTTCTGTCTCGCACCGATATCTGCCCTGCACCTCAATACATTACCAATCTGAACATCCATAGTACTCAGTCTGTCACTGATTCCCTCGTAATCTCCTGCATCCATACATGCAACGATCTCATTAAACATCTTAACCATTGCAGGTGTATCACCCACAGCTCCGGTATTCTGAACCGTCGGCGTTGCGTTGAGGCCTGTCAGAAAACCACCAAGAGAACCATTTAAGGTAATAGAAGATGTGGCACTCTTAGTCGTAGTTTTAAATTCAATTCTATTATTCTCTATTGATACTTCAATTCCATTTGGAGCAGTCAAAAGTCCGTTAACCGACCCCTCTATTGCTGCAGTCAGCTCTGACACATTATTATAGGGACCCGCACCAATATTTGCAGAGATGGGTGTTCCATTTACCGTGAGGTTTAAGTCGTTAGCAGTAATGGTTAATGGGTATTTTATATCGTCAATTTTAAAAGTCCATACTCCACTTCCGGGATTATATGTATCACCGCCGTAATTGAATAAATCACCGCCGGCAATATTTATATTAATACTGTCCCCGACTCCTATTTCGTATTTTATTCTCTCTCCGACTGTATTGACGTTAACCATGAAATTGCCGAAGCTCGGGTCATTTTCATCGTCGTTCATAAGCTTTTGATCAGTCTTAAAGCCTGAAAATAAATACCTTCCGGCGTATGATGAATTTGAAAGATGAATCACCTGAGTTCTTAATTGTTTAAGTTCCAGCCCGATTTTTTGAGTTTCCTCAGGTGTGTTTGTTCCATTAGAAGCTTGAACCATAAGTTCTCTGGCCTTCTGCATAACGTCTCCGATTTTACCTAAGGCAACATCTGTTGCATCCAGCCAGGATTTAGCATCGCCGATATTCTTCTGGTATTGCTCAACCTTGGCTACATCTGTTCTGAGCTTCAGAGCTCTGGCTGCAACTACAGGGTCATCTGACGGAACGGATATTTTCTTACCGCTGTCCAGCTGATTTTGATACTTGCTTAATCTCTCGGTATTCTTGCCGAGATTCCTCATTAAGTTTGAAATCATCATATTGTTTGTTATACGCATATATGATCCTCCGGGTGTGTGTTTCATAATCCACTTATTATGTTATTATAGTAACTATTAATCTTAATCACTTGTCTCGATAATAATGTTAATATAAATGCCCTGATATGGTAAATTACTTGCTAACATTGTCTGTTATTATCGTTTAAATTATCCTACTCCCAACCTGTTTATCAATGTGTCGTAGATTTCCGACATAGTGGTTATCATCCTTGCTGCTGCATTATAGGACTGCTGGAATTTCACCATGTTTGTCATTTCCTCATTAAGCTCAACTCCGGATACTGACATTCTTCTGTTATCAACCTGAGCAACTATTGTCTCCTGACTGCTCTTAAAGCGGGTTGCCTGCTGGGAGTCTATACCCAAACCTGCCACCAGCGATTTCATAAAGTCCTCGGGTGCACCTTCATAAAAAAGGCTTTGGTTTGATCTAAGCTCCATTATTTTGTTAAGAAGATTGATATTACCGTTTTCGCCCCTCACATTGGACGTTGCAATAGTGTCAATATTATTCATTACATCACTGCTTACGGTAAAGTTTTTAGCAGTAATATTCTGATATTTTTTTACTATGTCTTCATTTACATTGTTGGCATTTAATGCTGTCCCTGCCCCTTCAATCAACTTGCTGCCGGATATAGCTGTGTTGCCGTCGCCGAACATTGTAAAAAACCTTATTTTCTCAGGTGCAAGTCCCGGACCTGTAATATCAGCATCATAACCATATCCTTCCACATGACCGGTTCCTGCTGTATGTGACAATATGCCATCAGAATTCGGCATATAACCCTCATTGAAGGCCATTGCAAAGGTTCTAACGAATTCGTTTAATTTCATCTGGTAATAAGGGATGCCTTTGTAAATAGGACTTTTTTTTGTGGCGTCAACTCCTAAAGCTCCATCCTTACCGTCTCGTACATCCAACAGTCCCTTCAACTCTCCGCCGGTTACACTGAGGGAATTTCCGTCCTCCCATTTCACTTCATAGAGATTACCGGTATCTTCTTCATTTAATTTGGTTTTGCGCTGTTCAATCTTTAATTTACTTATATTAAAGTGGTCTACCAGTGATTTTCCTCCCACATTAACCTGGAAATGTATATCATCTGAGCCATTCGGAAGCTTTCCATAGCTAATTTCCGTGGCTTGAATATTTATCATTTTGGAAAGCTTATCCACAAGCAGAGTTCTTGAATCTCTCAAATCATTTGCCGACTGACCTTGTATTTCAAAATTATATATCTGCTTGTTTAATTGCTGAATTTGAGAAGCTAATGAATTAATTTGATCAACACTGATTCTGACCATATCATTGATATCTTCCTGCAGCTTCTCAAAGTGTGTGGCTGTATTGTTAAAGTAGTTGGCCATAGTAAAACCTTTTTCCCTGACCAGCGCACGAACGGAAGGACTTGATGGGTCTTTGGATAACTCCTGGTATGCATTGAAAAATTCATTCATTATGGTTACAAAACCGCTTTTTGAGGGTTCATTAAATGTAGCTTCAAGTTCTGAGAGCAGCTCAGCCTTTTTGCTCCATTCACCGTGGGCTATGTTTTCACTCCAGTATTTAAAATCAAGATACTCATCTCTGATACGCTCAACGGTTTTAACTTCGGAACCTGTGCCAACCATACCGGTCCCGTCCAAAACTGAAATAGGTCTTGACGCAACTTGGACATTCTGTTGTCTGGAGTAACCCGGTGTTGTGGCATTGGTTATATTATGGCTTACGGTGTTCAAATTTTTCTGTGCCGTATACAGCCCGCTTAACGCTATATTAAAACCAAAAAAGCTTTGTCTCATATCTCTCACCTATTCTTTTAGTAATTGTTCTGATGCTGAAATGTATCTAGTATAAAACAACAAATAACCATTAAAATCAATTGCTTCTATCATAATAATGAATCTTTATGTTAATACTTAAATAACTTAATTTAAGAACTACCTGCCGACTTTGCCCATAGTCATAACTACGTTTTCTATCATGGAGTCTATAATATTAAGAACTCTGGCAGAAGCATCATATGCAAACTTGAATTTCATCATATTAGCCATTTCTTCATCCATAGATACACCTGAAATAGCAGTTCTCTGCCCATCGGCAGATTGAACAAGGGTTTGCTGACTTTCGCTTATTTTGATTGCCTCTGACCCGCCATTACCAATATCAAGTATGATAGCCCTGTAAAATTCATCAACTGTAACATCTCCCGCACTATCCTCCATTAAGTCTGTATCCCTCAGATTTGCAATTTCCAATGCAATAGAGTTATCACCCTTCGCTGTAGATGAAGAAGCTGTGATATTATTTAATCCCTTATCACTTAATAATTCATCACTCAGCCTAAGGTTACCTATCTGCATGGGATATTTTCCATCTATGGCGGCAAAGAAATTTACACCCGGCTTTCCGTCCAAGGTAAATCCGGTCGTCTGGAGATAATTAATTTCTCTAGTTATGCTGTTTACCATAGCATTAAGTTTTATTTTTACATCAGATACTATATTCTTTGATATAGGTATATTGCCCATAGCTGCAGCAACAGCTTTTCTTGTATTGCTGTTTATTTGTTGGTACAGACCGTTGAAATCCTCATCTGTATCTCCTATTTCAAGAACTGTTCCTTTTGTTCCCGAGGCTACCGTATTCCAACCCAGTTCTGTTGGAGTCTGACCCTCTTTGAAGTATTGTCTTTCAGTTATAATTGAAGTCTTAATTCCCAGCTTATTCAGTCTGTTTATATAGTCGGCAACATTCTCAGGAGTAGCTTCGGTACCGCTGTTCCCATTTATACTCTTGTTTGAGATAACATATAATACTTTAGCTGCATCCTCTCTGAAGCCATTTGCTGTCTGTATGTTCTCCAGACTAGTGACCAGTTCGCTCAGATTTCCGTCTGTATCCGGAGTTTCCGATATAAATGAAACCAATTCCGCATAGGTCGGGTAAGCCGGATCAGGTATACCTGTCGGATTTTCCAAGTTTACAACGCTGTCCTGAGTAAGAACCATATCGGATCTGAAGACACTTGAGGAGCCTCCCATTGATACGAATCTCAAATTAAAATCTGTTCCTGAATTTTTTAAATCTTTAATATAATTTGATATTGTGGTCTGAAGCTGTGCAAGATAATCTGCGCCTGTTCCGGCCGATGTATCTATGGCAAAGGTAATATCCACCTTCTCCTTAGGATTTCCATTTTCGTAGGTACCCTTTATACCAGGGACCTCACCTCTGGACTCCAGTAACCCCTTTAGTATGCCGCCTTTTATACTAACTTCAGTTTTAGTTCCAGCCAACATCGGATAATAGTAATTTCCATTCTTGGCATTGGCTTCGACATACAGATTTGTTGATATACCTTTTTGGACCAGGTAGTATCCGCCAAGAGTAACATCAACCTGTCCATCCTGCATTTCAAGTGGTTCAGCATTACAGAGCTTTGACAGCCTGTCAAGCAAAAGGTTTCTTTGATCTCTGTAGTCATTTGCACTGTCACCATTGACTTCCTGACTGGCTATACTATAGTTAAGTGCTGCAAGCTGGCTGGTTATTTCATTTACCTCACCAACGCGCACCTTTATTTCTGAATTAAGATCATTTTGCAGCTTGTCCAACTGCTGACCGATATGATTGAAGTGATATACCAATGCCTGTCCTCTCTGTCTGACAAGGGCTCTGGTTGTCAAGCTCTCAGGGTTCTTGGATAGTTCCTGCCAGGAATCCCAGAACTGATTCATTACCTCCTGGAGACCACCATCTTCCATAGGGTCGTTTAAAATAGCCTCAACGTCTCCAAAAGCCTTCCCTCTTGTTTCCCAATAGCCCAGAGAGGTATTTTCCCTTCTGTAAATATTATCAAGGAAGGTATGCCTTATCTGCCTGGTTTCCTGGATATCTGCACCCAATCCATACTGGAACAGTCTACCGCCCTTACCGTATTCATTTATATATGGGCTGGATTCGATCATGGCCTGCTGGCGCACATATCCTGTTGTATTAACATTGGACAAATTGTGTCCTGTAACGGCTAGTCCCCTTTCACTAACCATGAGCCCGGATTGAGCAATATTATAACTTGAAAACCCTACAGCCATGCACTGTCCCCCTAACAGAAATCGCTTTTAAAACGTATTAATAACATATAAAAGGTTTTATAATATTAAAGCTTCATATCAAAAAGATTTCTTTTCTTTGTATCTCCAGATTGACCGGTCATACCGTAATTATTTGATACAGTATCGATACTAGTCATCATATTTATAGAAAAATCAATGTAATCAAGAGAATTTTTAATAAGCTTTGAATTAAGTTCATTATTATCTTTGAGTTCATTAATCTTTTTAACCATTTTTTCCTGACAAACCTTCAACTGGGACGCTTCTTCTGCCCCAAGTTTGGTTGTCAGCCATGAAATTGTAACATCCTCAGGTTTTTGACCTAATAACGAGCACAATTCTCCGACGACTTTTTCTCTTTCGTCTTCCAGCTTTGAAATTTTTATAACCAGAGACTGTTCTATCTTAACAATATTCTCTAGCTCATTTACCTTTCCACCAATAATTAATTCCTTTTTATTGTTGGATATCTTGAAGAGTGTATCATATATATCATTTTCCTGACTTAATATATTGACCAGTTGTCTGACTAATTCCGCCTCCATTTAATTACACCCCCGAACATTTGCGCATCTCACATTAGGCCAAACTCTTTATCTCTTGTTATCTGTCAAACTTTTAAGCTTTTGTGTCCAACACTGATTTCCCGAGTTTTTCAATAATTTCCTGTCCGCTTACATTATAATTTCCCGACCTGTATACTTCGGAAAGTTCGTCAACCTTGTTTTGCCTGACATCAGGAACATCTCTAAGAGCTTTGGCTACCGTCTGATAATCCATAGCATTGCTGGATATGGATACAACATCCTTTTTGGGAGCCACAGCACTGGTTTTATTAACTTTACCAACAGATCCTTTTGAATCATAGACCTTTGATACATTATAAATATCGCCTGTGATTTTCACCGTTACCACCTACTTTCCAAATTGCATAATACCTAGACTAATTCTACTATATTTATTATCGTCAATTTGCAAAATATATTTAGTATTCCTTTTTAATAAATAATGGAAAGAATTAAAATTAGCTTCTATTGGGGCTTTTAAGGCCGGAAATCAGGAAATAATTTACATTGCAATCCCCATAGGGCTTATAAATACTAACTTATAGGGGGGAGTATACGTGTCGAACCATTCGTTCACATAACTCTTCAATCATCTGTCTCACATCTGATAGATAAGTCTCACTACTCTCTTCAATGTATACAAGCTCTACACCAAGCTGTTTGCTCAGTCTTTCTCGATCTGATACAAGAGGATACACCACCTATAAGGTATGCATTCCTCCACATACCACATCGTGTTTTATTCTGGTCTCATATTTGTGCTATTCAGTTGAATTAAATTCTTATATCTTATATACAGTTAAATTTATTTGCTTTTATGTACAATAGAAAATTACCTTTATATATATTAAAAAAACGAGGGAATCTCCCTCGTTTTTTTTACTGATAAATATGCTTTATATAACTTGAAATACAATAAATATTCAAAATTCTTGTTTTAGAAATTTTTGTTCAGATATCTCATACCAACTCCAGTCTGCTTTTTAACCTCAGGCTCCCTATCCTGCCTTGCTATAGTTCCTGAGATGTCATTATGAAGCTGATTTTGACAGTCATTGCAGAATCTGCCGGTTCTTATGGATTTTCCGCATTTCTCACACTCAAGGATTATATTTGCTCCTTCAGTTATCTCAAGACGGCCTTCCTTTAAAAACATCTTGATTTTTTCCACACTTACATCACAATCCATAGCAACCTGTGATAATGTTGCACCCGGATTATCATACAAGTATTCCTTTATTTTCTTAAAAACCTCTTCGTCTGCAT
>JAEYWA010000041.1 GCA_023431385.1 Bacillota bacterium | reverse complement strand
ATCTGAAAATTGGAATGAGCTATTATTACTCCACTGTCGTCAGTTACACCAACTTCTTTATTTATTATTTCGCTATATTTGTCCGATAGCGTCTGAAATAGTTTAACAGACATACTTACCTCCTGCTTGTATAAATATGTGAATATTTTTCCAACCGATTCACAACATATTAAAATTATACACCATTACACTTTCTTTTACTATATTACATATTATAAATTTATTTTTAACATTTGATTATAGTAACTATTCTATTTCGGCAATAAATACATTTATTTGAAAAAACTAAAAAAAGGAAAGCAAAAGCTTTCCTTTTTTTTGTTTATAATTAAATATTAGTTTATGATAGTACGCTCAGTTTCCTTGTCAAAGAGGTGAATCTTGTTTGCATCAAATGCAACCTTGATAACATCACCGGTCTTAGTCTTTGATCTAGCATTAACTCTAGCAGTAACAGTTGAAACAGCACCTTCAATTATCATGTAAAGGAAGGTTTCAGCACCCAACATTTCAACAAGGTCAACATGTGCTTCAACAATACTGTCAGGCATTGATTCAAGGTACATAGCCTCATCGTGAATATTTTCAGGTCTGATACCGAGCATAACTTCCTTACCGATGTAATCAGTTCCTTCCAACTTCTTAGCTTTTCCTTCTGGAATCTTAATGTCACTCTTACCAAATACGAGGTGTAAATCACTACCACGCTGAGTAAGAACTGCATTTATAAGGTTCATTTGAGGGCTACCGATAAATGTAGCAACGAACATGTTGCATGGTCTGTCATAAAGTGAAGTCGGTGAGTCAACCTGCTGGATGTAACCATCTTTCATAACAACGATTCTTGTACCCATTGTCATAGCTTCTGTCTGGTCATGTGTTACATAAATAAATGTAGTGTTAAGTCTGTTGTGAAGTCTTCCGATCTCAGTTCTCATCTGAACTCTGAGCTTAGCATCAAGGTTTGAGAGAGGTTCGTCCATCAAGAATACTTTAGGTTCACGAACTATAGCACGACCTAACGCAACTCTCTGTCTCTGACCACCTGACAAAGCCTTCGGCTTTCTGTCAAGGAGATGCTCAATGTCAAGTATCTTAGCAGCTTCATTAACACGCTTCTTTATTTCATCCTTTGGAGTCTTTCTGAGTTTCAGACCGAAAGCCATGTTATCGAAAACTGTCATGTGTGGATACAACGCGTAGTTCTGGAAAACCATTGCGATATCTCTATCCTTAGGAGCAACATCATTTACCAATTTATCTCCGATGTACAATTCACCTTCTGAAATTTCTTCCAAACCGGCAATCATTCTAAGTGTAGTAGTCTTACCGCAACCTGAAGGTCCAACCAAAACAAGGAATTCATTGTGTTCAATGTCAAGATTGAAATCATTAACAGCGGTAACTCCACCTGCATATCTCTTGTAAATATTTTTTAGCTTTAAACTAGCCATTTGTAATACCTCCCCAAAACTCGCTATTTGTTTTGCCTACAATTTCAGCAATCAATAAATCTATACTTATATGATACACTGCAAGCCTGGTACAAACCATATTGCTTTTTAACAAAATTAATTTTTTCCTTTTAGTACTTTTGTATAATGTCAATATTGGGTCCAAATGAGGTACTAACTATACTTTTCCGGATGCCTTTATGTATTTTTCATAAATTCCGTAACTGAAACAGATTAAATTTATATATATATCATACATTTTTGTATACATAATTATATATAATCATGACTTTTACTTATATAACCATAATTTACAAGGTATCCCAACTATTACCTCTTTTTAATAGGTACATCCAACTTAACACATAACATTCTATTTGTAATGTATAAAGTATCTAGTTGTTTGTAAAGAACCTTCTTTAATATTACAGCGATAATATAGTCACAATATTTTGATTACTATATTAATATCAAATATAGTGACTAAGCGATATTTTTATGCAATCAAGAAAACCTGAACTAAACTCATAGAAATTTTATCAATACACAATATTGAATTTTTATACATTTAGTTGTATAATTATAAAATCGAATTAATTGATTGGGCTAGAAAAGAGTTTTCACATTAATAGATTGGACTCAAGCCTCTCGTGTTTCACTAATTTATTCGCTGATTTCAGCGGAATGGAGGATAACAATGAAATTCAAGGTTTTTGTTGACGGAAGTGAAGGTACTACAGGACTTCAGATTAACGAAAGATTAGCGTTGAGAAATGATCTTGACATAATAAAAATAGATGCTGAAAAAAGAAAAGATTTGAATGAAAGAAAAAAGTGTCTGAACGACGCAGATATTGTTTTCCTTTGTCTGCCTGACAACGCTGCAATAGAAGCTGTTTCACTGATTGAAAATCCTCGCACCAAGGTAATTGACGCAAGTACGGCTCACAGAACAAATGACAGTTGGGCATATGGATTACCCGAGTTAAGCAGAAGTCACCGAGCTAAAATTCAAGCTTCTTCAAGAGTATCCGTGCCTGGATGCTATGCTACTGGCTTTATCAGTTTGATGTATCCTTTAGTTGCCGAGGGTATCATACCGAAGAATTACCCTGTTACAACCCATGCCATCTCAGGCTACAGCGGTGGTGGTAAGAAGCTGATTGCCCAATTTGAGGCTCCCGAAGGAAATCCTTTTGAAAGTCCACAATTATATGCACTTGGTCTTACTCATAAGCACATACCTGAGATGACGGTTATAAGCGGTCTTGAACATAGTCCCTTATTCTCCCCCTTGGTATGTCCTTATTATAAAGGTATGTCCGTTTGTATACCTGTTTATCCAAGATTACTTACAAAATCAATGACCAAAGAAGCTATTCATGCTTTTCTTACAAATCACTATAGTAGTGAAAAGTTTATAAAGGTCATGCCATTGGATGTTGAAAAGGAATACATAAATAGTTTCATTAGTGCTACACGGGTAAATGATTCAAATTATCTTGAAATATATGTAACGGGTAATTCAGACCAGATTATGCTGGTATCTGTCCTCGATAACCTTGGTAAAGGCTCTTCCGGAGCTGCAATCCAAAATATGAATATAATGCTGGGGCTAGGTGAACATATTGGCTTATAGAATAAAACCATAAGCAGTTTAAATATTCACCTACCTGTTCTTATTAAATATAGTTAAATTTTATCCAGGAGGTTCTTTATGAATTATGATAGCTTGATTAAAAAGGCTGAGATATTAATAGAAGCATTACCCTATATTCAGAAATTGTACGGTAAAACAGTTGTTATTAAATACGGCGGTAATGCCATGATAAATGATGAGTTAAAAAACTCGGTGATAGAGGATATTACTCTTTTAAAGTACATAGGGATGAATCCGGTTCTGGTGCACGGGGGTGGACCGGACATAAACAAGGCCCTTCAGAAGTTTGATGTAAAAAGTGAATTTGTAAACGGCCTCAGGGTAACAGATTTACAGACTATCGAGGTAGCCCAGATGGTTCTTGTTGGAAAAACCAATAAGGAAATTGTCTCTCTGCTTAACGGTAAGGGAGCAAAGGCTATAGGCCTTTGCGGAATAGATGGAAAGCTTATTGAATGTGAACAATATAAAACAGAAATAGACGGTGAACTGAAAGATATCGGATATGTGGGTTCGATTACAAAAATAAACTCCAAGGTGCTTGAATTGATATCCAAGGATGAGTATATCCCGGTAGTAGCACCCATCGGTGTAGGACCAAACGGGGAAAGCTATAATATTAATGCCGACACTGTAGCAGGTGAAATTGCTGCTGCCTTAAAAGCTGAAAAGCTTATGCTTCTTACCGATGTAGAAGGTGTTAAGCCCTCTAAGGACAGCGACATCGTTACTCCGGCACTTACAATAGATGAAGTTCATGACCTTATTGATAAAAAGATTATCGCAGGCGGCATGATACCTAAGGTCCTGGGCTGCGTTGATGCATTAGAGAAAGGTGTGGGCAGAACCCACATTATTGATGGACGAATCCCTCACTGCATTTTACTTGAAATATTTACATACAAAGGAATCGGGACCATGATAATGAAGGACAAGAAACTCTATCATGAAAACGAAGCGTTATATTAATTTAATATATAGTATAGAAAGACCTATATTACCCAAGTAATTCAGATATAAAAAATAGGAAATTTGTATCATTTTGGTATATTCTCTATTTTCAAGTTGTTATACAGAACTTATTATTATATAATATAAAAGAAGTGCAATATTTTTATTATTTTACTGTCTACATTCTTGACTTATTGTGAATAACTTCTGTGATTTGTTATGAACGGCTATATAGTTCTAGGAGGCTAAATTCTTTGAACAGTATATGTATTTCCAAACTGATTATTCCCGGGACATTGGTAAGTTTTAGATTATTTAAACAGTCTTTATGGTCTTTGAATATTGTAACCCAATGCAGCGAAGATTCAATTGATCTTCCTTTGACTCCGGATATAATGAAGGGATGTCTATTTATCGACACCTATGTCGACATAAAGTATAATAATGAATACTTTGAATACATTATCACTGGTACCATATCGAAAATTGAGTTGTCAGGTTCTCCATATATAAAGGTAAAAATTCATGGAATTGTTGAAAGTTTAAACCACAGAATTTTCCAGCGTCTCGATGTTTGTTTGCCTGCTACTCTTTGCAGCGGCAATAATAGTTATTTTTGTAAGGTGTCAAACCTCTCACTTGGTGGTGCTGCATTTTTATTAGACAAGAAAATACCTATAAAAACAAGCTGCGAAATAAATATTCTCCTTGAGGATAATTCTACGGTATATGCAAAGGGAGAATTACTAAGAACATATAAAGAAAATTCTCTCTATAAATATAGTATGATGTTCACTTTTATGGAGGAGGAGAACAGCAATCGCCTTTACTCCTTTCTTTACTCTCTGGAAAACTCCTATAACCTTCTCAGGGACAAGTATCTCAAATAGAAAAATAAATTTAATATTATTGCATTTTTATACAGAACAATGTATAATTATTAATTATACATTGTTTTTATTCATTTTGACTTTTAATTATTCATTTCCTCTATTCGAATTAGAATGGATATGGGAACACTCAAATTTCATTACATTTTGTGGCCGCTAAGAAGCTAAAAGCCATACTTGGGAGGTTAATATGTTAGTTAATGATATCAAGGAGTACGATAATCAGTATTTTATGAATACCTTCGGACAAAGAATTCCTGTTGCCTTTGAAAAAGGTCAGGGAATATATCTTTGGAGTACCGACGGGGATAAATATACAGATTTTTTTTCAGGCATAGCTGTTAATTCAATAGGATATTCACATCCAACCTTTGTTAAAATGGTTTCAGACCAATTATCCAAACTGATACACTGCTCAAACCTTTATTACATAGAATCCCAGGCCTTATTGGCTAAGGAGCTTTGTGAAAACTCCTGTGCTGATAAAGTATTCTTCTCTAACAGCGGAGCTGAAGCAAACGAAGGAGCTATAAAGCTTGCAAGAATATTCTTTAAAAAGCTGGGTATGCCCGAAAAATACGAAATCATTACACTTCAGAAGTCCTTCCACGGCAGAACCATTACTACACTAAGTGCAACAGGCCAGGAAAAGTATGCTAAACCCTTTGAGCCTTTGACTCAGGGCTTTAAAAAGGTTCCAATAAACGATTTTGAAGCGTTAAAATCAGCAATTACGGAAAACACCTGCGCCATCATGCTTGAACCTATCCAGGGGGAAAGCGGTGTTTACCCCTGCGATCTTCAATATCTTAAAAAAGTGAAGAAGCTATGTACAGATAATAAGCTACTCCTTATTTTTGATGAGGTTCAGACCGGTATGGGCAGAACAGGTAAGCTGTTCGGGTATCAGAAATTTGATATTGAACCTGACATATTTACCCTCGCAAAGGCTCTTGGAGGCGGTATTCCAATCGGAGCTGTCTGCGCAAAGGACTATGTTGCACAAGCCTTTTCCCCCGGAGAACATGGCTCCACCTTTGGAGGAAATCCTCTTGCCTGTACGGCAGGTTTGGCTGTAATGAAAATAATCAAAGAGGAAAATCTTGCCGAGAATGCACAAAAGCTCGGGGATTATATAAAGGAAACCCTTATAGCCCAAGCATCCGGGAAACTTCCTATCATTTCTGAAATCAGAGCCTCGGGTTTAATGATGGCAATTGAACTGAGTGAGCCTATTGCCCCTTATGTAAAGCAAAAGATGTTTGAGAAAAAATATCTGATAGCTAACATAGGTGACAAAATACTAAGAATACTTCCACCGTTAATTATAACAAAGCAGGATGCAGATAGTTTTATTTCTACATTAATAGAAGCTTTAAACGATGTGCTCTAGAGCGCAGGAAGATTTATAACTATTTTAGCGGTATATGGAGGTTAATATGAAAGCAGTTTTATTATTGGAAGACGGCACTTATTTCTCGGGCGAGGGTTTTGGGAAAAGTGGAGAAACAGCCGGAGAAATAGTTTTTAATACTAGTATGACCGGATATCAGGAAATTACCACCGATCCCTCCTACAATGGTCAAATCGTAACCATGACCTATCCCCTGATAGGCAATTATGGTTTTAATACCACTGATAATGAGTCCTACAAGCCTCATGTGCAGGGTTTCATTGTTAAGGAATTATGTACTACCCCCAGCAATTGGAGATATTCAATAGACCCAGAACAGTATTTTGCCAAACACAATATCGTTGGTATTAAAAGCATTGATACTAGAGCATTGACACAGCACATCAGAAAGCACGGCAGTATGTTCGGAATTATATCTACAGAATGCGGGAATCTTGACATACTCAGAAAAAACCTTCAAGCATATAAGGCAATTCCAAGGAATCTTGTTATGGAAGTGACTTCAAAAACTCCAATCCACATTCCCGGTCCTGGAAAACGAGTAGCATTAATGGATTTCGGGGTAAAAGTCAACATTATCCGTTCACTTGAAAAAAGAGGCTGTGATATTCATATTCTTCCCGCCTTTAGCACATATGAGGAAATAATGGCCTGCAATCCAGATGGAATCTTACTGTCCAATGGTCCTGGAGACCCAAGAGATCTTGGAACAGCCAAAAAGACCATCCAGAAACTGCTGGGTGTTAAACCTATTCTTGGAATATGCCTCGGACATCAGCTTTTGGGTCTGTCACTGGATTGCAGTGTAACAAAGCTTAAGTTTGGACATCACGGCGGCAACCATCCTGTTAAGGATAATATAACCGGAAGATGTTATATCACCTCTCAGAATCACAATTACGCAATTGATAACAGCTCTAATGACGATATAGTTATAACTCATATAAATGTAAACGACAACACAATTGAGGGCTTCAGACACAAGCACCTGCCTCTTATAAGCGTACAGTATCACCCTGAAGCAGCGCCGGGTCCACAGGATTCCGCTTATATTTTTGATGATTTTGTTAAAATGATGGTTTGATAATGGATTTTTGTTTTGATCATTATTGGTTTGCATGCAAGGCCAGATATCTTGCCATTGTAGATAAGGAGCGTATTATGCCGAAAGATTCTAATATTAAAAAGGTATTGGTAATTGGTTCTGGTCCTATAATTATAGGTCAGGCTGCAGAGTTTGACTACTCAGGTACTCAAGCCTGCAAGTCTCTCAGAGAAGAAGGGATTGAGGTTGTTCTCATAAATAGTAATCCTGCCACCATTATGACCGATACACAGTCAGCTGACAAGGTTTATATTGAACCTATAACACTGGAATTTGTAAAGAAGATTATATATAAGGAAAAACCTGACGGCATACTTGCCTCCCTGGGTGGCCAGACAGGCCTGAATATGGCTGTTCAGCTTGCAGAGGATGGAATTATTGACGAGTTAAGCATACAGCTTTTAGGTACATCTCTCTCTTCTATAAAAAAAGCTGAGGACAGAGAGTTATTTAAGGAAACAATGCAGGAAATCAATGAAAAAGTTGCTCACAGTAAAATTGTAACTAATATGCAGGATGCGGTGGCCTTTGCCGAAGAGATAGGCTTCCCCATCATTATAAGACCTGCCTATACTCTGGGCGGTTCTGGCGGCGGTATTGCCACCAACATGGAGGAGTTTAAGTATATTTGTGGCAAAGGCCTCAAACTCAGCATGATAAGTCAGGTACTTCTGGAGCAGAGTGTTGCTGGATGGAAGGAAATAGAGTACGAGGTTATGCGTGACAGCAACGACAATTGCATAATTATTTGTAATATGGAGAACTTTGATCCCGTTGGAGTACATACAGGCGACAGTATTGTCGTTGCTCCCAGCCAGACCCTTTCCGACATAGAGTATCAGATGCTCAGAACAGCATCTATTAAGATAATAAGAGCTCTGGATATAAAGGGCGGCTGTAACATACAGTTCGCATTAAATCCGGACAGCTATGAATATGTAGTCATAGAAGTTAATCCGAGAGTAAGCCGCTCAAGTGCACTTGCTTCAAAGGCAACCGGTTACCCTATTGCACGTGTTACCGCCAAGATAGCTATTGGCATGACCCTGGACGAAATCAAAAACTCTGTTACACAGAACACAAGTGCCTGCTTTGAGCCTTCACTTGACTATGTTGTTACAAAGGTTCCCCGCTGGCCCTTCGACAAGTTCGCAAATGCAGACAGAACCCTTGGCACACAGATGAAGGCAACCGGTGAAGTAATGGCCATCGGCCGTACTTTTGAGGAGTCGCTGCTCAAAGCAATAGACTCTCTCGATATTAAGTTCAACTATCAGTTGGGGTTAAGCCTGTTTGACAACAAGAGCCGCGAAGAATTGGTTGAGTATGTAAAGCATCCGAGTGATCAGCGTATGTTCGCTATCTGCAAAGCTCTTCAAAAGGGTGTTTCAGCTGGTGAAATCGTAAGAATCACCAAAATAGATGACTTCTTTATAAGAAAATTAAAGAAAATCGTTAAGCTGGGAGAAGAGATTACAAATGCCGGAATAGCATGGTTGGATTATGATCTCTACTCCAGAGCAAAAAAAATAGGTTTTGGTGATTCGTACATTGCCAACCTGACTAACGAACCCCTTGAAAAAATACTTGAACTAAGAGAAAAATACCCTATTAATCCTGTTTATAAAATAGTAGATACCTGCGCAGGTGAATTTGAGGCAGTAACACCTTACTATTATTCTACCTATGAGGAAAAGGATGATGTTGAAGTAACCGAAGGTCGTAAGGTATTGGTTATCGGCTCAGGCCCCATAAGAATAGGCCAGGGTATCGAATTTGACTACTGCAGTGTTCATTCAGTTGAAACACTTAAAGAGCTAGGTATTGAATCAATTATAATAAATAATAATCCTGAGACTGTCAGTACAGACTTTGACACCTCGGATAAGCTATACTTTGAGCCGTTAACCAAGGAATGCGTCCTTGATATTATTCAAAAAGAAAAACCGCTGGGAGTTATCGTACAATTCGGTGGCCAGACGGCTATAAACCTTGCAGCAACCCTCCATGCCGAAGGAGTCAATATTCTCGGAACCTCAGTTAACAGCATAGACGTTGCCGAAGACAGGGATAAGTTCCTTAAGCTGTTGGAAGAGCTAAATATTCCAATACCTGAAGGAAAGACAGCCTTCTCCTTTGAACAGGCCAAGCAGATTGCCAAAGAAATAGGTTACCCTGTACTTGTCAGACCGTCCTATGTTCTGGGTGGTCGCGCAATGGAAATTGTATATAATGATAAAACTCTTGAGGAATATATTACTATGGCGTCTGACATTTCTACAGCTCATCCTATACTTATTGACAAGTATATTACTGGAAGAGAAATGGAAGTTGACGGAATATGCGATGGTAATGAAGTACTTATACCCGGTATCATGGAGCATATCGAACGTGCTGGTGTCCACTCCGGTGACAGCATTGCGGTGTATCCTCCGAAAAATCTTTCTCAGAAAGTAAAGGACACCATTGAAGATTATACCATACGTCTTTCCAAGGCTTTAAAGGTTATAGGACTGTTTAATATCCAGTTTGTAATGGACAACGATGAAAAGGTTTATGTTATAGAAGTAAATCCCCGTGCCAGTAGAACGGTACCAATCATGAGCAAAATTACCGGAATTCCCATGGTTAGTGTAGCTACCAAACTTATAATGGGTAAGACCCTGTCAGAACTGGGCTATAAGAACGGTCTTGCAAAGGAAACAGAATTTTATGCAGTTAAGGCTCCTGTATTTTCTTTTGCAAAGCTCACTACAGTTGATACCTTCCTTGGACCCGAAATGAAGTCCACCGGCGAGGTTATGGGCGTTGACAAGGATTACTATAACGCTTTGTACAAGGCAATTGCCGCCTCCGGTATGAAGATACCTTCCGGAGGGAAGGTACTCCTTTCAGTTGCAGACAGGGATAAGGAAGAGAGCATTGAGATTGCAAATAAACTTTTGTCATTAGGCTTCAGATTATCTGCAACATCAGGTACTTACAAGGTGTTGGGTGATGCAGCGTTGCCGGTTGATTATATTGATGACGGAAGTGTTCTGGATTGTATCAAGGAAGATAAAATAACTCTGGTTATCAATACGCCAACAAGAGGAAAAATTCCTGAGAGAAAGGGCTTTGTTTTAAGAAGAACAGCAATGGAATACAATATTCCATGTATTACTTCTCTGGACACAACAAACGCAGTGTTAAGTATTCTTGAACGCCTTATCTCCGACAATAAGGCAGAAGTATATTCGTTGGATGAATATTCAGTATACAGAGGGTAGGTTGAACCAAAAAAATGAAACATTATGGAGGTAATTTATGGATCATTTATTAAGCTTGAACGATTTGAGTACCAATGAAATTCATGATCTGCTAAAGCTTGCTGAAAAGCTCAAAAGACAGACCAAGGAAGGTGTTAAGCATCACCTTCTAAAGGGTAAAACCCTGGGCATGATTTTTTCTAAATCCTCTACCAGAACAAGAGTTTCCTTTGAAGTTGGAATGTATCAACTGGGTGGTTATCCCCTGTTTTTAAGTTCAAATGATATACAGCTCGGAAGAGGAGAAACCATATATGATACAGCAAATGTACTCTCAAGATATATTGATGGAATAATGATAAGAACCTTTAAACAGAGTGATGTTGAAGATCTTGCTAAATTCGGGACTATACCGGTTATTAACGGCTTAACTGACGAAATGCATCCTTGTCAGATATTGGCTGACCTGTTGACTGTATATGAGCATAAGGGTAAACTCGAAGGTCTGAAGCTTGCCTACATCGGAGACGGAAACAATGTGGCTCATTCACTTCTTCACGGCTGTGCCAAAACCGGAATGGATATAGCTATTGCTTCTCCTAAGGGTTATGAATGTTCAGATACATATGTAGAAGAAGCTAAAGAGGCGGCTAAAGCGAACGGTTCAAAAGTTATAATGACTCAGGATCCTGAAGAAGCAATAGCCAATGCCGATGCTGTTTATGCCGATACCTGGATTAGTATGGGACAGGAGGATCAGAAAGAAGAAAAGCTCAAGATTTTTATGCCCTATCAGATAAATTCAGAACTTTTTGCGAAAGCACAGGAGGACGCTATTTTTCTCCATTGTCTGCCTGCATACAGGGGTTACGAGGTTACTGAAGAAATAATTGACGGATCTCAATCGGTAATTTTTGATGAAGCTGAAAACAGATTACATGCCCAGAAAGCTGTACTTGCTACTCTTCTTTCTAAGTAAAAGTACTTAAAGTTCAGTGCAGGCATTATCTGGAAGGAGTAGTACATGAATTATTCATTTATCATAAGAAAAGCAACCCTTGAGGATGCACCTTCTATTGCAGCAATTATGCAGGAAGCTTTCAAGAAATACATGCTGGATACGGGTTTATCCGGTACTATGGACGCTTTGACCGAAGGACTTGGAAATATAGAGGCGGACATCCTTGAAAAAGAGGTCTATATTGCTTTAATTGACGGTAATCCTGTAGGCACCATAAGGATAAAGCTTTTGCCTGATAATACGGCTTACATAAGCAGGTTTGGAGTAATGCTCGATTACCATAACATTGGTATCGGAAAATCTCTTATGAATCTGGCAGATAAAATTATTAAATCACAAGGCATCAAAAAGGTTTATCTACATACTGCATCAAAGTATCGTGATTTAATAAGATTTTACTATGGACGGGGCTTTTACATTGAGTCAACCTCCACCGACAGAGGCTATATTAGAGCGCTTCTGGTAAAGGAGTACTGTTAAAATATCTTCCAATAGAGTACAACGTCTAATATTTAAATGTGTATTAAAAAGGTCTGGCTCTTCATGAAAGCCAAACCTTTTTTTATGATTTTTTTATTTAAACTAAACATATATCTTATATCCGTGCATTTTTATTTCTTATTTTCATTATCAAGGTAGGATATATCTATCTGTATTTGATTCCCGTCATCAAAAATAAGTGGCACACATACAACTATACTTTTATGTATAGTTAACTCAATATTATCTCCGGTAAAGATAGTTGGAGGGGTTATATCAATGTTTATTCCCTTTTGAGAAAAAATGGTAGCCGTATTACCTAATATCATGTTGCAAAGCTCACCGATGGCGCTTTTCGCAATTTCATCCAATTCATTAACTTGCATACCCATCATCATACCGGATGCAATTTTCAGCGCAATAGGTTTCTTAAAGCTAATGACAGCGCTGCCTAATATCTGACCTGTAAGTCCGATCAACACGATAATATTCTCATTTGCATAAGGCTTATCCTTGACAAAAATGTTTCCAAGTTTAGCGGAAAGACCTGTTGTCTGCTTAATAATATTTATACTTGCTTCAATAAACGGGTTGATATATTCTGCCTTCATTTTTTAGTCTCCTTAGGTGTATTACTGTATTTTCTTCAAATATTTACTTTTTTTATGCTAATTTATACCTAATATGGCAGCAATATTAATTACATTATTTCATATGCTCTATACTATTTTAATTCTCATGAAAGTTTTAGAATTCTGTTTACTCCAGTTGAAATACCCATTACAACTGTAATTATGTATGTCCATTAATATGATACCAGAAAAAAATCAATTAATAAATATAAAAATTTACATAAAACCTATATTAGTTTTAATTTTCTCATAACCTCCACCAACTTTTCAGTATCAAGAGGTTTCGCCGCAAAACCTTCGCAGCCAAGTTCAAAAGCCTTTTGTACCAAGTCTGAACTATTTAAGGCGGTCGTCATTATTACCTTTGCCTTGTCTACAGGTAATATCCCTTTCTGTATTTCCAACTCCCGAATTGTTTTCAGAACTTTTAAGCCATCTATCTTTGGCATCATAATATCAAGACATATCAAACTGTATGGAGTATCCGCCTTTAGTGAATATAAGAATGCATCCAACGCTTCCATACCATCCACCACAACATCACATTCACCGTATTGTGATAAAAACTTTTGAAGAAATCTTCTGCTTGTCAAATCATCCTCAACAATAAGAATTCGCATGTTCTACCTCTCCTTCTCATTTCCGTATATACTTTTAAAGGTCTTAAGTTCCTTATCAAAAGTAAGATAAGTGTATAAAATATCCTTAAAATTATTCCGCCTTACTGCCAGCTCAATCTGGAATGCAAGACTTTTCAACTTATCTGCTCCCATTTTATTACATAGATTCTTTATATCGTGGGCTAATTTACCTGATAGCTCCAGGTCTCTTAGTTCAATAGACTCTCCAAGCCTGTCAGATACATTTTCTATTTCATTAATAAGGCTGGCATTTACTTCATATTTGCCGGTATTTACTTCATTGATATGTATAATTTGACCATTTTCATCTATCCTGAGTTCTTTGAAATCAGTTTTTGATTTCTTATGGCTATTAGCTGCTGTTGTCTCTATTATATGGTACATCTCTTCCATTTTCACCGGCTTTGCTATGTATTCATCCATACCAAGTTCCAGAAATCTCTCTCTGTCCCCCTTTAGCGCGTGTGCTGTAAGTGCAATTATCGGAGTATGCTTCTGGCTGTCTTCTTTTTCGCGAATTCTTTTTGCAGCTTCGAGTCCATCCATTTCAGGCATGTGGATGTCCATAAGTATCACATCATAATGGTTTTTATCACACAGTTCCAGTACCTTAAGCCCGGTTTCGGCAACCTCAACCTTATAACCCCGCTCCTTAAGCATTCTTGTTATCACTACCTGATTGACACCATCATCCTCCGCCAATAAAACTTTCAGTTCTGGTGCTGTGGTGGCCAATTTGGGTAACGTCTCAACGATTTCCGATAATGGTTTTGCAGGTCTAAACCTGACAGTAAAGTGAAAGGTACTGCCTTTTCCTTTTTCACTGTCTATCCACATCTGACCTCCCATCATTTCAACGATCTGTCGTGATATTGCCAATCCCAGTCCGTTCCCCCCATATTTCCGGGATATGGAGCTGTCAACCTGGCTAAAGGTCTTAAAAAGTCTGCTCTTTTCTTCATCACTTATACCAATTCCTGTATCTGTAACTGAAAATTTTAGTTCTATAAACTCCTTTTCAGTTTGGTTCTTCTTTACAACTATATTCACTTCGCCCTGATCGGTGAACTTTATAGCATTGCTTATCAGGTTGTTCAGTATTTGCTGAAGCCTATTGGGGTCACCTGTGACAAACTGAGGAATACCCGAATAAAATGAATAATTGAATTCCAGTCCTTTATTCTCAGCGAGTGGAGAATGTTGACGAAAAGTCTCTTCTACCAGTTTTTGTATGTCAAAATCCAAACTATCAATAAACAGTTTTCCCGCCTCCATTTTTGAGAAGTCCAGGATATCATTTATTATTTTCAGAAGAGAATTTGCACAACTTTTGGCTGTTTTCAGATTGTCCCTCTGCTCGGAATCCAGGTCGGTAAGCAGTGTCAGATCAATCATCCCGACTATACCATTAATTGGAGTACGTATCTCATGACTCATATTTGCAAGGAATTCACTTTTAGCTCTGTTGGCATTTTCGGCATCTTCTTTAGCTCTTTTTAATTCAATTTCGGATCTTTTCTTTTCATCTATATCGGTAACAACAATTGCGAAATGGTCCTTCTGTGGGCTATACAGTCCCACCGAATACCATTTACAGTAGACCTGAGAGTATAACTCATTAATGGAAACCTCTTCTCCTTCCTCCAGAACCTTTCTAAATATGTCATCCTCAATACTAAACACTACATTACCCTTAAATACGTCCTTTAAATTAAAGCCTTTTATACTTTTGGCTTCTATGCCAAACATCCTCTTATAAGCATCGTTAGCAATAATGAATTCTATATCCGTCAGCTGTCCTTTACTGTTGCGAAGCACTTTATGATATGCAAAGCCGCTCTGAAGGTTCATAAAAAGATGTCTATATCTCATTTCACTTTCATAGAGTAATGTCTCTGTCAGCTTTTTATCATTAATATCAATCCCCATTCCAATATAGCCATCCTGTTTGCCGCTTATATCATAAAAAGGTTTGATAATAATATTTACCCACCTGTAGTCACCACTAACATGTTTTAATCTTAGTTCAGAAATGTTAAGACCCTGCTTGTCTCTAATCTGAACAGCTTCAAAAGTCAATTTCCTTCGATCATCAGGATGTACATATTTCAGCCACCCTTCATTTATTATTTCAGACTCACTCTTACCAGTGAATAAGGATAGATTCTGCCCCACATATACATTTCTGCCCTTTTTATCTGTTTTCCAGATCATAGCAGGAAAATTCTCCATCATTTTCAAGGTAAAATTATTGGTTTCAATAAGCTGCTGTTCACGTTCCTTGCTGTCGGTAACATCGTTGATGATAAGCAGAACAAACCTTTCACCGGCAGAATACATGGGCATGATCAGAATATTATACCAATAGCTTTTATGTAAGCCGTTGTTTATTAAGGTTTGCCGAATAACAATGTCTTTACTTGGAATACCAGTTTTATACACTTGAGAAATCCTGTCCCTTATTTCACATAAGCCACAGTTTATACCTTTACCGCAGCCTTTTTCCCTGCTGCCAATACATTTAATGCCGTCACCATAGCTCCGGCCCAACACCTCTTGTTCATTTAGCCCCAACATATCGAGAAACGCGGGGTTTACCTGCTTAACTATCCGTTGGTTGTCCATTATCAGCATTCCTACCAAGGTATGTCTGAAGGTCATTTGCAGGTTATTTCTTTCTTCAATCAGCTGGTCTTCCATTTTCTTTATTCTGCTGATATCTCGAAATACCACAACAACTCCGTCAATAGTGTTATTACTGTCTCTGATCGGTGAACAGCTGGCTGAAACAATAAACCTCTCACCATTTTTGGATACAAGGGCAGAGTTACTTTTTAGCCCGACAGTCGAATTTGTGCGCAACACTTCATATATGGGACTTTCCAAGGCTTCTTTACTCCTGATATTTATTAATGAAAATACATCTTGAAAATCGCGACCTAAAGCCTCATCTGATTTCCAGCCTGTCAGTTTTTCAGCCATACAGTTGAAATACTCTATTTTACCTTTCAAATTTGCTGCAATCACTCCGTCACCGATATTGTCCAGTACGGCTGCTATTCTGTTTTTATCCAATATTTACACCTCATCATATTGTTATAGGCTGGCAAGTAATATAGACAGCTCCGGTATTTGAATCAAATTCAACAGTCCTGCTTACCCTACCACCAATATCTGCCTTTGAAATCTTCAGATTCATTTTATTTAAAGTTTCAATTACTGCCTCAATATTTTTTTTACCGATTTGAAATATATCCTTATCATTAATTGATTCTGCTCCTCCGAATATCTGAATTTGGAGGTCACTTTTATAACAGCCGCAATTTGAACAGAGTTTTTCAATCATTAAAGGTATACCGGAAGTAGCATAATAACATGGTCTTGAGAGTCTCTCCTCGTTATTTGACGGTTTTGGTAACGCCACATGAACCATGGCCCCAGTTCTTCTTACGGGGTTGTATGCTGTAATAGCAACACAGGAGGCCAAGGCAAAGGTCTTTAAAGTGTCATACTTATTATCAGATATGCCATATTCCCCTATCCCGATTACTGATTTCATTTTGTCACCTACTTTAGCATTGATAATAAAACCTGGGGAATGTTAAGTAAGGAGGTCTGTCTTTCCACTGCACCGATTTCAAAGGCGACCTTTGGCATTCCGTACACTACACAGGATTGCTCATCCTGTCCAATAGTCCTTGCTCCCTTTCGTCTCATGGTGAGAAGTCCGCGAGCACCATCATAGCCCATTCCTGTAAGTATGATTCCTACAGCTGTACTCCCTGCTTCTTTTGCAACAGAATCAAATAAAACATCCACTGATGGGCAGTGCCCGTTTACCTTTTCTCCATGAAAAGTCTCAACTTTGTATTTATCTCCGATTTTTTTTATTTTCATATGTTTGTCTCCGGGGGCAATCAGTACCTTACCCGGCTCCAGCCAATCACCGGATTGTGCTTCTCTTACAACTAACTTGGTTTGACTGTCCAGCCTTTGGGCAAACATCTTCGAAAAGACCGGGGGAATATGCTGGACTATAAGAATTCCAGGCATGTCGGCCGGCAAGCATTTAAGCATTTTATATACTGCCTCCGTACCACCTGTCGACGCACCAATGGCTATTATTTTTTTTGCGTTAATTCTTCCAGATGAATAGTTATCAATATCAGGAAGGTTACTTCCACTTATATTTGCATTCGCTGCAATTTTTATTTTTGCTATAACATCCAGAAGAAATTTTTCCATGCTTTTTTCCGATTGAATCTCTGGTTTTGATACGAAATCTACAGCCCCAACATTCATCGCATCAAATACTGCCGAGCTTACAGTACTTATTACTATAACAGGAATAGCATGCTGCGGAAGCAGCCTTCTGATAAATTCGATACCATTCATTTTGGGCATTTCCACATCACAGGTCATTACATCCGGTTCATACTGAAGTATCTTATCTCTGGCATCAAAAGGGTCTGTTGCCCTTGCAACAACTTCAATAGCAGGATCTGTTTCAATACCTCTGGCTATTACTTCCCTGAAAAATATACTGTCATCAACAACCAATACCCGGATTCTCCTGCCGTGCATAACCCCTCACCCCTTTATTCTTTTCTGTAAACCGACGGTAATATGTACTTAAAATTTGTTGTTTCCCTGTTTAAGGATTCGGAATGACCAATAAACAAGTATCCCCCGTATTCCAGGTGGTTATATAACTTTTCAACTAGTCTGTCTTTTGTTTCATTGTCAAAATATATCATTACATTACGGCAGAAGATAGTATGCAGCTTTTTCTTGAAAGGAAATATATCATCCATTAGGTTCAATTTTCTGAAAATCACTTCATTTTTTATTTTATCAATAATAATTGAATTTTCATAATCATAAGTTTTAAAATAGGTTGATTTCCAGCTCGCGGGTAAAGGAGCTATTCTTTCATTGCTATATGTCCCCTTCTTAGCTGTCTCCAATACCTGTTCAGATATATCTGTAGCAAGTATTTTAGTATCCCACCAAAGTTTTGACTTGCCGAAAAATTCATCAATCAACATTGCCAGAGTATAAGCTTCCTCTCCAGTTGAACATGCAGCACACCATATTCTGAGATCCTTTTCTTTGACAGCGCCTGAAATATAAGGAAGTACCTTATCTTTAAAATAATGGAAATGGCTTGCTTCCCTCATAAAAAAGGTATGGTTGGTTGTAATCCTGTCAACCAGAGTAATTACAGCATCACCAGAACTATCCGAAACTAGATAGTGGTAGTACTCTGTGAAGTTAGAGAACCCCTCCTGCTGTAATACATTATGAAGTCTGCCCGAGACCAGTGTCATCTTTTCTTCCTTAAGTCTGATTCCATAGTTTGACTTAATATAGTCTGATAACTGCTGGAATTCTTTTCTGGTTATTTCTACCAAACATTATGCACTCCTACTGTGTTTTATTTTCAAATAAAATAATTATCTGGGAGCGGTTCTACTTGCACCACTCCCAGAGTTTTTCCTGGTATATCCTGTTAGTGCTTCTTTAACTCAATATTTTCCGAACTCCTTATCACTGAGAACTATCTTTTTTGAGGAGGGGACGGAACTCACCTTATTCACTTCACTTACTGAGGCAGTACCTTTTCGTGCATTCATCTGATCCAACATTTTTAGTATGCTGGGATTTATTTCATCCATACCCCTGTAGTTCTGAATAACATTCTGGACTTTTCTCAATTTAAACCTCGCTACCTGTTCCTTAAGTAATTCAGCCTGACTTGAAAGCTCTTCACTCGCAGCTGCACTTTCTTCAGAAGTAGCAGAGTTGGTCTGAACAACCTCGGATACCTGCATGATGCCCTGATTAACTTGTGCTATTCCCGAGGCCTGTTCATTTGAAGCAATAGCTATACTACTTACAAGGTTGGTTACCTTTGTTACATCCTCAACTATTTTATTAAGTGCCTCGGCAGTCTGATTAGCAATTTTTGTACCGCCTTCAACCTTCTTGATTGAGCCTTCTATCATATCGGTAGTTTCTTTGGCAGCATTGGCTGATCTTGCTGCAAGGTTACGTACCTCTTCGGCCACAACGGCAAAGCCCTTTCCGTGCTGTCCTGCCCTGGCTGCTTCCACCGCAGCGTTAAGTGCCAGAATATTGGTCTGAAAAGCTATATCATCTATAACCTTGATTATTTTTGAGATATTGCTGGAGGACTCATTAATTTCCTCCATTGCATTGAGCATTTCTTTCATTTGATCATTTCCCTGAATAGCATTACCCTTCGCTGTAACAGCAAGAGAATTAGCCTGACTAGCATTATCAGCATTAAGCCTGGTCTGAGATGCAATTTCTTCAAGGGAGGCGGTAAGCTCCTCAACCGAGCTTGCTTGCTCAGTAGCTCCTTGCGACAAAGCCATACTGGAATCTGAAACCTGTCTGGCTCCCGAAGCCACCTGTTCAGATGCCATATTAATATTTGACATAACATCATTTAGATTGTCTGTCATTCTTGAAAAGGCTTTGGCTAAATTTCCGACTTCATCTTTTGACGAGATCTCTACAGAAATATCAAGATTTCCGTCTGCTATCTGATTAGCCGAAAGAACCAGCTTATTGAGAGGTCTGCTGATTATTCCGGCGATTAATACACCTAATCCAATTGAGAGGAGGATAACCGCTACAATTATACCAATCATAAGTAGCGATTGGTTTTCATAATCAATAGCGTTTTGAGCTGATTTGCTCAGTGCCTTTTCCTCATTGTATGCTATTAGTTCATTAATACAATCCTCAACTTTTACTCTGGCATCGGTAAATTCCGGCATACGTGAAATGGATTCATCAAACTTTCCTGCCTTGATCAATTCAAGATGTTCTGTTCTAATATCTCTATATGTATTAAGGCTGGTCTTTAGCTTTTCGAACATCTCCTTGTCGGTTTTATCATTTCCAATAGTTTTTTCATATTCGGATATAATTTTGTTAGTTTCATCTGACAATGTATTTATTTCGTCATATCTGTCCTGAAACTTGGAAGAATCCCTCTCATATACCATAAGAAAATAATTAGACCTGATAAGAAGTACCCCTCTCTGTATCTTGGCAAGGCTGGTTGCAGGAATAAAGTTATCATTGTACATTTCGTCACCACGGGTATTGAGTGTGTTCATATTACTTATACCCATAAAACCGACTATACCTGTAAATATTGCCAGTATAATAAAACAAATAATTAACTTTACTCTTATCTTTAAATTTATGAACCATTTCATATAAAATCCCTCCTAGATATTTAAAAGATTATCGGTATCCTCATCATTTAAGAGTTTATTACAGTCCAGTAGCAGCTTAACTTCTCCATAAACCTTGCCTATCCCCTTCACATACCGGTTTCCGCCCTTGCTTACTTCAGGCGGAGCTACAATTTCGGTATCCGGTATGGTTATAACCTCAGATACGCTGTCCACAATCAAGCCAATTGATAAATCGTTTATATCTATTACAATTACACAGGTTCTATCATTATATTCTCTGAAGCTTTTTCTGAACCTGAGCCTTACATCCATAACCGGAATTATCTTACCCCTCAGATTAATTATCCCTCTAACATAATCAGGGAGCTCAGGCACCTCGGTAATGGGTTGAATACCAATTATTTCGGTTACATGAGTGATTTCAATCCCGTAGGCTTCCTTATCAAGATTGAAGGTGAGAAATCTGCCCTTTTGAGTGTCTTCCTCTTGTTCCAGCATTTCTTTTTCAATTAATTCTTGTTCCAGCATCTCTGTCATACAACTTCTCCTTTCAGGGAAAATTATATATCTCTATATATTTATCAGCCCTCCGATATCCAGAATAAGGCTTATACTGCCGTCACCCAGCAATGTACAACCAGTGAGTCCCTTAACCTTACGTTTTACTTTGATGTATTGTGGCAATGCCTTGACTACCACCTGTTGCTGGCCAAGCAATTCATCAGCAAAAATACAAATGGCTTTGTTTTCATGCTCAACCATTACAAGAATTCCATCAGTGAATTCGGTAATATCTGTATTAACCCTGTATAATGTATGAAGCCTCAGAATCGGATAGCATTTTCCTCTGACCATAATCATTTCTTTTCCGTCCGGATCCTTTATAAGATCCTTTGAGTTTGGTCTGAAAGATTCCTTTATTGCTTTTGTTGGTATAGTATAACGGGAATTGCCTACCTGAATATTCATGCCATCAATGATTGCTAATGTCAGCGGTATTTTAAGCGTAATAACCGAACCTTTCCCCTCTTCACTATCTACAGAGACTGATCCTCCAACAGATTCTATATTGCGTACTACAACATCCATACCAACACCTCTGCCGCTGAATTCGGTGACATTCTCCTTTGTAGAAAAACCCGGCATAAAAATTAGGTTATATATTTCCCTGTCGGTCATATCAGCTGCAGGTCTTGACAACAAGCCGTTTTGCTCGGCTTTCTTTATAATGTTATTTTTGTTAAGGCCTCTCCCGTCATCTCTTACTAGAATTACTACATCACTGCCGGAATTTTTGGCCTCCAGTGTCACTGTCCCTGCGGGCGGTTTACCGCTTGCTTTCCTGACTTCAGTGGGTTCAATGCCATGATCAATTGAGTTTCTTACCAGATGCATCAAGGGGTCGGATATGTGTTCGATAATATTCTTATCAACTTCGGTTTCTTCCCCTATAAGTACCAATTTTGACTCCTTGCTCAATTTCTTACTCATGTCCCTGACAATTCTGAACATCTTCTGAAATGTCATAGCTAAAGGAACCATTCTGATTGACATAACCATGTCCCGTATATCACTGGTTATTTTATGCAGCTGTCTGGCGGCTTTATGGAAATTGTCCAGTTGGAGATCTTTCAAATCAGGATTTTGTGTTACCATTGCCTCCGATATAACCATTTCTCCCACAAGGTCCATGAGTTTATCCAATTTGGTAATACTGACACTTATTATACTCTGTCCTGTTCCAACCTGAGTTTCTTTTTCAGTATGCTCCTTACTGTCAGTGGCTGTTTTGGGTATTTTAACACCCTCAGTTTTTACTTTATTCTGTTTTTCCTCTAAAAATTGGCTAAGTTCAGAGTCATCTTCAAGTTGAGTCAGCTGCAGCTCTTTCAAAAAAACTGTCTGGTTGAAAAATTTACATAGTTCATCATAATTCTTTTTTGTGTTCAAAATTATTTTGAAGCCCTGTTCTCTTATAACATTTATGGTGTCATCATTGTCTATTATATCTTCTGGAAAATAACAGACCTCTTCAGTAAATTCCTTAATATTGTGAATCACCGTATAAGCGCGTATATTCTCCATCTCACATCCGTCTTCAAAAAACAGGACAGCCTGGTAGGAATTGAAGTAGCTATTAATTTTATTTGGGGCAATATAATAGCGGGGCTGCTCCACAAATTCCGGCCTCCCCTTATTAAATTCAGGATTTTGCGATTTAATTTCGTTTAAGAAAGATTTGATATTATCAATTATCTCCGAAGGGTTTCCATCTGCTTTTTCTCCAGCAATAATTTTATGAAGCTCAACCTTGATAAAATCCACTCCTGTCAGAATATAGTCTGAAAGAAGTGAACAATCAATATTATTAGGTTTTTGTTCTCGCAAATAGTAAAAGAGGTCCTCTATAGAATGGGCAAGAATGGATATATTATTGAAAAGCATCATAGCTGACGAGCCCTTGATTGTATGCATGATTCTAAAAATCTCATTAATTGCTGTCTGAGAATACCTGCTTGACTTTTCAGAATCTAAAATGCATTTCTCCAATTGCTCTATATTCTGTGTGGTTTCGAATATGTACATATCAAGCATGGGTTCACCGGAAAACTGACCTGACAAGAGACCGCCCCCTTCCAAATAAAAGCATATTTACATGTTAGCTATTTTATTAAGTGTCTGAACTAAATGCTCTTCTTTGAAAGGCTTGACAATAAAGGTTCTAGCTCCGCAGATAATAGCTTCCTTTACTTTGGTCTCCTGTCCCATCGCAGATAATATAACTACTTTTGCTGTTCTGTCAAGCTCCATTATTGATTTTAATGCCTGAATTCCGTCCAGTTCCGGCATTGTTATATCCATTGTAACAATGTCGGGTTTTAGTTTTGTGTAAAGTTTAATAGCTTCAAAGCCGTTTTCGGCTTCCCCGGCTACCTCGTACCCATTATTCTCAAGCATAGTTCTTAATGATAACCTCATAAATGAGGCATCGTCTACAATAAGTACTTTTTTCAAATCTGTCACTCTCCCTAGGTTAAAATAAAAAACAGTTGATATACTTTGCATAATAGATTTACAGAATATGCCAGTTCTACCTAATTGATTACCAGATTTACACTATTTCCAAATTCTTCTTTCTATAATTATAAAATCATAATAATTTTATGTCAATTAGGATTGAAGTAAATATAAATATATAAGTTCAAATTTTTTCAGCAATAATCATGAATGTTCACTATTGACATTTAATCTCGTTTAGAGTTCTGACTCATATATTTCAATATAAGTTCATCCATTTTTTGACTGACCGTCAGCACCTCGGTGCTTGTACAGTTATTGGTTTCAACTATTTCATTTAGTATTTTGCGTAAGTTTTCTATGTCCAAAATCGTAGTCTCTCCTCTATATCTTAAATCTTTCAACAAGAATCTGTAACTCCTTTGCCCCCTGCGAATTTTGATCGGCAAGCTTTGATTCCCGTATTGTCTTTTCAACAATATCATTAGTCTTCTCAGCAATATCCTGTACTCCCTTGGCACTCTCATTGATGGTAGCCGCTACTTCATTCATTGCTGTCGATATACTTGAAACTGCAACATCAAGCTGGTCTGCAGCCAATTGGAATTCCGACATCAAATTATTAATGTATTCTGCATCATTGTTATATTGTTCACTGACCATTGTAAGCTTTTCATAATCTACCAGAACATTCTTATCTACAAAGGTTAGTATTTCTTCTGAATTTGTCTTCATATGTCCAACTGAAGAATATACATTTTTTACAATCTGCTGGATACCTGCTGCAGTGGCACTGGATTGTTCTGCAAGCTTCCTAATTTCATCAGCTACCACTGCAAAGCCCTTGCCTGCATCTCCGGCTCTTGCCGCTTCTATGGCAGCATTTAATGCCAGAAGGTTTGTCTGACTTGTAATGGACAGTATGGTTTCTGCCAATAGACTAATTTGAGTAATTGTATTTGATTCTTCAATGGCATTCTCCATTTTGATTTTTACCTCTTCGTAAAGCTCCCTGGCATTTTTCGCAGAATCTATCGCATCTTTTCTCAGTATAGTAGCACGATGGGTTATTTCTTCCGACTTATTGGCTCCATCCTTAACTCTTTCAGCTATGGCACTGACGCTTGCGTCAATTTCTTCTGTAGTGGCTGTTATTTCCTCGGAGGACGCAGCTGTTTCCTCCATTCCTGCCGATAGTTGCTCAGTTGTAGCCGAATTATCATGAGCATTTTCCTGAATGTTGTTTGACAGCTGCTCCATACTGCTCGCATTTTCCATAATAACCTCAGCTACATCATGCAGCTTTGCTGCCATATCTCTTAATACCTGACGAGTTACAAACGTTGCTTTGGCTATTATTCCGGTTTCATCCTTATTCTTAGTAAGATAATCATATTTATTGTCATATACCAAATCCAGTTCAGCAGTCCTGTTTATCAGCTCTGTAAGTTTAATAATAGGTTTGGATATCCTTGAAGCAATAATCAACCCGGCTGCTGCAGCTAAAACCACCATGATTCCGGCTGCCATAAGAATGTAGTAAATCATACTGGTCAAAGGAGCCATAATCTCTCCTATATCACTAGTTACTACAGCTATCCATTTTGTTTCCGGTATGATTCTATAAGCAGCCTGTTTCAATTCTCCCTGGAAATCATACTGAACTACTTCTGGAGCAATATCTTCACTATTCTTAACTTTTTCGACAACAGCCTTTATCTGTGCATTTTCTATTGGGCTTCCAATTTTTGTGTTGTCAGGGTGATACAATAGATTTCCTGTCTCATCAACCAAATATGCATAACTGGACTTGGTATTCAGAATCCTTGTATCAGCAAGATACTTCACCATACTATCTGCATTTACAGCAGCCCCTACGAAACCTAATACCTCACCATTAACCTTCACTGGATGAGTAAAAATTACAACATAGGCCCCTGTTGATTTCGACTTTAAGGTTTCACTTATCACAGGGTTTCCTGATCCTAATATTTCTCTTGTATAGGCCCTGTCATTAATGTCTGTACCTATCAAATTTTTATCACTGTCAGCGCAAATAATTCCCTTATTATTCACAAGAAATATGTGTTCAATATTACCTGCATCCTTGACCATCTGGGTAACCTCAGCGCCAAAGGCTACTTGTATTTCATCAATCTGCTGGCCGTTCTTTGATTTTTGCAGGATTTCCTCTCCTTCTTTCATCGAGGCAATCAATTGGATATTTCTTTTTTCCTTATCAATCATTGCACTGATAACTGTTGAATTTTCTCTGTTAATTTCTGCCATTGTGGATTTTGTTAAATCATTGATTGTCTCTGTGGACTTTAATAAAGCAATCGCACCCATAATACTAATTGTAAAAAGCATCATCGTAATCATTAAAATAGATAATTTAACCCGTAATTTCATAAATCTTTTAATCCTCCCTAACTTGGTTTAGCGTAATCTTCTGTTGTTCAAGCCTTTTAATTGTGTCAGCTTCCTTCATAGGTTTACTGAACAGATACCCCTGTATTCTGTTACATTTATGTTTTATCAGATAGTTCATCTGTTCCTGAGTTTCAACCCCTTCTGCCACAACGCACAGGTTCATTGAACGTCCAATCTGAACAATGAGATTTGTAAGCGATTTGTCTTTACTACTTTCGGAAATAGTATCAATAAAAGATTTGTCAATTTTCAATGTAGTTATGGGTAGATTCTTCAGATAATTCAGTGACGAATACCCTTTTCCGAAGTCATCCAAAGCAATTTTAACGCCCTTTGCACGCAAAAGCTTCAGTTTTTCGGCTATAACCTCATAAGACTCCATTAAAATAGATTCAGTAATCTCAAGTTCAACTTGTTTTGGATTTATTCCAACTGCATCAATACTATCTATGACCATATGGGCAAAATCCTCCTGCAGTAATTGAAGCATTGAAATGTTTATTGATATATTCAACCCTTTAAAACCCATATTTTCAAGGCTGTTGAGGAAATTACAGGCCTCTTTTAATACCCATTCCCCTATGGGAATTATCAAATGAGTAGCTTCAGCAACACCAATAAACCTTGGGGGCGAAACAAAACCCAACTCAGGATTTTTCCATCTAATCAGAGCTTCAAACCCCGAAATCATACCGGTCTTAATATCAAGCTGGGGCTGATAGTATAATTCAAGCTCCTTATTGTCCAAAGCCTTTCGAAGGTGTTTCTCTATCAACATTCTTTCGGTAATCTCTTCATTCATTGGTGAATTATAAAAAACAATTCTGTTTCTTCCGCTTTCTTTTGCCTTGTATACTGCTATGTCAGCATTTTTTAACAATGCATCAACTTCAGTGCCATGCTCAGGATAAGTTGATACGCCTATGCTTACAGTAATATAACTACTTATATCTTGGACCTCAAAACAGAGCTTGAAATTTTTAAGGATATTTACAGCTATCTTTTCCAGCTGCTCTTTTCTATTGTATTTCTCTACCAGGATAGCAAATTCGTCACCGCCTATTCTGTATAGAGTGGAACAATATATATCCATTTTGGATAGCCGTTCACTGATTTTTAGAAGAAGAAGGTCTCCGAACCTATGTCCCATATCATCGTTTATGTATTTGAAGTTATCAATATCAATGCACAGAAGTGCGTATTTTTCTCCATTATTTTCGGTAATAAGCGACTTTATTCTATTCATTAAAGAATATCTGTTTTTAAGACCGGTAAGTTGGTCGTGGTAAGCCATATGGTGAAGTCTCTGTTCATATTCCTTTAGCTCTGTTATATTGGTATACGATCCTGCCATACGGTAAAGTTCCCCTTTTTCATTTGAGATAGCTTTACCTCTGGCATAAATCCACATATATTCACCGTCCTTTTTTCTAAAACGGTATTCACAACTAAAATAAGGTGCTTTTTGCATTTTATAAAGAAGCATTTTTTCTTTAACAATTGGCCTGTCCTCAGGATGAATAAATTCCTCACAGCCATTACCAAGCGCATCAATTTCAGATTTGCTGTACCCGGTAATCTGGAACCATCTATCAGAAAAAAATGTTTTACCATTAATCTCCTGCCAAATTGCATCATTTGTTGCCTCTGATATAAGTCTGTAAGATTCTTCACTTTCCTTGATTTTATTCTGGCTTATAAGAGCTTGTCGATACTGAGCTTCGAGTTCTACTTGAGAAGCCTCCAACTGCCTGTTGGATATTTCAAAATTCCTATTGGCATCGGCTAAGGCTTTGCAGCTTTTAACCAACTCCAGCTCGGTTCTCTTGATTCGTTTGATTGAGTTGTTTATAAGAATATATATAAGTATACCTGTAATAGCAACATATAAACAACCCTTTATTAAGCTGAAAGTGGTTACCAAATCTTTATCATATACCATAAAATTAAGCATTCTGTCTGACAAGAAAACCCATAAAGAACCTATAAACATATAAACGGCTGTTATTTTAAGTGAGATATGATTTGTACAATCTCTAATCATGTTGCCCCTCCATCTGAGATTTCAGACTTACTCATCCTGTCTTAATACAAAGAAAATCTTGAAAAGGTGTCAGGAATTGAATAAAAAAATAAACCTGTATTTATATCCTAATAATACAAGTTTATCCTCAAATCAAGAATAGAAATATTCAAGATTAAACCCCGAATTTTTTCGGGTTTTGACGAATCTATTTTTATTTTTTTAACCTAATATCAGATATAGACTTGCCTGAATATTTTTTGAATAGCTTTCCGAAATATTCCACATCTTTGAATCCAAGTACTTCTGCTGCTTCATATGACTTTACACCGTCAATGGCCAGTAATTGCTTTGCCCTCTCCATTTTAACCATTGTAAGGTATTCTATAAATGAAGTACCGGTCTTTTGCTTAAATACTTCGCTTATATAGGTTTTGTTCATATATAATTTATCGGCTACCATTTGCAAAGACAAGCCGTTATCAATGTTTAGGAGTATATAGTTGCTTATGTCCCAAACTGTCCCCTTCTCGCGATGCCCTAATTGTATTGTTTTTAAAAAATTAAACAATTTCTGCATATCTATAACAATAAAATCCAACATTTCGTTGTAATCCGTAAATTGATGTACAGTAATATCGGCTAATAAGTCAGTATTTATATATTTTTCGAGCCACCTGTTTTCGAATAGTATTGCTTCCATAACCTTGGGAACTGCCTTCTTTATCACTCCCTCAAACTTAATGACATCATAATCAAGTCCGGCACCAATTCGCTCAAGAATATGCCTTACCCTGTCAATTGCTTCCGGCTCTCTGCTTTGAATAAGTTCAGCAATTCTATATATATCATCCTTTTGATAAAATTCCTCAGCCTTCTCTTTAAATACCTCTTCAAGTTTCTTCACTCTCTCAGCTTCTCGGTTCCTGTTAGTTATATGTTCATATGCTCTTTCAAGCAGCTTTTCCATTTCCTCCTCATTTGCAGGTTTTGTAAGAAAATCGAAAGCACCAAGAATTATACCCTGCCGGGCGTAACCGAATTCACTAAAGTCGCTGAGTAGAACAACACATGAACACAGATTTCTTTGTACAATATGATCCAAAAGTTCTATTCCGTCTACTTTAGGCATTTTTATATCCGTAATAACTAAATCAATTCTATTTTTCTCAAGTTTTCTGATAGCATCTTCTCCGTTTATAGCTTCTTCAACCACCACAAAACCTGTTTTTTCGCCCCAGACCTTCATACGCTTAAGTCCTATTCTCACTATATCCATATCATCTACAAGCATAACTTTCAGCATATATTAACCTCCATGAGCCAACATAGTAGCCACAAAAAATATATATAACTCTTTCCCCTGAATCCGCTGTGAGGCGAATTTTCTTGCTACAAGCGGTATCCACTATAAAAGTTTCTGTATAGGATTCATCCGGTATGGAATAGTAAAATATATGGCGGTTCCGATTCCCTTTTTCCCCTCAATCCAGGTTCTTCCGCCATGCTTTTCAATAATACTTTTTATTGTAACAAGGCCGATCCCGGAACCCTCATATTCTTCACGTGTATGAAGCCTTTGAAATATTCCAAAAAGTTTACCTGAGTATTTCATATCGAACCCTATTCCATTATCCTTTACATAAAAAACATACTCGTTCTCAGTAAGAGTACTTCCCACTTTGATCTGCGCCTTGGTCCGTTCCTTTGTAAATTTGAAGGAATTTGATAGTATATTGTGTATTACCTGCCTTAACAAAATTCTATCGGCCATAACTAAAGGGAGTCCTGTTTCAATTACAAGCTCAATATTTCGATCAGGATACGAAACTTTAAGTTCACTGAAGCATTCTTTAAACTTATCTTCAATATTTATTTCTTCAATTTTTAGTTCGGACCTCGAGGTTGTTGAGAAAAGAAGTAATTTATTCACCAGTTCTATCATATCTGTGGATATATTTTTTACACAGGACAACATTTCCTGCACTTCAATGTTGAAATGCTTCCCGTAGTCCTCCATAATGATTTTTATATAGCTCTCCACAGCCCGCAGTGGTGATTTTAGATCATGGGATACAGTGTGGGTGAAAGACTCAAGGTGACTCACGGCAGACTGCAATTCGCGAGTCCTGTCCATAACCCTTTCCTCCAGCTCCTCATTCAGTTTAAGAACTTCTTTTATTGCAAGTTTATAATTTGTAATGTTTTCAAAAACCACACCCACCTGATTTCTGTTGATTTTAAACGCATTAACAAGATAATATGTATTGATGCCGGCATAATAGGTTTCAAACTGTTCTGTTTCTCCTGAATACAGTACTCTTTGGAAAATATGCTGATCAATATTTATATTTCCGAATACCTCACTCCAGGTTTTTCCAGGCAAATCAGAAATATTCCTTTTGGTCTGATAGCCGAAGCTCGGATTTAGTTCTACAAACCGTAAATCCGTAAGCCTACATTCTTCATCTATTACAGGTTCAAAAACAAAATAACCGTTAAGCATTTTTTCATACAATTGCCTGTAACGCGCTTCGCTGGAACTAAGGTCTTCTTTAACAACAGATAATTCATCAAATTGACGTTTTAGCTCCTTGTCTGAAGCTGTAAGGTCATCATAAATCTTTGATAATTCAGCATGACTTTTTGCCAGTTCCTGTTTTATGTTGCTTATCCTATTAATATAAACCAACAGAATAAATATAAATATAATCAATATTACTAGTACTATTGAAACAGAAATAATTATATTTCTATATTCCTTAAAAATTGAAGGAGGTTCATTGATTAGTATACTGTCATCCGGTAGCTGGTCAGTGCTGATATTAAACCGCTTCAGGACTTTATAATCATACATATAACGAGCGGCACTTGTATTATTATGAGATATTCGGGAAACATCCTCCCCTTCTAACACCCTTAAAGCCAACTCTCCAGCCAATTCTCCCTGGACACTTCCGCTTAGCATACTTCCGCCAACAGCTCCATGGCCAAGTCCAAACTCATACAAATGATATACCGGAACTTTACTGACATCACTGATAAGTTTTGTAAAATTTTCAAAGCCTAAAATGTTTCCCTCTTCATCATTATGATAAGTTGTAATAAGTATTATACTGTCTTTGCCCGCTTGCTCTACCCTGGCAAGGATATCCTTGTAACTCCCTTTATTCAGGGGTATCAGGTTAATATTAGTAGATATCTCCATGGTAGATTTTTTTGTAATTTCCCAGGTTGATACTCCGCTTTCGGAATTGTCAAAAATAACATAAATCTCCTGCAAATCAGGGTTTATTTTTAAAGCTTGCCTAATTGTACCTTCCGCATCTACTTCTTCAATAATACCTGTTACTTTGCTTTCATTGGCAGTTAGGGTTTCAACACCTTGAGCATTTACACCGCAAAAAATGACAGGTGCATTGTCAAAAAGTTCTCTTCTGTGCTCTAAAGCAAACTTCAACGCAGCATCGTCAGTGGTTATAATTATATCAATATTCTTTTTTGAATATTTATATCTCATATAATCACTTAAATACTTAAGGTTGGTATTATCCGGATAAACCTTCCAATCCATAAACTCCACCGAAATATCAAGGAGTTCTCCTGCATCCTTCAGTTTTTCCAATATACCTTCATTTTCCTTCTCAGTCCATGACAGAGGTTCAGAATAAGAGTTTATTATCAATACACTTTTTCTATCTGTCGGCATGGCATTTGTATTAAATTCAGATGTACATAATAATGTAAATGTCAAAACAAAAAATGTTAATATGAATACAGAAAATTTATGCTGAAAGTTGCTTTTCCTAGAACTCAAATTTAAACTCCCTCCTCCAAGCACATTTTACTATTTTAACACGTAGATTTAATAGATATGTTTTCGGCAGTAGGTTAACTTTTATTAATTTACTTCAACAAGCAGATATTCTACGGCGCCTTTAGCGTATTCCAGGGATTTCTAAATTCTTTCGGTCAACTCATAATTACAGTCCTTCATTATATAGGTTAATATGTCATATTTTTATTTATTAATTTATTCCCATTATTATACATTATTAAACAAATTTTTGTACAAATTTACAAAGTACAACTAATTCATATAAATGGAATGCAGTTTGTGGAAAAATGGAAGTGTAACTTATAAATTAATAAACTTCAAGAAAGTGCTGTGAATATATTCCTCCAAAAGTGTAAAAATAAATCAAATATTATATTTCAGGAGGTTTCACGAACATGTCTGATAACGATATAAAAGAATCCTATGAGAAAAGTGCAGGTACCATGCGCGGAGATAATCAAACCTTTGGTACGAAATTGACAAATGAACACTCCAATGATCCGAACACTCACACAGATATTCATAACCGTATACGTGTTGATTATAACAAAATTGAGAAGTCGCCCTCTATGGAGGAGGTTCACAAATGGCAGCGAGAGCATATAAGAAAGGATGACCAATCAAAAGACGGTTATCCACTGAACGTAATAATTGACCCTGCTATGCGAGAAATGTATCAGGTAGTTCATGATGCCGGGATGACCAATGTTTTTGACAGATTCAGTCAGCAGCAGCCCATTCAGTGTAAATTCTGTATTGAAGGTCTATCATGTCAGCTTTGCGCAAACGGGCCCTGCCGTATAAGTGATAAGGTTCCGAGAGGTACCTGCGGTGTTGATGCGCATACTATGGTTTCTAGAAACTTTGTTTACCGCCATGTTACAATAGGGACCTCCGCAAACATATTCCACTGCCATCAAGCAGCCAGAACCCTAAAAGCTGCGGGTGAGCATACCGATAGCGGACTTAAAATAAGGGATCCTGAAAAGCTAAAAAAATATGCTGATATGGCAGGTTTAAATATTAATCAGCCCATAGAAAAGCTGGCTGTTGACTTTGCACAATGGGTAATGAATGATATTCATTCACCCTATCACATAGAATCCCAAACAGTCGAAGCTTTTGCCCCTACAAAACGCAAGGAGCTGTGGCGTCAGCTAGGACTTTTCCCTGGCGGCGGGTACAGTGAAGTAGCATATGCCCAGACCCGCTGTATGACAAACTTCACATCTGACCCGGTTGAATTCCTACTCAACAGCGTTAGACTGGGTGTAGTAAATGAGTATCAGGGACTTTTCCTTCTGGATATAATTCAAGAAATATTGATGGGAGCTCAGGAGATAACTATGAAGAAGCAGAACATGGGACTCCTGAAAGATGGCATGATTAATATCGTAACAAACGGACATATGCCGCTTCTGGCGCATGTTGCAATTGATCTGGCATCGACTGATGAATGGCAGAAGAAGGCAAAATATGCCGGAGCCGATGGTATTCAGATTCTTGGTCATGTCTGTGAAGGACAGCAACTTATTAACTACGAGGGTACTCATAACCAGAAAGGTTACGGAGGTCAGGAGGGTGAGTGGCTGTCACAAGAATATCTTCTTGCAACAGGTGTTGTGGATATGTTTATGTTTGACTATAACTGTACTGTTCCGACAATGCCCCTTTTTGCCAAACGGTTCGGAACCAAGCTTCTCAGTACACATCCTGTTATTCGTCTTCAGGGAACTGAAACACTGGATTTTGTACCTGAAAAAATGAAGGATCAGGCTCAAAAGGCTTTAGAAATGGCTATTGATTCCTTTAAGCAACGCAAATCTGAAAACAGAAAGACATATATTCCGCCGTACACCTCAGACTGTATGGTCGGCTTCAGTACTGAACCTGTCAGAAAAGCTCTGGGTGGCAGCTTTGATCCGCTAATTGAGCAAATTGCTAATGGAAACATCAGAGGTATCGCGACTATAGTCGGATGTACCACTGCACGCTATGGTCAAGGCGGCAGCAACATCTTCAAAATTACCAAGGGCCTAATAGAAAAAAATATTCTCGTGCTTTCAGGCGGCTGTACTTCCTCAGTAATGGAGTATACAGGCCTTACAAACCCTGCTGCTGCCGATGAATGTGGCGAGGGCCTGAAAGCAGTTTGCAAGCTGTTGGGCATCCCTCCTGTCTTGACTTATGGAGCATGTGTTGATATAGGAAAAATGACTCACACAGCAAAGGAACTTGCTGATGCCCTTAAAGTTGATACAAACATGCTGCCACTTGTCATAGGTGCGCCGGAATACCTTGAACAGAAGGCGGTAGCTGACGCCTGTACTGCCGTTGCCCTGGGCTGGCTTGTCCATATTGCACCTGTTCCTTCCATCACTGGAAGTGACGTGGTGGTTAAGACCCTTACCGAAACAACTGAAACTCTTGGTCTTGGTAAGGTTGTTGTAGAGCTTGATGCAGAAAAAACTGTACAGATTTATGTTGATCATATTGAAAAGAAACGCAAGGAGCTTGGCTTGAACTAATTGAGTATTAAAGAGTAAAATCTATACAAGGAAATCGGCTGATTTACCAAAAAAAGTGATGCCCCGGTAATGGGCATCACTTTTTTTGTCTTATTTTGCGCCTATATTTCCAGACGATTAAACTTTAAATTTCCTGATGCTGTCCTGAAGCTGTAACGCCAGTTGTGTCAGCCCTTCCGCAGCGTCAGTAATCTGATGTACCGTGGATGACTGCTCTTCTGTTGCTGCCGCAACCTCCTGGGTACTTGCAGCAGTCTGCTGAGCTACACTGGCTATCCCGGTAATCTCTTCTCCTGCCTGTACTGCATTTCTACTAAGGTCTTGGGATCTTTCAGCAACCATAACAATTTTACTGTTAATATTCTCAACAACCTCGGCGATGTTATCAAATGCGGCAACTGTACTTACCAGAGAAGCCGACTGTTCATTTGCGACAGCTTTTGATCTGTCCATTTTTACAACCGCAGAATTAACTCCAGACTGTACCTCCCTGATAATTGTATCAATCTGCTTTACAGAAAAGCTCGACTGCTCAGCAAGTTTACGGATTTCATCTGCCACAACCGAGAAACCCTTTCCGGCCTCTCCTGCTCTTGCAGCTTCTATGGCAGCATTTAATGCCAGCAGGTTGGTTTGGTCGGATATACTTCGAATTACCTCCAAAATTTTCCCTATTTCTTGAGATTTGTCCGATAGTTCAGATATTGCATCCGCAACTTCCAGTGATGTTTCATTATTTTCTTTTACTTTTTGTTCCTGATACCTTACAGATTCTTCACCATTTTTTACTACTTCCTTCGCCTGTTGCATAATCTTTTCGGAATTGGACATATCTTCAGCTATCCGGGCTAATCCTTCAACTGTATCCAGGATTTTTGCATTGCTTTTTTCAGAGGATACCGCTTGCTCCGATGCTCCTCTCGCCAACTCCGATACAGTTACAGCAATCTGTTCCGAAACCTTGGATACTTCCCCCGAGGAAGCAGCAAGCTCTTCACTGGAAGCCACAAGCTCCTGGGAAGCATCGTTAACATTTACAATCAATGTCCTGAGGTTCAGAACCATATTTGAGAAGGCATGACCCAGTTCACGAATCTCATCTTTTGAACGGATTTTCGGTATCTGCTGGGTAAGGTCACCCTCTGAAATTCTACCTGCTATTGTTGTCAATGCTTTTATAGGTCTTGCTATATTTCTTGTAAGTATATAACCAACTAATACAGCTCCTACAACGGTAATAATTACGATAATAAGTAATATATTTATTCTTACTTTTATATCATTTTCGGTTTTATCAATAGCCTGTGCATCTAAATTATTTACGTATGTACTCCAGTCCTCGGTTATTTTTTTTATATCGTCAACATTTTCTTTTACAGTAGTGCCTAATGCAGTAGCCTCTTCCATTTCTCCATTTCTAACTTTATCAAATATAATCTGAACTCCTTTATCATATTCATCATGGCTGGCTTTCAATGCCTTAAGGAATTCTTGGGACTCGGTTGTTTTAGCCTTTACCCCAATTTCCTGAAATATAGCATTTAATCGGTCGGATAAAGACTTGTATTGTTCAGTAAATTGTTCTTGCTGATATACCATGTAACCCCTTACAGTAGCAACCTGTTCCAGATTTACCGATCTTACTTCCTTTACAAGAATTTCTACAGGAATATTTTCATTAACAATTACTCCATATGAGCTATTTACTGAATACATTCCGATTAACCCAATAACACTTACTAAAATAATTAGAAAGGTTATAACAAAAAAGCTAATAAAAATTTTTACTCCGATTTTTAGTTTCATAGCATTGGCATCCTCCGTTTTTAGTATTTGGATATATACTACATAGCTTTATATCAGTAAAGCTATCGCTCCCACTACTTTACATAATTGACTGGTAATATAATAGATGCCACCTTTTACACTGTTGAAACAAAATAATAAGACATATTATTAATTTTTTTTTATTAGTTAATTAAGCAACACAAAAAAGTTCTAAATTATTTCTTTGGAACTCCGTTAAAACCCTCGCCTAAAACCTCTCTTACATCTGCCAGGATCATAAAAGCGTCTGAGTCCAAAGCGTGTACAATCTCCTTCAAGTGTTGAATCTCGTTTCTTGAGAGGACACATAAAAGGACATTTTTATCCTTTCCCGAGTAAACTCCTCTTCCCTTTAATTCTGTAATACCCCTGTCCATTTCAGTGATAATTCTCTTTGCTATTTCTTCCTGCTGCTCAGAAATAATTAGTACAGCTCTTGCATAGTCAACACCCTCTACCATAGCATCAATAACCTTTGTAGTTATAAAAAGGCTTACCAGTGAGTACAGTCCAATAAGAACACTATTAAAGGCAATGATTGCGAAAACAATAATTAATGCATCAATACCAAGAAGAATCTGACCAATTGTCAGATTTTTAATAGGTTTATTCAAAAGTTTTGCAGCCAATTCTGTTCCACCAGTTGTGGCTTCCATTTTTAAAACTATCCCAAGGCCTATACCGCTTATAAAACCCCCAATAATACTGTAAAGCAGAATATCCGGTGCTGACGTGCCGACCCCATTTACCAATAACTTTTCTGCCAAAGCAGCGGAATAGCCTTCGGTCAAATCAATAATTACAGATAGCATAATTGTTCCATATAAGGTTCTTATAAAGAAATGTCTGCCGATAAATTTATAGCCCATAATAAATAGAGGAATATTTATAATCAGCATTACAGTTCCCACCGGGAATCTGCCTCCGCTAAGGTAAAAAATTACAGTCGCCAGACCACTGAGACCGCCTGGCGCAATTTTGTAGGGTACAAGAAAAATGTTTATTGCAAGTGCAGTAATAGCTGCACCAAATGTAATGAGAAAATATATTTTAAATAACGCTGCTACTTTTTTAAATGACATTTTGTCCTCCATGTCCTGATATCGATTATGTTTATTGTCTGTAACCATGAAAATATCTAAATCTTGACAATAAAAAAACATATATATCTAATATATGTTTTTTTATTGTATATAAACATTTAATTTTTTCAATATAACTTAAATACCCTTTTCCCGATGTGGTAATCAGTCTACAGTACTTTTTGCAGAAAGGCTCTGGTCCTATCGTTTTTAGGGTTTGTAAATATCTCCTCAGGCAAACCCTCTTCACTGATTTCACCTTTGTCCATAAATATTACTCTTGAACCTACCTCTTTAGCAAAGCCCATTTCATGAGTAACAACTACCATGGTCATACCATCTCTCGCCAGCTTTTTCATAACCTCGAGAACTTCACCAACAAGTTCAGGGTCAAGTGCTGACGTGGGTTCATCAAAAAGCATTATTTTAGGTTTCATTGCAAGAGCTCTTGCAATAGCAACTCTTTGCTGCTGTCCGCCAGAAAGACGGGCAGGATATTCATCCTTTTTATCCTCAAGTCCTACCATTTTCAACAATTCCATACCATAGCTTATAGCTTGGGCTTTAGGTATTTTCTTAACCTGAATCGGCGCCTCAATGATATTTTGCATAACGGTCATATGTGGAAACAGGTTAAATCGCTGGAATACCATCCCCAGCTCTGTACATATCTCCGAAATCTTCTTATGAGTTATTTTGAATTGGCTTTTACCATCTATTTTCTCAGCAAGTAGTTCATCTTCAATCATTATTTTTCCGCTTGTAATTACCTCAAGATGATTAAGACATCTGAGCAGGGTGCTCTTTCCTGAGCCACTGGGACCAATTATGCAAAGCACCTCTCCCTGCTGAACCTCAAGATTTATATTTTTAAGCACCTCAAGGGTACCAAACGACTTATATACATTTTCTACTTTAATCATTCTTCCCATGCCGTCTCTCCCCTTATTCGTATACTGAATATTTCTTTTCAAGTTTTTCAAAAACAAAAGTAAATAAAGATGTCATAATTAAATACAGCGCAGCTGATGGTAAATAAATCAAAGCATTTCCTGTTGCATTCACTATTTGAGAAGTATTTCTTAGCAACTCTGCCATTCCAATCGTTGAGACTAACGCTGAGTCTTTAAGCAAAGCTATTACTTCGTTTCCCACTGGAGGTATAAGTCTTCTGTAAGATTGAGGAACAATTACCCTTCTCATAGCCTGCCCATAGCTCATTCCCAAAGCCTTTGCAGCTTCCATTTGCCCTTTGTCTATTGACTGTATAGCAGCCCTAATTATTTCGGCCAGGTATGCTCCTGAATTGAGAGCAAGTGCTATGTACGCATTAGTCATTGCACTAAAAGACATAGCTTGTCCAAAAATAAGAGGCAAACCATAGTAAAAGAAGAATATCTGCATTATTAAAGGAGTTCCTCTGAATAACCAGATATAGAACCAGCAAAGTTTATCAATAATAACATTCTTTGACAGTCTTCCAAGTGCTAAAAAGAGACCCAGTATCATACCGAATATTACTGCCACAACTGTCAATTGAAGGGTTACAACACTTCCTTCCAGTAACTGAGGCATTTTACTTATTATTAAATCCAAATCTAACAACTCCCTATTATACCTTTTTTATCTTTCTATTTTTAAATATAGACAAGAGAATTTATTTAATTCTCTTGTCTATATCAAATACTTTAAACGCTTTATTACTTAATATCCTTTACGTTCCCTGTAAGATCTTCATCAAACCATTTTTCGGATAATTTTTTCATTGTTCCGTCTGCAAACATTTCTTCCAAAGCTTTTTGAGCCTTATCTCTCAGCTCTGTATTGTTTTTGGCGAAACAGATTCCTATTGGCTCATTTGTCAATCTTGCACTTGATACCTTATAGCTTTTTGGGTCTTTCTTTACGTAATATCTTGCAACAACTTCGTCAACTACTATTGCGTCAAGTCTGCCAGCCTTCATATCTGAGAACGGCTGAATTACCTGGTCATATTGCTTAAGTGTAAACTTTGTAGTTTTAAGGTATTCGCCACAGGATTCATCAGCAGTAGTACCGATCTGTACACCAACATTTTTTCCTTCTAGATCTTTAGGTTCCTTTATTGTTGTATCATCAGCAGGAACAACAATAACCTGAGCATTCGCAATATACGGAGTTGTCATGGCATATTTAGCCAATCTTTCCTCATTACGGCTTACTGATGAAACAATAACATCAAACTTATTTGCTTCCAAGGCAAGGAATATACCTGCCCAGTCGTTTGATACAAATTCAGCCTTCATATCGAGTCTCTTTGCAACCTCGGTAGCTACATCAATGTCGAAGCCCACAGTGGTATTTGATTCATCTTTAAATTCCATTGGCGGATATGTGTCGTCTACTCCGACCTTAAGTACCTGTTGTCCTGCCTTTGCACCATCTGCCGCCTTACTGTCTGCGGATGAACCACATGCAGTCACCACGAAAGCTATTACAAGCAACGCAGATAAGCAGATTAACCTTCTTTTCATTTTGTTCATAAACCCCCACACCCCTTACTCAATTATGTATATTTATTCATGCAATAATAATACATTAAAACATTCATTTTTACAAGAATTTTTGCAAGTTTTATGTTCCTAACTTGCATATACATTTTTATCAATAATTTCTATAAGCTTACTGTTCAAGGAGTTTAAGGACCATTTTGAACCATATCATCTAAGCATTAAGCTTTTTAAATATATTATCCTTTACTTTAGAATTTACTCTTATGCTATTTACACCTTCATTAATCAGAGCCTGTCTTATATACTCTATTTCTGCCTCCGTAAGTTGAATTATTCTTCCCTTTTGTTCTGACTTAATGTTCTTCAGTATATCTATAATAGCGCTTTTTGCTTTCTCAATCTCTTTAAAATAGTAAACATCCAATTCATTGAAATAAACTGCGTCGTATTTCTGATAGATTTCTTTAATTAAAACTGCATCAAGGCGAACCAGCTTTGATATACTCACTATCTTATAAACTCCCAGATAATCAATATAGTAGCATTCATTTTCCCTACCGGATTTTCTTACAATAAAGTTGGATTCACTCACATAATCATAACTCATAGGCCAATCCTCCCAAAAATTAACTATAGTACTATCTATATCCATTATAGCAATATTAAATCACCTCAACAATATTTCAGGAATTATTATGAGAATATTAATTCTGCAAGATAACCCCGGATAAAACAGCATACTTCTATACCATTACTTAGTGCAATTTGGTCATTTAATCGCAATCGTTGACAAATAAAATGGTATATTTTAAACTGGAGAGGTGATTAGTCAAGGCTCTAATTATTTTAGTTGAGTCTAAAAGATATCAGAAGTATTTATAGCTTTTTGGGGACTAATTGAGGAGGTTACATGAGAAAAATTATAGAAATTGCCGGTATTAATATAGATGATATTTCAATGGAGCAGGCCGTTGAAAGAATATATGAGTTTATTGATTCTAACGAAAATCACTCCGTCTTTACACCTAATGCAGAAATAATGATGGACGGCATTACTGATAAAGATATGAAAGCCATACTAAACGGTGCCGACATGCTGGTGGCAGATGGCGCAGGTGTGGTTCTGGCTTCTAAGATTCTCGGCAAGTCGGTTACGGAAAAGGTATCCGGCTTTGATTTAGCCAAGAACCTTTTAACGGCATCTTCTAAAAGGCCTATAAAATTCTACTTATTTGGAGGTAAACCCGGTATTCCGGAAAAGGCTAATGCCAATATTATCTGCGACTATCCCGGTGCAGAGGTTGTTGGAACAAGAAACGGCTATTTTTCTAAAGATGATGAAGCTTCTATAATTGAGGATATAAATAATTCTGGTGCTGATGTACTACTGGTTTGTCTGGGTGCTCCTAAGCAGGAATTGTGGATAACAGAAAATAAGAGCCTATTAAAGGTTAAAGCCTCTCTTGGTGTAGGTGGAACAATGGATGTGCTGGCCGGAAATGTCAAGTTAGCACCCGACTTTTTCAGAAATAACGGGCTTGAATGGTTATACCGGCTATACAAGGAGCCCTGGCGGTTTAAAAGGATGCTAAGGCTGCCAAAGTTTATACTATACGTTCTCGGAATAAGAATGGGGCTTATAAAGAAGTGATAACAGAAGTGCCAGGTGTTCTTTTGAACACCCTTACAACCCCATAGTCTATCTAGGTTATTCAATTTATTTCAGTGAATTACCGGTCAGTTTTTCAATTATAAATACAGATGAGTAATAAACATCCGACAATTTCAGTACACCTGTATTTTTTATTTTATCCTGAAGAGTCTTGTCGATTAGCCCTAATTTACATGCTTCAGAATAATTGTTTTCAGAAACAGCGTTTTTATGAAAAAGCTCAAGGATTATTTTCCCAAACTCATCTTTTGTCAAAGGCTCATCCTCCAGATAATTTCTTATGGTAATATCAAACTTATAATTATAGGCTTCTTCCGATACTCTGGGAACTCCGTTTAGTATAATGTAAGCAAAGTCCTTGAGCTTCGCTTCTTTGTCATATTTATAGTCATTGGTTATACCGCCGCTTAGCAACCCCAGGTTTATCAGCTTTTCGGCATAAGGGTAACTCCAATTTCCTGTAATGCTTGTAACCTCCTCTTTTACATCAGACATATATATACCCATTTTACGCAAAATCTTCTCAATTTCCTGCTGAGTATCCAAATTACGGTCCTCAACAAGCATTTGGATATCCATCCCCTTTGATATACTGTAAGCTGCAATAATTCCGGCAGCATATCCTGTACCTGCCTTACTGGAATTTGAACCGATAGCTGTCTGAACCAATGAGGACGCTGAAATTTTATCACCGGTCATAAGTACGTTATCCAGCTTCTCGGGTATCAACGAGCCAAGGGGTATGTAAAAAGTTTTGGGATTGCATAACACATATCTATTTCCATCATCCATTGTAAATGTAACAGGTCTTGAGGCTGTACTTATTCTGTCAGTATACCTTTTGCCAGTGAGTACATCACTGAGTGTCATGGTATAAGCTCCCTTGAAGTGATACGGTGAGGACATGACAAATCGGTCTGCTACAACTATTCCGTTTGAATTTTTGAATTCTTCAAGATTAGCTTTCAAATATTCGTAGAATTCTTCGCATTCTTTTTTTGCTGTATTGTAAGCTGTATTAATTTCATCGTCATCGGTCAGATCAACACCATTCATATTTATAGCTTCAATAATTACTGTTCCATTCCCCTGTTCCGCAATATTCAACCCTGAAATAAATATGTTTCGATTGCCTGTTTTATAGCTTTTTAACAGATAGTCTACTAAGGAACCCTGCTTTTCCAGTGTTTCCTGAACTTTGGCATTGTCAATTCCCGAAACTGAAAAATTGAGCTTTACTGGCTGATACAAGTTATCCAGACCTATATCACCGTACCCCGCAGTAAAGTCGACATTACACTTTTTAAGCAAATCTCCCGACAGGCTTCCGTCTATATATCTTTTAGCCTGTATTGTCCGGTTGTGATCAGGCAGCTTAACAGCAATACTTTGAATACTTCCATTTACAGCATTAACACTTGTCACCTGAGCGTCATAAATTACAGTCAGGTTTTTGTGTTCTGCAAGTAATTTAGATATTTCGTTCTTATAATTATCAAGGTTTGAACCATCCCCAGCTTTATAACGTATTCCTTTGAACAGGTCTGAACTTACGCTGTTTCCGTTTGGTGTAAGGTCCGCTGACCAATCAATATTTTGTGATTTTTTAAGGCTATCACCCAAATCCTTGGAGGGGCAAAGGAAAATAGTTTTAGCTCCCACTCTTGACGCCCCCAGAGCACCGGTCACTGCGTCCAGGCCATCTCCTATTACTGCTACGTCAAAGCTATCCTTGTCGGCCATAGAACCAAGGTTACTGAATTTGTATTCCTCACCGGCGTCATAATAATAATCTTTTTTCAACATGGGTTTGACAACAAAGAAAAAAAGTATCGTCACTGCTATCAGAATCAAAGCAATTCTGATAAGTATGTCTATCCTTTTTTGTTGTACGGTTTTCAGTTGATTCGGCTTATTCATTTATATCATTTTCCTTTATTGGTTTTATAGCTCTTGAAATGCAAAAAAGAAGCTTAATACTATATCGTCATTAAACTTCCTTTTATTAATATTTGCTCATTTCTGGAAATATTTATTATTTGCTTTTCACTCAACTTATTATTTAATTGTGTATTTACCCTTAACCATGATATATGAATCCTTGGAAGCTTTGATTCCTCTTCCGTCACCGTTGGGGACAAGTAACAGCTGGTTGTCGGGAATTACTTCTCCGTTTTTATGGTCTTTACCTGAAATAAGGTTGGATAATCCTCCGCTTGCTGTCTTTTCTATGTATGCTTTCGCTCCGCCCTTGGTTCTAACGATTATCTCGGTACTGCTTTCACATAACATTATTTTCCCTGAAGAAAGCTTAACCACTTTAAATTGTATACTGTCTTTTACTGCAGCAAGTTCCTTTTCTGTCGCATTCAGTTTTGCTTCAGTTTCAATTAATTTTTTTTCAAGATCACTTTGTGAGCCTGAGGCTGAAATCTGTTTTTTCAGATCGTCGCTGGTGGTTTGTATCAAGCTTCGTAAGCTGGCCTCCAACTTGTCTATGTATGTAGAATCATAAATAACCTGTCCGCTGCCTGTTGCAGCTCTCACAACCGGTGCAAGCTGAAGTAAAGCAAAACAGCATATTAATGCAGCTAAGACAATAATGTATTTCTTTTTAATCAGTCTCTTAAGTTTCCCCATCTCAACCTCCATCAGCTACAGTACTTTTTATTTTTCATATTTATGCATCAAAAATTAGTAACCTGGTTTACCAAATCATCTATTATAATTCTGAAAGTCCAAAACTGACTTCCAGAGCATTATTTACCCTATCCATAAGTTCTTCGTCAAGATGTCCGATTTTTTCTCTCAGGCGTTTTTTGTCTATAGTTCTTATTTGTTCCAATAAAATAACCGAATCTTTTGCAAGACCATATTCCAAAGCTCCGATCTCAATATGAGTGGGCAGCTTTGCTTTATTTATCTGAGAAGTAATTGCAGCTGCAATTACAGTAGGACTATATTTATTTCCGATATCATTCTGAACAATCAGTACAGGTCTGACACCGCCCTGTTCCGAGCCGATAACCG
>JAEYWA010000027.1 GCA_023431385.1 Bacillota bacterium | reverse complement strand
TTGTAGGAGGAATCTGGATCGCACCCATCCCAAGGCATTATTATGAGGGAATTCCCGTAAAAGAGATGAAGGCTCATGAAAAAACACGTAAAACTCCCATTGGCTTTGGTCCTTTCAAGATAAAGAGCATTGTTCCCGGGGAGTCGGTTGAACTTGTAAGAAATGATGACTACTACCTGGGTGCTCCGAAGTTGGACGGTATTACAATTAGTGTAATAGCTCCCGACTTGGTACCAGCTGCAATGGAGGAAGGCAAGTTCGATATAGCGTTGTTTTCACAACAACAGTATCCAGATTATAAGGAGCCAAAAAATTACTCATATTTGGGACAGCTTGAAACCGTTTTTGATTATACAGGCTTTAAGCTCGGAAAATGGGAGGAGAGTGCAAAGAAGAACCACTTCGATCCAAATGCCAAAATGGCAAATGTGAAACTGCGCCAGGCAATAGGCTATGCGGTTGATATTGATAAACTGGCAAAAGAAATGTATAATGGTCTGCGCTTCCTTGCGACCACAGTTATTACTCCGAGACATGCATCATATCAGAATAATAAAATAGCAGGTTATACATATGATCCCGAAAAGGCAAAGAAGCTGCTGGATGAAGCGGGCTACAAGGATGTTGACAAAGACGGCTACCGTGAGGATCCGAAAGGGAAGCCTTTTACCATTACCTGGGCTGTGAGGGACGGCGAGAATATTGATACATATGCGCAGTTTAAGATGCAGAACTGGAAGGATGTTGGTTTAAAGGTTGAGCTGTACAACGGTCGTCCGACTGAGTTCAATGCTTTTTATGATGCTGTTGAACACGATGACCCGAAAATTGACATGTACGACGCCGGATGGCAGACTGGCTTTGATCCAAATCCTAAAAATCTGTGGGGTCCCGACTCATCTGCAAATTATACAAGATATACAAGCGATACCCTCAATGCTATTATGAATGATATTTCATCCGAAAAAGCATGGGATAAGGCTTTTCTGTCCGAAAAATATCACGCATTCCAGCAGGCATTTTTTGATGAGGCGCCCGCAATTCCAACATTGTGGAGAATGCGTATAGAGGCTGTGAACAACCGTGTTAAAAATTATGAGCTGACATCGCTCGATTGTAAATTGTTTAGCCACTTGATCGAACTGACAGCGGATGCTCCAGTGAAGAAGGCAGACGTTAAGTAAGGTAGAATATACCTTGATGTTAAAGCACAAGAATTATTTGTTTAGAGGGCTGTTTCAAAATAGAATTCTATTGAGAGGCAGCCCTTTTTTGCATAAAAAATTAGCAACCTCCAAAGAAGCGGCTTCTAGTGTAATCGAATTATGACGAAGAATTTGAGATAAAAAATGTATAGCGGATGCTGGATATGAAGGTAAAGAAAATTATATATATCTTAATGAACATAATCAAGCTACATACATAATTAATTGGTAGAGGTAGAGTAAAACTAAACAGTAACTCTAATTTATGGGAAAAAATAATATAATTTGCACATTATTGACAAGATGCAGTAAAATTTGGTATATTTACATAAAATATTTATAATAACATAAATCATGAAAGGGGTTGTAGAAGGTGTATAAGTTTGAAGAAAAAGGCAATGCAGTAGTAATTACAGTAGGTGGTTTTTTTACTCCTGAGGAAGCAAAGACATTTATAGGAGAGTACGAGTCTTTAGTTAAAAGATTGGACACAAAAAGTACAAGCCTGATTTTAGATGGAAGGGAACTAAAAGCATCAACTCAGGAAATGATCCCTATGTTACAGGGGTGTATGCAGCTTTATATGAGAGATAATTTCAAAAAGGTTTTCATGATTGAATTTGATTCTTCAGTTACAAATTCACAGGTTGCCAGAGTTGCAAGAGAAATTGGCTTTGATAAACGTTATGAAATGGCCTCTTCAGTTAATGCGGCACTCAATAAAGCAATAAAAATTTAATACTTGTATAGCCCACTATAATTATAAGATGGTGGTTTTTATTTCACAAGGCGCTCCATACCCTTAAGTATATGAAATGCTAATGTTCCTCAATAATAACAAAATACATAGGTAGGAGTTGACATATGGGATATACAAATGTTGATATAATTGGATTGGAAATATACCACCCAAATAACAAGGTAGAGAATGATTTCTTTATTAATCACTTTTCTAAATTGGGAATAGACGCAGAACCTCTGATGAAGCATTTAGGAAGAAAAGAAAGATACCTTGCAGCTGATGGCGAGAACTCTCTTACTATGGCTTACAAAGCAGCCACAAAAGCTATAGAAAAATCAAATATTTCACCGGAAGATATTGATATGATTATCTTTGTATCAGAGACTCCGGAATATTTTGTACCTACCAATGCATTAAAATTAAATAACATGTTAGGCAGCAAATGTGCCCATCTGGTTTTTGACATGAATGACAATTGTATCGGAATGTTGACTGCTATGGATTTGGCAAGCCGGTATATGTTTTCTAATAAGAAAATTAAGTATGCACTTATTGTGGGTTCATTATACATAACTGGGATGGTAAGAACAGACTGCGTTGTCTCCTACCCGAACATTGCTGATGGAAGTGCAGCAATAGTTCTTGAGAATATTCCTGACTGCAAAATTAAGTCAGGCTATATTGACAGCAATTATTATACCAATTCTATGAACCATAATTTTATGGAATCTCCAAAATGCGGATTTTCAAAATTAAATAACAAAGATGTTGAAGAAAATAATAAAAAATTGCTTTGGATTCCCCATGATGTAAGTTTCTTTTCTGATGACTGGAAGCAGCTAATATGTGATTTACTTGAGAGAAACGGAATGGAACCGAACGATATAAATCATTATTTGTTCTCTCAGTTTTCATTACCGGATGGATTAATTACGTTGGAAAAGTTAGGTGTACCTGTTGAAAAAACAACCACCGTAGGTGAAAAGTATGGGTATACAGGCTGTGCAAGTCCGTTCTTTGCATTATATGATAGCATCAATGATGGAAAGGTAAAACAGGGAGATTATATTGTATTGTTTTCGGTAGGAGCTGGATATTCCATGTCTGCCGTACTATTGAAACTTTAATTTATAAACCTTTATAAGCTTTTTACGGGTTATATATTTACATGATTATCTGAACAAAAAAACGAATTCCAGACAAAACTTATGCTGAATTCGTTTTTTATTTGGTGCCCAGAGCCGGAATCGAACCAGCGACACGGGGATTTTCAGTCCTCTGCTCTACCGACTGAGCTATCTGGGCAAGTGGTGGGCCTTCAGACGAGAGCGTAAAGCAAAAGATGCTGGTAGCATGTTTTGTAGCTCGAGAGTCCCTGTTGGAATTGCTGTAGGCAATTCATATCTTCGCAGCAGCGAAGAAAGGCCGTTTAAAAACAATATATTTTATATAAAATTGTGGTGGGCCTTCAGGGACTCGAACCCCGGACCAACCGGTTATGAGCCGGTTGCTCTAACCAACTGAGCTAAAGGCCCTCGAAAAGGACGTTTTTTAGTATAATAAAAAAACAAATTTTAGTCAATAGTAAAATGTATAATTTTTAATTTACTGACAAAATAATGAGTAACCAAAGAATAATTTGCTTCTATATGTCAGTTTTATTTTAGATAAAATTCATAAACTATTCTAGGAAAGTCTCAATTTATTTGATAAAATTGAATTACTGAAGAATCTGGGAAAAGGGTTGGAACAAAATTGATGGGAATAATAAAAAATTTGGAGTACTTATCACAGCTTGTTGCAGTACCTGGTTATGAAAAGGATGCAGCTGAAAAATGCGGAATTCTATTTATGGACTGGTGCGATAAGGTTATTGTTGATAAGTTTTTTAATGTTATATGTTTAAAAAAGGGATATAACAAGGCCGCAAAAAAGCTCATGATAACAGCACATATTGATGAGATCGGGTTTTTGGTAAATTCTATAGATGAAAAGGGCTTTGTTGGTTTAACAAATGTAGGAGGTATAGATAGTAAAATACTTCTGGCACAGGAAGTTATAATACACGGAAGACAGGATATTGTCGGTGTTATAGGAGCTACCCCGCCTCATTTACTAAAGCCCGAAGATGTAGGAAAGGCTTTAAAGCTTAAGGCTCTCAGAGCAGATACAGGATTTTCCGGTGAAGAATTAAAAAAGTATATCTCAATTGGAGATACAGTTTCTCTGAAATCTAAACTAACAGTAATGAATGAACAAAAAGCCAGTGGAAAGTCACTGGATAACAGAGCCAGCATAGCATGTTTGCTTGAAATATTAAGACATCTTAAGGACGTTAATCATGAAAATGATTTGGTCTTCGTAGCATCATCCCAGGAGGAGACAAGTTTGGCAGGAATTATGACTGCGTCATATGCCCTTAGACCTGATGCTGCAATAGTTATAGACACCTGTCACGGAGATATTCCTGACCTTTCGAAGGAGGTTTCTTCAACACCAGGTAAAGGACCTGAAATATCTATAGGTCCCAATTTGCAGCCAAAGCTTGTTTCAAAGCTTTTTGAATTAGGCAGGGAAAATGGTATTCCGTTTCAGAAAATGGTTGAAGCGGGAGATACCGGAACAGAAGCCTGGGCAACACAGGTCAGCGCAAACGGAATACCAACAGCGCTGCTTTCCATACCGATAAGATACATGCACACTACGGTAGAAACTGTAAACCTGGAGGATATAAAATTCACTGCTAGATTAATCTCGGAATTTGCCAAACAAAGCAGCGAGCAGTTGGGGGAATTACTATGCTTATAAAAGAATTGACAGATTTAAATGGTATCTCGGGAAATGAAAATGAAGTGAGAGATTATATAATCTCAAAAATAGAAAACCTATGTGATTCTTATAAAGTAGATTCAATCGGAAATATTATTGCATTTAAAAGAGGTAGCGGGAGCAAGCAAAAGATTATGCTGTCGGCTCACATGGATGAGGTTGGTTTCATTGTATCCGGCCATACAGAAAAAGGCTTTATAAAGTTTAAAGCTGTAGGCGGAATTGATGATAGAATACTTCCTGGGAAAAAGGTAGTTATTGGTAAGAAAAAATTGAGTGGTGTTATTGGAATAAAGCCCATTCATCAGCAGGAACGTGAAGAGCGGGATAGAATTTCAAAAATCAAACAGCTATATATTGATATTGGTGCCGACTCAAAGGAGGAAGCCGAAAAATTGGCTCCTTTAGGAGAGTTCATTGCCTTTGACAGTGATTTTGTTAATTTGGGCTACGATTGTATAAAAGCTAAAGCTCTTGACGACAGGGTGGGGTGTGCTGTTCTTATTGAAGCTCTTAAGCACAGCTATGACTTTGACCTATATGCGTGTTTTACCGTTCAAGAGGAGGTAGGCCTTAGAGGTGCTCAAGTAGCCGCTTACGGTGTAATGCCTGATATGGCACTAATTATTGAGGGAACAACCTGTGCAGATGTACCTGATGTAGAAAAGCACGAGTATTCAACTATACTAGGAAATGGTGCTGCTCTTACCATAATGGACAGAACCTGCTATTGTGACAGGGAACTGGTTCAATATCTATACGATGTAGCGGTTCAAAACAACATTAAGGTTCAGTATAAACAAACCACAACCGGGGGAAATGATGCTGGTCAAATACAAAGAACCGGAACGGGGGTAAAAACTGCTTCAATATCCGTTCCCTGCAGATATATACATTCACCTGTTTCGGTAATGAGTAGAAGTGATTATGAAGCAGTTGAAAGGCTTACAATTACTGCGTTGCACCAAATAAGTATCGACAAGGGAGTTTTGAGAAAACAGTAGTGTCTTATAAAATTTCATTACATTTTGTGGCTGCTATGTCAGCTCATGGAGGTTAATATGCAGGAAACATTGAAATTGGTGACTCAGGTATTTGGGGTTTCCGGAAACGAAGATGAGATAAGAGAAGTTATAACAAATGAAATAAAGAAACATGTTGATGAGATACGAGTAGATGCAATGGGAAACCTGATAGCTATAAAAAAAGGAAAAAAGAAGAAGATAATGCTTGCAGCTCATATGGATGAGATAGGTGTTATAGCTACCTTTATCGATGAAAAGGGCTTTATAAGATTTTCCAATCTGGGAGGAGTTTCACCCTTTACTTCCCTTGGACAGCGTGTAAAATTCTGGAACGGAACAATAGGTACAGTGAATGCAGAAGAAAAGCTTGAGGATATGAAAGGTCTGAAGCTGGGAAAAATGTACATCGATATAGGCTGTAAAAACAGAGAAGAAGCTGAAAAGCTTGTTAGGGTAGGAGATACTGCCAGCTTTGTAGGCGACTTTGTTATACAGGGAAACTACGCTATATCAAAGGCAATGGATGACAGAAGCGGTTGCGCAGTGTTAATCCAACTGATTAAAACTCTTCCCAAAACAGATAATGAAATTTACTTCGTTTTTACAACGCAGGAGGAGCTTGGTCTGAGGGGCGCAAAAACCGCTGCATTCGGCATAATGCCTGACTGCGCCGTTGCTATAGATGTTACACTTACAGGTGATACCCCGGAAAGCAATAATAGAGAGGTAAAACTCGGGGGAGGGCCCGCAATTAAAGTTAAGGACAGTGCATATATTGCAAACCCCTCAATACGAAGGTCACTTGAGGAACTGGCCGCAGAAAATTCCATTCCCTATACTCTTGAACTTCTTGACAGAGGCGGCAGTGATCCCGGAGCAATACAGACTACGGGAGTGGGAGTTCCATGTGGGGGGATATCAATACCCTGCAGAAGTGTACATTCTCCTTCTGAAATGGTATGTCTCGAGGATTTGGAGAATTGTGTTAGGCTTACGGCTTTATTTATTAAAAATTACAAAGGCTAGGATTCGTGGAATAATGTCTAAAATAAACTTATCTGATATGACGCCAAAGAGAAATTTGGCGTTGTTTTTTCTTGTTTTAACGGCGGTTTTATGGAGTCTGGGAGGACTGTTGATTAAACTGGTAGAATGGAACCCTATTGCTATAGCAGGTTCCAGGAGCCTTATAGCTGCTGCCTTAATATTGTTTATTATTAAGAAGCCTGATTTTAGGTTTACAATTGCAAAGTTTGCTGCTTCATTTGTATATGCTGCGACGGTTATAACTTTTGTTTATGCAAACAAACTTACAACGGCTGCAAATGCCATAATTCTCCAATACACTGCACCTATTTATGTTGCGATTTTTGGAGCTATATTCTTAAAAGAGAAGGTAAGATGGTATGACGTCATTACGATATTGGCAGTCCTAGGGGGTATGATACTCTTTTTTATTGATGAACTATCACCCGGAAGTATGCTTGGAAATATACTCGCCATTATCAGTGGAGTATTCTTTGCCCTGGTAGCTTTATTATTGAGATTTCAAAAGGATGATTCCCCTTTGGACAGAATATTTTGGGGAAACGTAATGACTGCTATTATTGCAATACCTTTTATGTTCAATACTGTGCCTGATTCAAAAAGTATAACCGGAATTATTTTGCTTGGTATCTTTCAGCTTGGATTTTCATATATATTATTCTCTTTTGCAATTAAAAACGTATCGGCTCTGGAGGCCGTGCTAATTCCAATCATTGAACCAGTTTTAAATCCAATATGGGTGGCACTGGTGGTATATGAAATTCCAGGGATATATTCCCTTGTAGGAGGAGGTATAGTATTAACGGCTGTAACATTTAGGTGCGTTTACACTTATTACCTGTCGAAGAAAAAAGGATTAAGTACAAATAAGCAGGATTTTGTAGAGATTTCATAGAATAAATATATATGAATTATTCTCAAAAGTAAGTACTCTTTTATATATGAGGGTCAAAATCATTAATGAAATGGGGTGCTGTTATGAATATTACCTTTCTTGGAGCTGCGAAAACCGTTACTGGCTCTTGTTATCTAGTAGAGACAAAGGATAAAAAATTTCTTGTGGATTGCGGTATGTTTCAGGGACGGGCAAATGAGGTCATATTAAACGCCGAGCCTTTTTCCTTTAATCCCGGAGAACTGGATTTTATGCTCTTAACCCATGCTCATATCGATCATAGCGGAAGAATTCCAAAGCTATATATGGACGGTTTTAAAGGGACTATTTATGCAACCAGACCGACAGTTCAGCTTTGCGGAATAATGCTTCCGGACAGCGGTCATATTCAGGAAACTGAAAATGAATGGCTAAACAGAAAAAGGCAGAGAGCAGGGAAATCACCTGTTAAACCTCTATATACTGTAAAGGAAGCTACAGACTGCTTAGAATTATTTCAGGGAGTAGCTTACGGCGAGGCAGTCAACATTACGGATAATATACGTGTAAGGTTCAATGATGCAGGACACATTTTGGGCTCCGCCATTGTTGAGGTATGGGTCCGAGAAAACGGAAAGGATACAAAAATCGTATTCAGCGGTGACCTTGGAAATAAGGGAGTACCTATTTTAAGAGACCCAACTGTGATATCCGATGCCGACTATCTTATTGTAGAGTCTACTTACGGCAATAGGCAGCATATCTTAAAAAAGGAAAAGGATAAGCTTGAAAGGTTTATAAATATTATTTCAGATACTATAGCAAAAGGTGGTAATGTTGTAATTCCGTCCTTCGCTGTGGGCAGAACCCAGGAAATAATTTATGATCTGAATAAATACATGGATGTTTTCGGTGATGTGGTTAACAAAATATTGAATGTTCCAGTGTATGTGGATAGCCCCTTGGCAACCTCAGCCACTCAAATCTTCAGGGAGAATCTGGATTGCTTTGATGAAGAAGCTAAGGAATACATTGCAAACGGTGACAACCCTCTTGATTTCCCAACCTTGAAATTTACTCAATCCCCGGAAGAGTCCAAAAAGCTGAATGAAAAAACAGAGAGTACTATAATAATTTCAGCCAGCGGAATGTGTGATGCCGGCAGAATAAAGCATCATCTGAAGCATAACCTGTGGAGAAAGGAATCAACAATACTTTTTGTAGGTTATCAGGCTGAGGGGACTCTTGGAAGGAGAATACTGGATGGAGCAACCAAAGTTAAGCTTTTTGGTGAGGAGATAACGGTTAATGCCAGAATAGAAGCAATAGATGGGTTTTCAGGTCATGCTGATAAGGCCGGACTTTTGTCATGGATAGGTAGTATTGCAAAGAAACCTAAAAAGGTATTTATTGTTCATGGAGAACAAGAGGTAATGAATGAGTTTGCACAAACACTAAACGACGAATTCGGCCTGCAATCTATTATTCCGGCAAGAGGTGATTCCTATGTTGTAACAGCTGACAGCATATATGAAAATGCTTCAAACTTTGATGCTCAAAGGAGATTCAGGAGACTGGCTGTTGTTGAAATGCTTGAGACTCTGAGAGAAGAATTTGAAGAGTTGGCTGAGATTTTGAAAGGAGATCTTAAGCAGGAAAAATCTGATGTTGAAATTGATGAAGTAACTGCTAAACTAAAACTTGTGGAAAAATCTATTGTAGAGGCGCTTAAATAAATTATTTTCTAAAAATTTATATATTTGTAAAATTAATTTTTATCAATTTTAACCAAAAAGCAATGAGATTTCTCATTGCTTTTTGGTTATGTTTATGCCTTTCAAACCCTTGAAAATGCTGGAGTTAAGAAATGTTGACATGGTGAAAGGAAATCATACCATTTCATACAAAACAGGAAGCATATCCGTATAATTTAGAGTAGTTAATATTATTTAGGGATTTTTGAACTAATTGAATAATTGACATTTTTTTTGAAAATTTGTATAACTTAAAAGGATGTAGAAAAGATGTTATTGTAGTAATATTACAATTTCGGACTATAAACACAGCTTGGCCAAAGAAGCATAACTAAATGTTTCCGGCCATTCGGAGGACATAATATGAATATTCTTAAATTAAAGAAAAAAGCGACTTTTTCTTTAATTGCGTTATTAATGTGCAGTACAATGTTTTACTATGCAAATAGTGTTTGTGATATAACAGGGTACATAAATAAGCAAGTCCAAATACTAAAAGTAAGCGAAATGAAGTATATGTATGGACAGAATGATTTTTCAGGTGATAAGTATTACAACAATTCCGATATGTTAGATTACAGCAGTCGGTTAGGTCAAAGCGGAAGTATCGGACAGGGGATAGCATATAATTATAATAATACGACGGAATATTTGTTAATTAATAAAAATAAATATGTAGAAAACACATCAATGGCTTATATTGTAAAGAATTTGTCTCAATACAATTCAATACTTGATAAGCTTGAAACACAAATAAATCAGGACTCATACAGGGATAAGAGACTAGGTTTATACTATGTATTCTCATATGCTTACACTATGAATGCATTAGATGAATTAAATAATTCGATTGATAGAATATCAGCTGCTCAAAAGGTACCCAAGGCTTTATTATCTGCTGTACTATTCCGTGAAATGATGTTTCTCGGGCAGGAGGATTTACTTGACGGACTTCCTATTATTGGAGGAAAGTCAATTGGTATTTGTCAGATTGGGATAGAGAATGTAAGATTTAATGAACAAATTGTTCACGGTGAAAAATCACTCATAATGAGCGAATCTGACGATCAAATTAAAACTATGCTGCAAAACCCGAAACATGCGGTTTATTTTTGTGCTGTACAGCTTAGAGCCAGAGCTATAAGATTAACAGGTGATTCGGATATTGATCTGAATACACTAAGTGAAAAACAGCTTAAGAAGATTCTTGAAAACTACAATCTTTCAAAAATATCTGTTAATATTGGTCCTATAAAGACCAAGGAAACATATGCTTTGGAAACCTACAGATATTATGAGCTGTTTATGGATTACTACAGGTTGCAGGAAGATGCATTAAACTAACCGAAGCTATTTGCAATTGTTAATTGTTTTATTATTTACTATCAGATTTCTATAAATTATTTATAAATCAAGACTAAATAAAGTGTAATTTTCTAAATTGCACTTTATTTTTTTTATATTATGTAATAAAATATTTCCTGAAGCTAAGGTATGACTTAAGTATCTGTCCAATGCTTTTTTAGAGTAGTTGAGGATGCTGGTTATTTATTTAGGTAGAATGGTGTTTTACTAATTTAATATTTATTGGAGGACGGTTAGAATGGTAGGGTCATTTTTATTAACACTATTACCGATTTTAGTAATAGTCTGTATGCTTGTAATTTTCAAAAAGTCAGCAGATATCAGCGGTATTGTTGGTTGGCTTTGTGTTTCGGCTGTTGCGTTTCTATTCTTTAATACATCGTTGGAGGTAATTCTAAGATCAACAGTTTCTGGAATTATCAGATCTTTTCCGGTATCATTGATAGTATTGACATCGCTCTTCATGATGGCCTATATGGAGAAGACGGGGGCCTTGAAAAGGATAATCATTTTTATCAAAACCATATCCAGTCATAATAAAGCAGTTCAGATAATGATGATAAACATAGGCTTTGGAACTTTGATGGTTGCTGTTGGGGCAACACCTGTTTCCCTTTTACCACCCATACTTTTAGCTATGGGGTATTCAACCTATGTTGCCATCGCGCTTCCTTCAATAGGGTATGATGCTTTATGTACATATGCTTTGCTGGGAGCACCAATTGTCGCCTTTGTTGATTTTGCAAATAGATTCTTAGGTCCTGGAAATGAAATTACACCTTCCCAGGCCGGCAGCGTTTTCTATATGTTTCTGCCAATCGTTTCTACATTGATCGGCTTCTGTATGCTCTATATTGTTGATAAGTGGGATGGTATTAAGAAAGGATTTATACCATGTATTGTTACTGGCGGTATTATAGGTGTAGTATCATACTTCACAAACAGGGTTGATAATCTTGTAACATTGACAGGTGTACTTTGCGGTCTTGCTGTTATTATAGTAATGGCATTATATCTCAAAGTCTCGGGTAATAATGTAATTGACAGAAGTAATCTTTCTGAAGAAGAGAAGGCTTATGAAAAGGAATATCCTCTTTGGAAAGCCTTAAGTCCATGGATTATTTTAATAGGTTTGATACTTGTATTAAATCTTCCAAAACCGGCCTACGATTTCCTGTATAATTTAAAACTTCCTATAAATGGTGTTGCCGTAGATGGAAAGGGTATTGCAACAAGAGCTTTATGGAATGCCTATACGTGGATTGCAGTTGCAGTAGTTTTATCAATGCTGATAATAAGACCTAAAGCTGTTCAGGTAAAGGAAAGCTTCAAGGTTTGGTGGAAGAGAGCTCCAAGACCTGTTTTCTCGGCAGCTATATTTTTCTCCATAGGCGAAATTATGAACTATTCAAATTGGAGTATGGAAACAATGAAATATCAGGCTGAAAGTATGATAAAGGTTCTTGCAGATGTATCGGCAAACGCTTTCAGTGGCGCATATGGATTTATAACCGGATTTATCGGACTATTTGGCGGCTTTATTACAGGAAGTGAAGCGTCTACCATCGCTATGTTCGCAAATTATACCATGGAGACTGCAAAGAACCTTGATCTTGGTTTAAATGGACTAATTATTGCTACAGCAGCGTTGGCCTTCGGCGGTGGTCTTGCAAGTGTTATATCTCCTGCCAAGCTTCAGAATGCAGCAGCATCAATAGATAAGCTGGGAGAAGAAAATAAGGTTATTAGAATCGCTTTTGTATTTGCCCTTCTCCTAACTTTCGTTACATCGGTATATTCATTACTTCTTCTTAAAATAGGGATTAATGTGTAGCTTATTTTAAACTATCAAGTAAGCACTAAATGAAATGTTTGATGGAAAAATCACTTGAGTAAATTAATCAAATTAAATACAATAATTATTTCAGGGCACAGGTTTTTGATACTTGTGCCTGTTATTTTATTGTCTTTTGATACAATTAGATAATTTATCTTTGTCATTAATGTTTGGGAAATGTGAACAATGATAAGAAAATTTAACTAATACACGAATATTTTTCTATTTAATCCTCGAGTTATAAGTTATAATAGAAGTGTTTTATACGATTCATGCAAAGTCTACTTGAATTATTTATGCTATGAAAGGCTGGATGGTATTTACTTATGAAAAGGGTTGAGATATATACTGACGGAGCATGTTCAGGCAATCCCGGAGCGGGGGGCTGGGGAGCAGTCCTAATATATGGTGAACATAAAATTGAGATGTCGGGATATGAAGAGGCAACAACAAACAATAAAATGGAGTTGACAGCAGCAGTTGAGGCCTTAAAAAGATTAAAGGAACCCTGTATTGTCAATTTGTACAGTGATAGTGCCTATTTAATAAATGCCTTTACACAAGGCTGGATTGATAAATGGATAAGATCAGGATGGAAACGAAATAAAAATGAGGAAGTAAAGAACGTAGATATATGGCAGGAACTGGTCCGCTTGTCTGATTATCATAAAATAAATTGGATAAAGGTTAAAGGACATTCAGATAATGAAATGAACAATCGATGTGATAAACTGGCTACTGATGAAATAAAGAAGGCTGCAGCCAGAGGTAAGTAGAATAGTTTTTCAACAAACAGATAAAATATTTTAATATGGAGGTACGGTAATGAATTATTTTGAAAAGACACTAAAAACTGATGAGATATATAAAGGAAACATAATAAAGGTTCAGAATCTTACAGTTAGTCTTCCAAATGGTAAGGAAGCTACAAGGGATATAGTTTTGCATCCAGGAGCCTCCGTAGTAATTCCAATTAACGAGCATGGTGAACTTTACATGGTAAAACAGTTCAGAAAACCCCTTGATTTGACAACGCTTGAACTTCCGGCTGGTAAACTGGACTCTGTTGGAGAAGATCCAAGGGTTTGCGCCGAAAGAGAATTGATGGAGGAAACAGGTCTCAGGGCAGAAAGTATAGATCATTTAATCAGTATTCATACTACACCAGGCTTCTGCAATGAAGTTATCCATATGTATACTGCTACAGGACTGACGCAGGGTGAAGCCTGTACAGATGAAGATGAATTTCTGGATGTTGAGAAAATCCATGTTTCACAACTGGTAGATATGATACTTGAACATAAAATAACAGATGCAAAAACAATTATCGGTGTTCTTCTCGCAGAAAGAAAAATAAGAGAAAAAGACATCTAAATTAACAACACTTTTATTGTAATATCTTATGTTTATCCGGCATATATTTTTACTGTCAGAGGATTTTTAACTTTTACATTGATTTGATAAAATTGCCGGAGGAACACAGGATGATCAAGAAAATAGGGAATATTATCAAGGAGCATATTAAAGGAAATTGGATTTTATACATAAGTCTGTTTTTCTTTTACATTATAGGTATATGCATTGGAGCTGCTTCTGTTAAGGACCTTGACTATCAACAAAAAGATGAAATAGTTACTTTTTTTAATGGTTTTACCAAGCTTCTGGAAACCAATAATTTCAGTAAGTTTAACTTGCTTAAAATAACATTGATTGATAACATAAAACTTATTGTTCTATTCTGGTTGCTAGGTTTTACTGTTATTGGTTTTCCAATGTACTACGTAATTATTGGTATGAGGGGCTTCAGTACTGGTTTTAGTTCAGGAATTATTATGGGGGTGTTGGGGACAAAGGGGATTTATATATCAGCTGTTTGCTTTGTTCCGAAGGAGGCAGTATTAGTTCCGTGCCTTATAGCTCTTGGTATTAATGGAATCAAGTTATCCGGAAACATCCTGAGAAGCTGGCTGAAAAAATCTACACCAGGGGATAGCAGGTTTAAGCAAAGGTTTTTGCCGTATAGTTTTGTTGCAGCTTTTTTCTCTTTTTTCATTTTGCTTGCTACTTTCATCGAGGCATTTATATCATCAGGCGCACTTAAACTAATTAATATTTAGGACATTTAGATGGTAATATAAACAATTATATGGATAAATTATGTTAAAAATAGATAAAAATTCAAAAATGTTCTTTTAATATAGAAATATTTGTTATAGAATATAGGTTAAAGATTAAGTCTGATTATTTAAAAAAGGTAAATAATGCTTTATTAAAAAAGGAGTCGTTTTAATGGAAGTTCAGGTTGAAAATTTTATTAATTTCCTTGAAAAGGATAAGAGATTGTCTCTTAATACTCTTCAGTCTTACAAGAGGGATATTGAGCAGTATACTACATATCTGAAGGAGATAAATGCTACAAATATTTCTTCGACGAATAAAACAACAGTGATAGCATATCTTCTACATCTTCAAAAGAAAGGAAGGGCAACCTCTACCATATCTCGAAATCTGGCTTCAATACGATCTTTTTATCAATACCTGCATAAGAATAAAGTTATAGAGATAGACCCAACATTGGAACTGGAATCACCGAAGGTAGAAAAAAAGCTACCCCAGATATTATCCACTCAGGAAGTAGAACTCCTTCTGGATCAACCGAAATGTCTTGATTTAAAAGGTATTAGAGATAAGGCAATGCTTGAACTGCTTTATGCGACAGGCATAAGAGTCTCCGAGCTTATTTCACTCAATCTTTCTGATATAAACCTCGATCTGGGTTTTATTAAGTGTAATAAAGGCACCCGTGAAAGAAGTATACCTATAGGGTCCATATCTGTGGCTGCTGTGCATGAATATCTTCTAAAATCCAGGAATTTTCTAATTCAAAATGTAAGCGAAGAAGCACTGTTTGTTAATGTTAACGGAAAGAGATTGACTAGACAGGGCTTCTGGAAAATAATCAAGCATTACAAAAACCAGGCGAATATAAACAAAGATATAACACCGCACACCTTAAGGCACTCTTTTGCTGCTCATTTACTGGAAAATGGCGCAGACCTCAGGTCTATACAGGAGATGCTGGGCCATTCGGATATTTCATCAACCCAGATTTATGCACAGATTGCAAAGAACAAAATAAAAGAAATTTATAAGAAAACGCATCCTAGAGCGTAATACTAAAACTTGATTGGTGAGCCGCCGATTGTTATTGAAAAGTAACTTTGGCGGCTTTTGTATTATACAGACACTTGCTCTGTGTAGACAGATGTCAGGATATATGTTGATTTTTCTGTCAATCGTGCTACTGGTATTGACAGAGGTACATAATGGAAGTATTATAAATTTAGATAATTATTTAAATATTTAAAAATACTTGAGGTGAATAAATTGAACGATGTTTTTCATGCCCTATCTGATCCCACAAGACGGCAAATTTTAAAGCTGCTCAAGGATGCAGATATGAATGCGGGTGAAATTGCTGAGCATTTTAATATAAGCAAGCCCTCAATAAGTCATCATCTTAATGCATTAAAACATGCCAATCTTGTTATGGCTGAGAAGCATGGGCAGAACATTGTTTACTCATTAAATACCATCGTATTTCAGGAAATTATTGAGTGGTTTTTTGATTTTAGGGATAGGAATGATAAAGGTAAAGATAAATAAGAAGCTTGTCTTTTAATAGCGGTAAAATAATTCGGAGGGCTTTAATATGAGAATGTACGATATTATTGAGAAAAAAAGGGATGGCTTGGAATTATCTACTGAAGAAATAAAATATTTTATAACAGAATATTGCAGTAATAATATTCCCGATTATCAGGCTTCTGCACTTCTGATGGCTATATTTCTGAAGGGTATGAATGAACAGGAAACAACACAGCTAACTGATGCAATGGCACACTCGGGAGATATGATAGACTTGTCTGAAATTCCTGGTATAAAAGTTGATAAGCATAGCACCGGAGGTGTCGGAGATAAGACTACTCTTATACTTGGCCCCATTGTTGCAGCCTGCGGAATACCTGTTGCAAAGATGTCTGGCAGGGGTCTTGGTCATACCGGAGGAACTATTGATAAACTTGAAGCGATTCCCGGATTTAATACAAGTATCTCACGAGAAGCTTTTATCCGGAATGTAAAAGAAATTGGTATCGCAATTGCAGGCCAAACCGGTAACCTGGCACCTGCCGACAAAAAGATATACGCGTTACGTGATGTAACCGCTACGGTTAATAATATATCACTTATTGCAAGCAGTATCATGAGCAAAAAACTGGCGTCAGGCGCCGATAGAATAGTGCTTGATGTTAAGACCGGCAGCGGCGCCTTTATGAAAACTCTGGAGGACTCTGTTAAGCTGGCACAGGCCATGGTTAAGATTGGTGAGAATACCGGCAGACACACTGTTGCAGTCGTTACTGAAATGGATATACCCCTTGGAAGAGCAGTCGGCAATTCACTGGAGATAATTGAAGCCATCGAAACACTAAAGAACAGAGGCCCTCAGGATTTAGCCGAGGTATCCTTTGAGCTGGCTGCAAGAATGTTGGAGCTGAGCGGAAAGGGGGACTTTGAGCATTGTCAGGAGTTGGTACGCGAAGCTGTAGAAAGTGGAAAAGCCATAGAGAAATTCGCTGAATTGATTGAGAAACAGGGAGGAAATACGGCTGTTATAGAAGATTATTGTGTATTCCCACAGGTAAAACACAAGTTTGATTTTGTTGCCGAAACTTCAGGTTATATCTGTCATATGAAAACTGACGCCATTGGTGTAGCATCCCTTGAATTGGGAGCGGGAAGAGAAACCAAGGAAAGCATAATCGATTATGCTGCAGGTATATATTTTAATAAAAAAACAGGTGACAAAGTAGGGCAGGGTGACGTAATTGCTACTCTCTACACTAACAAGAAGGAAAAGCTGCTACAAGCCTGTAGTCTACTAAAGCAGGCAATTGTATTAAGTGACTCACAGCCTGCTAAATTACCACTAATTCTAGCTTATATAGACAATAAAGGTGTACAGATGAAGTAAACAAAATTTACGATGTTATTATGGAATATACCATATGAGTCATTCTTAATTAATTTGAATTTTAGCACATTCAACAAAAGAATGTGCTTTTATGTTGCACAATAAGTCTCTTATCAACCAAATTTAAATTAATAATTAACATAATTGAATATTACAATGCGGAATTAATAGGCTCACTAAAGGTTATCATAATATTCTATTGTTTGTATTACACTAAAGAAGTCACAATTGTTTAAAAGTTTAAATAGAATGCTAAATGGAGAATATGGACAATATATGTTACCGCTTAATAATAAAGAAGCTTAAGGAGACTAGTTATGAGAAAATATATGATTGTATATTTATTGATAATAGCATTGTTGACTGGATGTTCTGTACAGAGTACTCCAGAGCGGATTGAAGCAGGTCCAACCTATGCCGAAAGCAGTGCTTCTCTTCAATCTGTTTCTCCCTATACAAAGCAAACACAAGAACCGGGCAAGACTACAACTCAAGCATCAAGTAGTAAATCCAACGAAGTGGCTCCTACCGACGGCAAGTATAAGAAAATTGAAGTGGATGGAGGAGATCTGAGAGGAACCAGACAGCCATTGGTAGTAGTCGATGTTGGATACGGTAACAGAGAATATTGGGCCTACACCAATGAGTATGGTCAATTGATAAGGGTTACCGCAAAGAGGGTTGTTCTACAGAATGTCGCAACAGAGCCTGTGCTGGAAAATGGACGCTACTATGCTGATGAAGCCAAGGTTCCTGGTACCGAACGGGAAGACCTGGATCAAGGGCATGTAATTGCAGACTCCTTGGGTGGTGTGTCCAATGCTTACAACATAACACCCCAGAACAGTACATTGAACCGCCATGGCGATCAGGCATATATGGAAAAAACTATTAGAGATGCTGGTGGCTGTACTGAATTTGAAGCTATAATCACCTACCCAAATAGCAAGACGCAGATTCCGAATCATTATCATTACACTTATACGATAAAGGGACATAGAATCACAGATGATTTTGATAATGTGAACCCTGATGATGTAAATAAGTCTCTGAACGAGAAACAGAAAGCAACGCCAAAGGCTAAGTCCACACCGTCCACTACAGATAAAAACCTTGCTGATGTAGATAAAAACAAAGATGGTAAGGTGACGATAGCTGAAGCTAAAGCAGCCGGGTACAAAATGCCTATCACAAAGGACCACTGGTTATATAAATACATGGATGATCGTGATGGAGATGGAAAGGTTGGAGAATGAAATATTGAAATATAATGAATAAAAATTACAAGAATAATGGGAAAAATATTACAAATTGAAAGTAAAATTTATATAGTAATATTCTTTCAGATACCGCTCATTTGATATGCTCCATTTATGGTAGACAGTTTAAATAATAAAACTGTTTCTATAAAGGAGCATATCAATTTTAATGATTGCGGTATTTATTTATAAGCAATACTATTGACTCCAGTTAAATACAAATATAGTATAATTTTAATAGCTTTTTATACATTATTAATTCAAAATAATGATAATCTAATTTTGGTAGGTGATTGAATGAAAATTGACCGTCTAATCGGAATAACTATGTATCTGCTGAATAGAAATATTGTCACCGCTCGTGAACTTGCGGACAAATTTGAAGTATCCATTCGAACTATTGTTCGCGATATGGATTCACTCAATATGGCCGGAATCCCAATTTCGTCATCAACTGGAGCAAGCGGAGGATATGAAATACTCAATACATTTATACTTAATAAGCAGATAACGAATATAGATGATTATTTGTTTATAATAACAGCACTTAAAGGTATGTGTTCAGCCTATGAAAACAAAAAGCTTGAATCAACACTTGAAAAACTTCTATCGACAAGTAAATACCAAAATGACAAGCAAATCCTCTTTTTCGATTTTGGTATAGCTAAAGAGGGTAAAAACATATCCAGATATATTAAGATGCTTGAAGATGCAATTTCATCTGAATTAGTAATTGAATTCGACTATACTGACAGTGAGAATAAAACAAAACATCGAATCATTGAACCTTTGGCTTTGACATACAAATGGTACTCGTGGTATCTCTTCGGATATTGTACATATAAAGAAGCTTATCGTATTTTCAAATTGAATCGTATAAGCAACATCTCTATTACTAAAACGACATTCATACAAAAGCAATCAAGTGTTGCAGAGCTTTTAAACGCACAATGGAACAATGACAGCCGAGTTTACCTGGACATTAAGCTCTTATGTAAGGCTGAGGTTAAAATACCAGTCATGGAATATCTCAAGGGCAAGATTCTGGAGGAATACGGAAACGGAGATTGCATTGTATCTCTTCATTTACCAGAAACTGAACGAATGTGGTTTTCTCTGCTACTAGGCTTTGGAGATAAGGTAGAAGTGTTGGAGCCATTAGAATTAAAAGGTAGATTGATTGAAAAAGCCTGTGAAATCCTAAAATTATACAAAGATTAGTGACATACAGTTGTCACAATTGTTTTTATATAATTTGAGTATCAAAAGCAGAAGGGGAGAAACACATGAGAGAAATCATTAGACATGATGTAAATGAGGAATGGGCTCATTCCGGAATTATTGAAGCTGGAGATTTTGTTTTCGTAAACTATTGTGCACGTAACATTGGCCAGTCTATTGAAAATCAGATTAATGGTGCATTTGACCATTTAAGTGAACGACTAGAACTGGTCGGGCTAACTTTAGAATCAGTTGTAAAGCTTGACTGTTTGTTTAGAGATGTCTGGAATATACCTTTGATGGAAAGGATTATTAAAGAGAGGTTTAAGGGTCATTATCCAGTCAGAAAATCTATACAAACAGAGTTTGCTCACCAAGGTGGACAAGATGGGCTTCTATTTCAACTTGATGCTATAGCATTTAAAGGTTAAGCCTCTGTATTAGAAAAAATTGCATAGTATACTATTGACTCTGTCGTTAGGGAAGCGTTTATACTTACAGTTAACTAACGATAAGGAGGATTACCGTGAACCAACTGATAAAAATTAGAGATGTATCGTCAAAATATGACATATCATCACGCACGCTACGTTATTATGAGGATATGGGGTTGATAACCAGCATCAGAAGTAATGATTACGCATACCGGTTGTATGATGAAATTGCCGTTAAAAGGTTGGAGCAAATCTTAATTTTACGTAAGCTGAGCATCAGTATAAAGGATATTCAACGTATATTCAACACTTCTGAATCCGAAGTCGTTTTGGAGGTGCTGGGTAAAAAAGTAAATGATATTGATGGCGAAGTTGCGCTTCTTCATGAATTGAAAGAGATTGTTTAGAGTTTATCCATCAGATAGAGCAAGCTGATTTTGGAAATGATTCTGATGTGAAGAAACTCTACGAAAAAGCGAAGAAAATTGAAGGAGAGCTTGTTAATGTGTCCTACAGCGGCAACCCATCCAATGGGAATCGGCTATTAGAAGTAGCAGAAAAGTTGAAAAGAGCCCCTGAGGTAAGGATTATTCAAATTAATCCATTCAAGGCATTTTCGTCAGGATTGGACACCATAGACAATGTTATGGGCACTTTTCAGCAATGGCAAGAAGAACACAACCATTTAGTCAAAAAATTAATGTACGGTGCACCTGATTTTCTCTGGTTCGAGGAAGATATGAGAGCAGTTTGGATTTGGGCTGTGGAAGACTGGGTAACGGAAGTGGACGTAGAGCCATACGAAATTATAGAGTTCAAAGGTGGGCTGTATGCAGCCGCCATGTCTGTTGATGGAGATGACGACATAAGTGGCAGAGTTTATGAAGGTATTAAAAAATGGCTGGATACCAGCGGTTTTGAGCTTGACGAGCGACCTGACCGTCGGACACTCTGTCATATTGTAAATCCAACCGACGAGATTAATACTGCGCTTGGATACCATCAGCTTGACATTTATGTACCGATTAAGATACGCAGCAAATAAGCAGATCCTAACAAAAAACGAATAGGATTTAAATTCAGTACTGCATTATTTATATATGATAACGCAGTACTTTTTGAGCCTAAAGTAGGAATTTTAAGATTTTCCCCGTAGCTCACTTTTTATATGCAAAGACTCATATTTTAGTATAGTAACAAATTCATTAGATTTTCTAAAATATGGCATATTACCTCCAAGTAAAGTTATAATTATATTTACATTAAACTTATATTAGAGTCAATCCGGGGAACCAGTTAATTACTGTTGTATAACTTGATACGAAAATCGATAGAAAACTACAGAATGTAAATATTGTATATGGTCACCCTGTAGGGGTAATAGTATATGGATTAATATGATAAGTGTCTATGGAGAAGAATGTGAAAAATATTTGTGCCTAGCCTTTATGAATAATGATGAGGCAATAAATTTTACAATCGTCATTTCTGCATGGGTGGATGATAAATTGGTTGGATGCGTTAGAACAAGTTCCAACTTGTAGTTGAGCTATTTATATATCAAGAATCATCTTATTACCGCACATCCGGTAAAATAATGTGTCCAATTAAAGCGTGAAATAAAAGTATGACAATAGAGGTCCGAGAGCATTTAAGTCTAATGGGAACTTGAACTTCGAAAGAGCTTTTTTATGTATTTAATTATCTCAGAAAATCTGAATACTTTTGAACCTATAAATCTAGATAATAAGGACAAAAGTATTCCAATTACAAAAATATATAATATTCCAACTATATTTCCAAATTCCATATAGGTACTCCCTACAATCGTTATTAAATTCATTATAGGTAGAAATTGTAAGAAAAGCAATACAAAGTAGTAGATTTTAGTTCCGTGGAAGCAAAATGAATAGAAATCGGCGGAATACATACTCTTTGAGATGAATAGTTGGTAGAAGGTGAAACTTGACATGGGAATATTCCAGATGTAGTATTATTTGTAATCAATTCCATATAAAATCAGTATTGATTGATATTACACGGTAAGATTATATTTTGTTAATGTGAAAGAAGTATTAACTATGAAAATTGCAATTATTTATCATTCTCAAGGCGGTAATACAAAGAAGGTTGCAAGTATTATTGCTGAGGGAGCAAAAATCAATGATATTATTGAAGTTAAAATAATGAGTATCGGACGAGTAGATGAAGAATTTGTTTCTCGAGCCAAAGCAGTTATTTTCGGTTGTCCAACATACTATGGTACCTTTTCGTGGCAAATAAAAAAGTGGTTCGATACTACCAAGATTGATTTGGAGGGAAAGCTAGGGAGTGTTTTTGCAACAGAAAATTATCTGGGTGGAGGAGCTGAGGTTGCTGAAATGGGTATGATAGGTCATATGCTAATAAGAGGAATGCTGATATACTCAGCAGGATTTACAAAACAAGGACCTATAACACATTATGGTGCTGTTAATATAAAAGATGGAGATGAATTTCAACAACGAAGATCAAAACTTTTAGGACAAAGAATTGCCGAAAAAGCAGTTGAGCTTTTCTGGAGTTAGTACGTTTACTTAGAAATAAAGTATCTTTTCACTACCGCTCATACAGCAATGTTATTAACTCCAGTTAGTTCCATATAGTATAGATGTAATGGAATTTAATAATGTCAAATAGATGGATCTTCGAATATTTTTCTATTTAAGAAGAGGAGAAGTACCATGAGAGAAAAGAAAATTGCTGGAATTAAAGCAACGGAGTATATTGAAGATAATATGATATTGGGATTAGGAACTGGTTCTACAGCCTACTATTTAATTGAAAAGGTTGGAGAACTTGTCAAGCAAGGATTGAAAATAAAAGCTGTTGCCACTTCTCAGAATACAACAAGTCTTGCTAAAAAGCTAAATATACCATTAGTATCTATAGATAAAGTTAAAAAAATAGATTTAGCTATAGATGGTGTCGATGAAATAGATAGTAATTTTAATGCAATTAAAGGCGGCGGTGGTGCCTTATTTAGAGAAAAAATTGTTGCAAGTATTGCTGATAAGGTAATTTGGATTATGGATTCAAGTAAGGTAGTAGATTCGATAGGAGCTTTTCCACTTCCTGTAGAAATAATTCCTTACGGATATCGGCATATATTAAAGCAACTAAAATTACTGTCCTTAAATCCGATTTTGAGAGTAAAAGAGGATATTCCATTCATTACAGATAACCATAATTATATTGTGGATTTACATCTAGGAAAAGGTTTTGACATTAAGGGTATAAATGAAAAACTAAAAGGTATAACCGGAGTTTTGGAAACGGGACTGTTTTTGAATACTTGTGATATGATGATTATTGGATACAATAACGCTGTAGAAGTGGTAGAAAACCCAAAAATCTAGCGATTTAATCCATAAATATAGTAAAATACTGCAACCAACTGTAGTATAGTGTGATTCAAATAGATAAGGCTGAATATTCAGATATGGCTATAGAACATGGCCTGATGAGGGAGGATGCAACGATGAAGCGAGTATTAATCTTGATTATACTTCTTTTACTGACTTCATGTACAGTTACTGATACTTCTCAAAGTAATATCAATGAAATTAACACTATAACTAGTGAAAATAAAGAGTCAGATAAATCAAATGATAAAAAAGATAGATCAGAGGATAAAGAAGTAATTATAACTGATGTAAATGATAATATTGAGAGTCTGATTAATATAAGTGGAAGTTCAGTTCAGGAACGTATCAGAGTTCCCGAAGGTTTTAAAAGAGTTAAGACAGAGATAAACTCATATGGTCAATATTTGAGAGATTTACCTTTAAAGCCTGATGGTTCTGATATAAAACTTTTTAATGGTGAAGCGACAAATAAAGATGTGCATGTAGCTGTTCTTGATATTGATGTTGGGTCACGGGATTTGCAGCAATGTGCTGATGCTGTTATAAGATTAAGAGCAGAATATTTGTACGGTCAAGGGTTGTATGAAAAAATACACTTTAATTTTACTAATGGATTTAAAGCTGATTATCTAAATTGGATGAATGGAAAAAGGATTGCAATCGATGGGAATAAAACCCATTGGATTAATAAAACTGGATATTCAAAAGAGTACAGCAGCTTTAGGAAATATCTTGACATAGTTTTTGCATATGCTGGAACTCTATCTCTTTCAAAGGAGATGAAATATATCTCAATAGAAGACATGCAAATCGGAGATATCTTCTTGAAGGGAGCTTCTCCAGGGCATGCTGTTATCATTCTCGATATGGCAGAGAACACAAAAACAGGAGAACAAATATTTATGATAGCTCAGAGTTACATGCCTGCACAGGATATTCATATTCTTAAAAATCTCGGAGATCGGCAGCTAAGCCCATGGTATTCAGTAGATTTTGGTGAATTGCTGAGCACACCTGAATGGGAATTTGAAAAGAACCAGTTGATGAGATTTCAGGACTAAATATTGGGAATACCTGGACTATTATAATAGTCTTATATTATTTATATATTTAGGAAACTATTATCATACTTGATATTACAAAAAAAATATTGTATCATTACATTGTACCAAATTTTACATAATTAGTTAATAGAGGTTTATATGAAAATTCAATTTTTACATCCGGTAGTATTTGTAAAGGACATAGAGCTTTCCAAGCGATTCTATACTAACATTCTAGGGTTGAAAATCATTGAAGAACATGCGGTGTTTATTCTATTTGAAATGCACTTTTCAATTCACCAAGCAAAAGCACTTACAGAAACAATTTATGGGAGTGCTCCCGATTCTTCAGAACTGCAGGGAAAAGGTAATATACTATTGTATTTTGAGGTTGATGACATTGAAAGTTTTTTTAGTCAAATAGAAGATAATATTGATTTAATTCATCCGATCGTCAGGCAGTACTGGGGGCAGAGAGTTTTTAGATTGCACGACCCTGATGGACATATTATAGAAATTGGAGAACCAATGAAAAATTATTCAGAGTGGGCAGCTTACTCACGGACATTTTTTAATCTTTAGAACCTTTATAGCTCAGAGCTACATGCCTGCACAGGATATTCATATTCTTAAAAATCTTGGAGATCGGCAGCTAAGCCCAGGGTATTCAGCAGATTTTTGGTGAATTGCTGAGCACACCTGAATGGGAATTTGAAAAGAACCAGTTGATGAGATTTCAGGACTAAATATTGGGAATGCCTGGACTATTATAATAGTCTTGTATTGTTTGTATAGTATATCGATAATTGGTATTACTTAATAAAATAATTTTACCATTTTACAGAATATCCCTCCAGATTAGAGCATAACAATTAACTAGGACAGATATACTTTAAGTCAATTGCTGCTAATTAATATGCAATTGACTATGTGAATAGTTAATAATTGGAGGGACCTTGGTGAGAAAAAAGTCATTAATGGGATACATCTTAGCAATAGCTATAATGCTAACGCCTGCAGCAGTATTTGCTGATTCAGATGAAGCTGCAGTTGAGGCTTCGGCAAAGTATGACTCTGTAGCGGTTAACAAACTCGTAGCAAAAACAAATGTATTGGATCTCAAGGCTAAATCTGCCGTTTTAATGGATGGGGCTTCAGGAAAAATACTTAATGAAAAGAACAGTCATGAAAAGCTTCCAATAGCTAGTGTTACAAAGGTTATGTCAATGCTTTTAGTAATGGAAGCTGTAGATTCGGGAAAACTATCATTTGAGGATAAAGTCAGTGTATCAGACTATGCAGCTGGTATGGGAGGGTCACAGGCATATCTTGAAGCAGGTGAAGAGTTTACAGTTACAGAGATGATGAAGGCTCTAGCAATTCACTCATCCAATGACGTTACTGTTTCTCTAGCTGAAAAGGTCAGCGGAAGTGAGGAAAGCTTTGTTGCAGATATGAATAGAAAAGCAGCTGAACTTGGAATGAAGGACACTCAATTCCTGGATTGTACTGGGCTTAATGATGGAGGGTACAGCTCTGCACATGATGTTGCAATAATGTCCCGTGAATTGGTTATGAAGCATCCTAAAGTATTAAAGTTTACAGGAACCTGGCAGGACACCTTTAGAAACGGAACCTTTAAGCTTGATAATACAAATAAATTAATCAGGTTTTATGCAAATACTGATGGCTTGAAAACTGGTTTTACAAACAAGGCAGGGTTTAATCTTACTGCAACTACCAGTCGAAATAACCTAAGGCTTATAGCAGTAGTACTTGGAGAGCCAGATTCCAATACAAGATTCGCTGAGGCAAGAAAACTTCTGGACTATGGCTTTGCAAACTATGAAAGGGTAGCCCTTGATAAAAAGGGGGAGCTGGTAGGCAATATCATTGTTAAAAAAGGCGTAAAGCTTCAGATCACAGCGGCCTATGGAAGTGATACAAGCGTATTGGTTGCAAAAGGTGAAAAGGGAAAAATAGAAAAGGAAGTAAAACTAGTGCCGGAATTAACTGCACCTATAGTTAAGGATCAGAAAGTAGGAGAAATTGTATATAAAATCGATAGTGAAGAAGTAGGAAGATACGATCTTGTGGCAAATGATAGTGTTAACAAGGTATCGTTTACAAAACTGTTCGCCAGGTTGGTAGTAAGATGGTTTAGCGTGGGGAGAGCGTAAAGCTCTCCTTTTATCATATGAGAGATGATATTAAATTCAATGTAACTTATATAATATATTAAGATAACTAAAATATGATATTTGCTAAAAAACTAAAAACAATATTTACAATGGGAGATATTATCCTTCCAAGAAAGCCGCTAATGGCAAGTAAAATGAATATGAACATTCCGTACTGTTCAAGAAGGTTAAAAAAACGATATCGCCAGGTGTTAAAAATATTTGAAATTACATGATACCCGTCAAACATCGGAAATGGGATCATGTTTAAAACAAACAGTACAACATTTATTCTTGCTGTTATCATCAATACCAAATAAATATTATTCCAAAGGGCTTGATTATTTGTAAACAATCCAGTTAATACATAAAGTTTTAAAAGAAGAAGAAATACAATGGCAATTAATAAATTCATAAATGGTCCTGCAATTGAAACCAATATATCATCTCTTCTTGGTTTTTTATAATGCCTGGGATTTGTCATAACAGGCTTAGCCCAGCCAAATCCGGCAATCAACATGACAATAAATCCGATTATATCAATATGCGATCTGGGGTCAAGAGTAATTCTTCCCTGGGATCTGGGAGTGGGATCGCCAAGCCGGTCAGCCATTTTTGCATGGGCAAACTCGTGGAATACAAAACCTAATAGTAACCCTGGAAGTGTTAATAGAATATTTATCACATTAAAATTACTTAATATATTATTAAACATAAATAACCTCCGTTAATAGCCTAGATGATTATTTTATTTTACGTGAAGTTTGCTAAAAAGTCTACCAGGCTGATTATTATTGTAATTATTGCCCCTTTTATGATAATATAAGTTGGTTGAGAAATTACAAATAGTTTTATGAGACCGAGGCACCCTGCTAATGCAGGGAGAACTCATAATAATTAGATATAGAATTAAAGCGTAACACGCTACGGAGATAAAATGGAAAGCGCTCTTACTAAAGCATGTACACTTAAACTTGATAACTTCGAAGGCCCTTTCGATCTGTTATTCCATCTGTTTGAAAAAAATCAGGTGGACATTTATGATATTCCAATTAATGCTATAACAGATCAGTACCTTGATTATTTATATACCATGCAGCAGCTTGATCTTGAAGTGGCAAGCGAGTTTCTTGTAATGGCATCAACATTACTGCACATTAAGTCAAAAATGCTTTTACCCGATAAGAAGGAACAGAAGGAAGAGGAACTTGACCCGAGAGAAGAACTGGT
>JAEYWA010000218.1 GCA_023431385.1 Bacillota bacterium | reverse complement strand
TTGCGGCGCAACTTTTACTTTTACGGTTGGCGAGCAACAATTTTACGCGGAAAAAGGATTCACAAACGAGCCTGCAAGATGTCCAGAATGTAGAAAAGCTAAAAAGGCTCAGTCAAAGAGCTTTAATAACGGATATGCAAGAAGATAGTTTGTGCTGACCAGTTCAGTGTAAAAAAACCCCTGAAAATCAGGGGTTTTTTTATTTATTTAATTGTAAACTTATAAATTGTTATATGCTTATACTTCTCTCCCGCTTTTAGGACTGGTGAAGGAAAGTGCTTGTGTTTCATAGCATTTGGGAAATACTGAGTTTCAAGACAAAGTCCGGTTCTTTTACTGTAAACTGCATTTTCTTTTCCCAGCTTATTATCAAGGTGATTCCCCGAATAAAACTGAATTCCGGGCTTGGTAGTAAACACCTGCATCAGTCGACCGCTTTCAGGATGGTACAATTCTGCAGCTATTTCCTTTAAATTTCCCTTTGAATTTAACACCCAGTTATGATCATAGCCTTTACCATTAAGGATTTGGTCATCTGAGGTTTCAAAACCAGATGCGAATTCCTTCAGTGTAGTGAAGTCCATTACAGTTCCTTTTACGCTTTTGATCTCTCCGGTTGGTATACATTCCTCGTTAACAGGAGTAAAATTGTCCGCATTTATATAAATCTGATGATTTAATACATCTCCTGAAGCATGACCAGCCAGATTGAAATATGCATGATTTGTAAGATTTACTACGGTATCCTTGTCAGATACTGCGTTATAATCAATTACAAGTTCATTTTGCTCGGTTAGCGAGTATTCTACCTTAACATCAAGCTTTCCAGGGTAATTCTCTTCCCCGTCAGGGCTTGTATGGGTTAACACCAACTTTTCACTGACATTTTCCTGTATAATTTCTGCATTCCACATAACATTATGAAAGCCTACTATACCGCCATGTAAATGATTCTTACCATCATTTTTAGCAAGTTCATATACTCTTCCGTTGAGTTCGAATTGAGCGTCCTCTATTCTATTTGCATGTCGGCCCACAAGTGCACCGAAGAATTCCGGATTCTCTAAGTACTTATTAAAATCACTGTGACCCAGAGTTACATCAGCCATATTACCTTTTTTATCGGGTACATTAATTGAAACTATTATTCCCCCGTAATTGGTAATATCAACTGACACTTTGTTTGAATTGGTTAGCGTAAAAATATCTGCTTTTGTTCCGTCCGGCAAGCTACCGAAGTTATTCTTTAAAATACTCACTATTTTATCCTCCCGAGTTTGTGTTAAGGAATAGACCATTTTAGTTTATCCTACCAAATATATTCTATTATATATCATAATTTAATTCTATGTCAGAGTAAAGCATCCGATTTGCTATTTTGAATTGCAACTCTTAATTTCCATTCCTTACTTGATAGACATATACGAAACAGTAATTCATGCACAAAACATTAATTTGAAACTCTGCTTACACAGCCTCAAGTACGCTGAACTGAGAATTATACAATTTGTAATAATGTCCTTTTAGATTCAAAAGTTCTTCATGTGTACCCTTTTCTACAATGGAACCCTCGTCAATGTACAGTATGCAATCAGCATTTTTAATAGTTGAGAGCCGGTGAGCAATTATAAATGAGGTCCTGCCCTTGAGCAGCTTTTGCAGACCATTTTGCAGCGCCTGCTCCGTTCTTGTATCAATACTGGAGGTAGCCTCATCCAAAATAAGTATTCTGGGGTCTGCAAGCAGCGCTCTGGCAAAGGATATCAGCTGTCTTTCACCGATTGAAAGACGTGTTCCTCTTTCGTTTATCTCAGTATTGTAGCCATCCTTCAGGTTCATTATAAATTCGTGCGCACATACTGTTTTTGCTGCCTGTATGGCTTCTTCATCAGCAGCATCAGGTCTTGCGTATTTAATATTGCTCATTACCGTCCCTGAAAAGAGGAAGGTATCCTGAAGCATGACACCCATCTGTCTTCTGATAGAATTAAGGGTGACTTTTTTAATATTAATTCCATCAATAAGAACCTCTCCTTCCTGAACGTCATAAAATCTGCTCAGCAGATTGATTATTGTACTTTTACCGGCACCTGTCGGACCTACAAGTGCAATAGTGCTGCCAGGTTCAAACTTAAAATTAACATTATCAAGTATCTTGTTTCCATCTTCCTCATCATAGGTAAAACCTACGTTTTTGAACTCGACCTGCCCCTTTACCAGTGGCATTTCAACAGCATCCGGAAGATTGTAAATTGCAGGTTCCTCATCTATGGTCTCGAATATCCTTTCGAGATAGGCCATTGCATTTATCATAGCATTATAGAAATTCCCCATGTTTGTGATAGGCTGCCAGAATCTCCAAATATAACTCACAAATGCTATAAGAACACCTACTGATATGTCATTAAACCACATTATCCCCGCAAAATACAGCACTACCACACCTGAAGTAGAGATAATGTCAATGATAGGCCATAAAATAAAGTTTGACCTGACAAACTTCATCCAAGCCTTTCTATAGGTAACACTAAGACCATGAAAAATGCTTTCATTCTGCTTCTCACGGGCAAAAGATTGTGTAACCTTAACTCCGCAGATACTTTCATGTATATATGCATTCAAATTTGACTGCTTCATACTGAGCGCCTGGGTATTTTTTCTCTGGATGTTTTTTATAAGCATTATTGCAACAAGTAGAGGCGGCAATCCCAGCAGACTTACCAACGTCAATTTTACATTAATAAACAGCATAAATACTACAATGCACACCAGCGTAAACATATCAGTTATAAAATTTATAAAGCCGTTGGAAAGCAGATCACTTAAGGAATTTACGTAGTTAATTACCCTAACAAGTATTTTCCCATGGGGCCTGCTGTCATAGTATGAAAACGGTAGCTCCTGCAACTTGTAAAAAATGTCTTCCCTTATTTTCTTTACTATGGCATTACCTGTTTTCGACATTAGCTTTACTCGGAATTTGAAACATAAAGCGTTAACAACAAGGGTTACAGCAAATATACCTGTTAAAAGCAGCAGTCCGTTTATGTCCTTCGCAGGAATTCTGTTATCAATGGCATCCTGGACCAATATAGGCCCTAGAAGGTTCGCTACGCTGGCAACCAGCATCAGCATAACAGTAACAGCCATTGTAAGCTTGTAGGGCTTAAGATACTTTAAAAGCCTTATAAGGTCTTTCATTCTGAATGCTGACACAAGTTCTTCGTCTACGTCGTACTTATTTCTTGCCATTAGCCCACCTCCTTAACTGCTTCAGCATCAAAGTCTCCGAACTGAGTAAGATATACATTATAATAGTAGCCCTTTTGATTCAAAAGATCCTCATGGGTTCCCTGTTCGATTATCTGTCCGCCATTAAGCACTATAATTTTATCTGCATTTTTTACTGACGCTATTCTGTGAGCGATTATAAATGTTGTCTTATTATTATAAAACGATTTCAAAGTCTTATGAATTTCAAATTCCGTTTCCATATCCACACTGGAGGTGGTGTCATCGAGTATCAATATTGACGGGTCTTTGAGAATAGCCCTTGCCAGCGCAATTCTCTGTCTTTGTCCCCCTGACAGGCCCACTCCGCGCTCTCCTATGATAGTATCGTAGCCCTCTGGCAGATTTGATATGAACTTATCGGCATCTGCAATACCTGCCGCCCATTTAACCGATTCATAAGGCGCATCCGGTACTCCGTATGCAATGTTGCCCTCAATTGTATCCGAGAACAGAAATACATCCTGCATGGCTACGGATATTTTCGCCCTAAGGTTTCTCAGTTCCATATCTCTAACATTTACATTGTCTATTAGTACTTCACCTTCATTGCAATCATAAAATCTGCAAATAAGGTTTACCAGTGTGGATTTCCCAGAACCAGTTGGACCAATAATTGCAATTGTCTGTCCCGGATTTGCCTTTAGACTTACATTTTTTAGAATCTCCTCATCCTCATAGGCAAAGCTGACATTCTTAAATTCAACGAATCCTCTGATTTCCTTTTCATCAGACTTTTCAGGATTACTGATGGATGTTTCGGTATCAAAGAATTCTCTTATTTTAACTGCTGAGGCGTTAAAACGCTGTATGTCATTTACCAGCCAACCACACATCCTCATTGGATTGCCCAGAGCCCAAATAATTGAATTAAATGTAACAAGTTCACCTATAGATAACTGTTCATTTATTACAAGAACACCACCAATAATGATTATTGCAAGTGAAAGTGTACCTGCAAGTGTATCAATTATTGGTAAATATTTTGACCATACATTTGCCGAATCCATGTTTTTCTGCCGGTAGGCCTCATTTTCCCTATCAAACTTATCAATTTCAATTTTTTCAGTTGCAAAGGCTTTAATAACCCTATTGCCACTGATATTCTCCTGAACTACCGAGTTCAGCCTTGAAAACTGCTGCCTTATAGCAGAAAACGTTGGTCCTACTTCACTGGCTAATTTTATTGCCGCCCAGGCAAGAAACGGGATCACCACAAGCATAATCAAAGTAAACTGCCAATTGATTGTAAAAAGCAGTGCTACAGCAAATATAAAAATTACAGCATTCTCAAAGACCATGTAAATGACCCATGCAACAAAGTGGCGGACAGTTTCCATATCACCTGTCATCCTAGCCATAATATCCCCTGTTCTTGTAGTGTCAAAGAACCGGAAATCCAGTGCCTGCAGCTTTCGGTACATATTTTCTCTTATCTCCATATAAGCACCCTGAGAAACTTTCTCAAAGTTTATCTGATATGTAAATCTTATGACAGCTTTTGCTGCTACAGTCCCAATGATTATTGCAGCCAGAGGTAACAATATATCCTTCTGTCCCTGCTTTATTACTTTGTCAACAATGATACCTGATGCATACGGTGAAACCATACTTAAAGCCGATGCAGCGAGGACCATAAGCAAGCTTATACAAATCCGGAGTTTATATTTCTTTATATATCCCCAAACCCATTTCACATTTTTCATAATTAATAATCCCTTCAATTTTAAGTTGCTTAGTTTAATTATAGTGAGTAAACCTATTGATGAAATGGATATTCTTTACCTGGTGATGGATATTTTTATCCTTTGTTTGCTACTGTTTTGTCAATGTTTTTGATTGGAATCACTCCGACTTTGTGTTAACATAGGAAATGTACTGTATGAAAATTTGTGGCAAATTAGTATATAATATCAGTATTTTAGCTATGCATAAATATATTCTTGACATGCTGAAGTTAATTTCTTCACAATATATTGATATTAATTAGAATAATTTAGTTGTTATTTTGTAAGTTATAATTATTTACCAATTTAATTAACATTAGGAGTGATTTCTTTGTGTATGCCCGAAGTAAGAGCTGAGTGTTTTAATCCAACCCTACTGTATGCATTTAATAGCATAGTCAGCTGTAAGTGTAATTTAAATTATCACTCACATGATTTCACTGA
>JAEYWA010000171.1 GCA_023431385.1 Bacillota bacterium | reverse complement strand
CACAATTTAAATCTTTTTTTACTTGACAATTCATAGTTGGTCTCCTAAGCCATATTATGGCTTTGAGCCGACATAGCGGCCACATACTAGTTATGAAATATTGCTCACTCCTCTATCGCTATAAGGCGAATAAAGGAGGTTAATTGACCTTGTAGTTATCTTTCCATGTGAATTAAGGCTACAGAGTTAGTATATGTCTCTTCCTGCAAGCTTATAATCAGCAATGGAAAGCTTTCTTAAAATGTCTATTCCATATGGACATACCGGAATACAGTCAGCATATGTATTCAATTTGTCCTGACTGATTTCCAGTGCTCTATAGCGTTCCATTGCCAGCTCCCTGTTTCCAAACCAGAAACGCAGCCTCTCCTTAAGAGCATATTCGGCAGCATTGGTTACAATTCCGTCCGCCATCTGCCTGTCATAATAACCCTCATATTTGAATATCTCCTGTATGGGAATTTCCTTACAGTGCTCATTGCACTTGCCGCACTGCCTGCACACATAGTTTCCAAGCTCGGGAGCTTCGAAAAAGAGCCTCTCCATTTCATCACTTGACATGGGAATAAACTTTTCAGCATATTTCAGATCAGCTTCCAGCATTTCACGGTTGTTTATACCGGCAACTATTACAGCTGCCGGTTGGGTGAATGCATATCTGAAGGCCGGCAGGGCCGACTTCCAGAGGAGGCCATCACCCACAGGCTTCATTAGTATGATGGCCGTCCCTTTTTCAAGAGCAAGAGGTACCAGTACTTCTTCAATCTCAGGGAAATTAAACCTGTCATAATAATTTATAGTAGTCATTACAGCATCAAAGTCATATTCCTTAAGAGCCCTAATCAACACGTCAGGCTGACCGTGCATGGAAATGCCTATATGCTTTATCTTTCCTTCACGCTTGGCTTCAAGAGCTCCCTCAAGTGCACCCTGAGAACCCAGAATGACATCCAGGTCTGCCATTGTACCTACTGCATGCATTATCAGCAAATCCACATAATCGGTCTTTAAATTACGAAGACTCCGGTTCAGAGATTCAAGACATTTCATTTTAGTTCTTTCTGTAGTCTTGGTAGCCAGTATGAATTCATTTCTTCTATGTGCCACCGAATAACCTATTTTGCGCTCCGATTCACCATCACCGTAGCCTGCCGCTGTTTCAATATAATTTCCGCCTGCATCCAGATACCTGTTAAGCAGGTACTTTGCTTCTTCCGCAGGTATTTCCAGCAGGTGGAAGCCTCCAAAACCCAGAATGGATGTTTCAAGTTCGGTCTTTCCAAATTTCCTTTTTTCCATGATTGCTACCTCTTTTTTAAAATTGATAAATTAACTCTATAAAATAGCTTATTAAGATATTAGTAATTATTTCTTTAAAAATCCACCAAAACCGTTACTGTACCTTATTGTACCATCTTTAAAAACCCACATAGCCTCTATGTCCGGAAAGGCATTTATATAATCCAGCGCCCTGTCAAACGGAAGTATAAAAGCAGCTTTTGCAGCTGCATCCGCCACTCCTGAATCCTTTGTAAGTATAGTAACCTGAGCATAGTGATCAGCCGGAAACAGTGTCTCAGGATCAATTATGTGGTGGTACTGCTTTCCATTGACTATATAATACCTTTCATAAATTCCACTGGATACAAGGGACATGTCTTTTAAATAGGCAATCTCCAAGGTTTTCTCCATGCTCTCCTTGTCAGGGTTTTGCACACCCACGTTCCAGAAATCTTCAGCTGTGCCCTTGCCGCCTATTGCTCTGACATTCCCCCCTACGCTTATAAGGCCTGAAACAAATCCGTTTTTCTCAGCATTCAGGCAAGCCTGTTCGGTCGCATACCCTTTTCCTACCCCACCAACGTCAAGACTCATCTTGGGGTCTTCAAGAAAAACTGTAGAATTTTCTTCATCAATTATCACTTTATTTATATCAGTATGTTTTTTAGCTTCCTTAAGCTCCTCCATACCTGGCAGGGTAGCGAGAGCTTCATCTTCAATGCCTGCCTCTCTATGATTGTGCCATATTTTAAGAACCGCTCCCAATGCTACATTCAAATTTCCGTCGGTATCCTTATACCATTTTTTTGCAAAAAGAAGCAGGTCTATTATTTTCTTATCCACTTTAACAGGTTTTATACCAGCATTATCATTTACTGTTTTTATATTGTTTATTCCGGGATAGTCGTTATATATATCATATAACTGGTGATATTCCTTTAAAGTATCATAGATCAACTGAGACTGTTTAGTGAAATCCTTCTTGCTGTCGGTATAGGCCACTATCTGGGTTACCGTATCAAACAGTTCGAGAAATTGTGCCTCATAACGCTTCTTTTCCGTTTTACCGCAGGAAGCTAAACTAAATGAAAAAACTATTATCAAAATTGATGAAATTATTCTTCTGAACAAATTACCACCTCAATATGGTTAGAGAGGTAGTGAAAAGCTACCTCTCATTTTGCATCTTTTTTCTTTTCTAAATATTATATTTTTTCTTATATTTTACAACTTGCTTCTTTTTTATTTAGCAGTTTTTGCTGCCTTTTCAATCACTGCTGTGAAGTCTGAAACATGAACGGTTACTGAGCTTGTTAACTCAGCTTCAGTTGGTACACCTTCTTCATTTACAGCTATGCCCTTGACGTCGTCAACAGTTTTTCCTACAACATATTTTGAAAAGGCTTCGGCCTGTTCAAACCATTCTTTACCGATTTTTGACGCTTTCTTCATTCCGTAGCCTTCGCCAATCTCAACCTTTGTCTGCACTGGAGCCTTTATATCTGTAGTAATCTTTCCTTCCTTAGTGAACTTTACATCGGACTGAGAAGCATCTATAACACAGCTTGTTATTTTACCTGAAGCATCAAAAGTAGTAGCAGAGTAGTTCGAGTAGGTCTGAGCAAGACCGTCTTTATCACCTGCATCTGTTGATTTTGCTATATTAGTTAGTATTGATAGGCCAAGCTTATCACCAGCTTTTGCACCTAAATCTTTAGAATTGCTTACAGCCTTCTCGATAGCAGCTACAAAATCAGTTATATGTACTGTTACGGACGAGGTTAACTCAGTGGCTGTAGGAACACCCTCTTCACTAACAGCTATACCTTTTATTTCGGCGACAGTTTTTCCTGTAACATAAGCAGCAAATGCATCAGCTTGTTCATTCCATTCTTTACTGATCTTTGAAGCTTTTATCATACCGTAGTCTTTACCAAGTTCCTGCTTGGATTTGTATTCTGCTTTCAAATCGGAAAGTATTTTTCCTTCCTTTGAAAAATCTATCTTTGTTTGTGCAGTATCAATAGTACATTTTACTATTTTGCCATCCTTGTCAACAGTTACTGCTACAGCAACAGAGTCAGTCTGTGCAGAACCATCTTTTTCTACTGCATCAACAGACTTTCCTACGGATGAGATTACTGCGAGTCCGGTTTTTACAGCATCGTCTGTGCTTTGTCCGCCAGCAGCTCCTCCACTTGTTTTAGTTGCTGTAGATCCGCAGCCTGCAATAAAGGTTACTGCAAGAGTTAAAACCAATACCAATGATAGTAATTTTTTCATAGTAGTTCCTCCAAATAAAAATAATATATTATTTATTAGATACCAGCCTGTTAAAAGCAGGTAAAATAAATCTTAAGAGAGTTGAAGTAGCTATCCCGGCGACTACCCCCGAAATTAAGAGAACGGGAAGATATACCCAAAGATAAATATTGTCATAGATAATTGATACTACAATAAATTGGCCCACATTATGCATTATGGATCCAAAAATGCTTAAAACCAGGTAAGATATTTTATCCTTAAAAATAAACATAAGTAGAGACATGACAATTACCGATAGTAACCCTCCGCTTAAGCTAAGCAGTCCGGCTATAGGTCCCCTGGTCATTACTACAAACATACCTTTTAACACAGCAATGGCTATTGCAGGCTTTTTATTGAGAAAGAACAGCGCATACATAACTGCAATATTTGAAAGTCCCAGCTTTACACCCGGAACCGGTACCAGTAAGCTTACTGAAGGTAGTGAGTTTTCCACAATGGAAAGCACGAGTGCAACAGCAAAAAGTAATGAAGTTAAAACAAGAAGTTTTGTTTTCGTCATTTATATCTCCCGTAGTGTACAAGCTCGACAACAAATGCTGATGAATCTATCCGATAATATCAATATCTTCTGTATCCCGGTCATTCATGGGGACAATTTTCATAAATATTTCATTAGGTAAACAAGCAGCTGTTTCACCGACAGTATGCAGTTTACCGGTGTTTATGCAAATTTTGTCCGGACAGTCCGATTGTTCAAAGGATATGCTTCCATCCGGTTCCAGGTGAAATATAACATTTTCATTCTGGGGTATCGAAAAATGCAAATCCTGCCCCCCAGTAAGTTCAACAGTTTTAACAAGCTGAGATTTGTAGTATATTTGGGCTCTGGCCGGTTTTTCCTTGAAATTAAGCTTATATATAAATATAGATAATATACCAATTAAGATTATTGCTAAAACAATTACAATATCAGTTTTTTTAAAAAATTTCATGTCAACCTCTTTCTATTTCTGCCGTATTATCAAGGACAATATTTTTTGCTGCCCCCCCTTAACCGCTTGCATAACCCATTCCAATATATGGTGTTAAATTATTAACTAACAATTAAATAACTTTCAAAATTATTTAAATTGACAAATTAACTTATATATTAAACTAAGTTTAGTCCAGATATAAAAATAAGAACTGTAATGGAAGCTATAATAATCACATAATTTTTAATTGCACATACAAAGGTTTTTTCCTTATCCTGAACTTTGAAAAACATATTAATGTTTTTTTGCACCAAAAAAAGTGTAAGTAAGGCTATTAAACAAACGGGGGATAAAATTCTTAAAAGAACCATAATTATTACTGCAGCATACGGAATATAGTTCAGGGCTGCAAATAAATACAGCGAGGGTTTGTTTCCGAGGTAATAAGGCAGGGTATAACGCATAACTGTTATGTCCTTGTCAACATCACATATGTTATTTGCCAGCATAATATTTGCTGTAGTACAAACAGGAGCAATAGATAGTAGTATAATCGTTACAAGAGGTATTACTCTCAGGTCAAGCTTTATGGATTCAAGGCCAAGGCTCAAAGTTAAGTATGTTCCCTCAGGCATATTGATATATAGAAGAATGAACGGTATAAGAAACCCATAAAAAAATCCTGAAAATATTTCTCCTAAAGGCTGCCTGGAAATGGGTACTGGACCAAAGGTATAGAATACTCCGCACAGAAAGCATACTGCACCTAGAAGCAATACTACCACATCTGTAAGATACGCCAGGTATAAGCCGAACGAGACTGAAACTATAAATAAAGCGTATATTATAAGCAGTGCAGTTCTTCGTCTGAAGGCCAGCGTCTGGTGATTGTTTTTTGAGTCAATATAATTGTTAATAGCCGTGGTAGTCAAATCAAACACAAACATTGAGACAAAAAATATTAGTGTAAGCTTCCAGTCTATTTCTCTACCAATATAAAAAAGGTATGATAATGTAAGCAAAAAAGCAAAAATACTTGTGATTTTTGTTTTAATTTCTGTGTAGTTAAGCAACTTAAAAAACATCTTGATTCCCATCTCGCGCATAGCGCGTGCACCAAATAATCTGGAAAAGACACATAGTGGATTTTGGTTTCATCCATCAGGTCAGGACTTGCCATAGGACTTATCCAAAACATATATAAGCTTTGACCTTTTATCTGGAGAAATATCAAGATTGTCAATTATTTTCATTGATTTACTGTAATATTTCTCAGATATCGTATGTGTATAATCCAGCCCACCTGCCTTAAAAACGGCGTCATTCAGCTCATCAATGGTCAGATTTTTATATCGGGCCTTTTCCCTTAATCCCATCATTTTTCTAAAGGTATATATTAATGGTAAAGTAATAACTCCCTGCTGGTAATCAGATTTGACAGGCTTTTTGGCTACAGCCTCAGTCTTTTCAAAATCCATGCAGTCATCCTGTATCTGAAAAATCATTCCGATGTATCTGCCTAGTCGCTTATAAAGGTTAAGAGTTCTTTCGTCAGGTATGGCTCCTTCACCTGATTTATCCTCGGAGGTATGACCACTAAGTACTGCACCTGCTAGAAAACAAGCTTCAAAAAGGGCTGCTGTTTTTCCAGAAATTATTTTGAAATATTGCAATTCCGACAAATCAAGAAAACCGTTATTAATGTGCTGGTGTAGTTCTCCCAGACAAACTCTGCCGATATAATCCGGTATATTCAGTTTAATATAATCCCCTTTATTCTGAACTGAAGCTGCCATTCTTAACGCTATACTAAAGAGATAATCGCCGCAGATGACTGCAGTCTTCCTTCCGTACTTTCTTTGAAGTGTTACATTACCTCTTCTGATAGGAGCATTATCTATTACATCATCATGCACCAGGGTTGCAAGATGAAGCAGCTCAATAGCGGCAGCAAAACTGACAGCATTAGTATGAATCATCCCCTCCCTGTTCTGGGCACAAATGAGCACTGATACAGCCCTGATGTATTTGCCTGTCGAAGCCGTTAAGTGTTCGGTATATTTACGAATAATGACAGGAGCATTGGTTAATGCCCTATTTACCTTTTCTTTGACAAGATCTAAAGCTCCGTCATAAACAATAAACTCAACTTTATTTTGAGACTTCATGTTTTCATTAATCATTATAAATATACAACCTTCTCACAATAGGTAGTTTTTTCCACTGCTTTTTCAAGAACGGCATTACATAGTAGTCCAGTCCAAAGGTTCTCCCGGCGCCAATCAATACCGCAATTGCAGCAAATATCATCCAGAAGGTTCCCAGGTATAATCCCGTTGTACAAACGAACATAAACTGCAGTATCAGGGACAATGCTGATGCAGGTGTTGTAAACAATCCGCCGATAAGTGCCAGACCAATCAATATTTCAGCGATTACAATAAAGCCCTGCATGAATATCTGCATAGAATCACTTGATATTACAAATTTGTCCAGGAACCAGTTCATTAAAGGTACATCGATTTTAAATGCGTAATCGCTTAATACTGAGTGTGATAACTCCTTACCACTTACAAAAATCACACGGAACAAACCAAGGAAATCAAAGTTCATTATAACCGTTCCAATTGATTTTACAGCTTCCTGTACGGCACCGTCTGCACCTGCTCCCGTTGCAGCACTAACCGCATCAACGGCAGATTGAACAGTACTTGCAGCAGCTACGCCTGTAGCTCCGCTTATAGCATCAGTTGCAGCCTGCCCCGCTGCTGTACTTGTTTTAACTGCTTCTTGTGATAGAATACTGTCATACCATGAGTTTGCTCCACCAAAGAAGCCTTTAAGTTTTGGTGCCGACATCCAGCCCTCAACTATCTTCATTATACCTTCAAAGAGCCATACTGCACCCAGCCAGACCCTCAAAGCAACTAAAAGGAAGCTTGGAGTTCTATTTGAAAAATGTCCGCCTACAAAGCTTCTGCAATTTCTTATGGTAAAAAACTCGTGTCTTATATAGCTGAAAATTTTGTTCCAGCCTAACACCTGTATAAAGTAAAATATATTTATAAAATGTTTCACAAGCATTGCAAAGAAGGACGGCAGATTGAACATTCGATTTGGAAAGCCAACCCTGGCTACGCCATAGCGTCCTCCCACACAAACCATTACTCCATGGAAGGATGGTTTGTATACCTTCATCTCACCTTTTCCTGTAATTGCATTATATATATTGTTTGCACATGTATCAGCACTATGTTCACAATTTTCCACCATTTGAGGAACCGGTCTTTCTTCACCTTCCGGTATAAAGAACATGTTATCGCCCACAACATAAACGTGTTCATTATTTATTGCCCTAAGGTAGGAGTCGGTCTTAATACGTCCTCTAATAACAGACTCAAGAGTTTTTGCCGCCTCATTTGTTATGTCTGAAGCTTCAATACCCGCAGTCCAGATAACGGTTCCTGCATAAAACCTGGTGCATTGACTGTTTTTCTTAATTTCGATGAAGTCCTCTCCAACTGCGCAAACACCCGAGTTGAGCATCAGCTTGACTCCCATCTTTTCAAGACGGGTTTCCACCTTTTCCGAGAGCTTTTCAGGCAGTATAGGCACTGCCCTATAAAGAACGTCAACGTTAACCAGTTCTACAAGGTCTCTTTCAATTTCATATTTTTCACACAGAAAAGGAATATACTCCGCTAATTCTCCGGTCATTTCCACACCGGTAAAACCGGCTCCGACAACGTAAAAGGAGAGAAGTTTTTTCTTCTTTTCAAAGTTTGTTTCAGTTGCTGCCTTCCTAAAACAGTTATGAATATGTTCCCTTAGCTTAATTGCATCCTCATAGGACCAGAGCTTAAAGGTATACTCTTCTGCTCCGGGTACTCCGAAGAAGGTAGGTTTTGAGCCAGCGGCAATTACAAGATACTCGTAATCATATTCTGAGTTTTCACCAACTACTGTTTTATTATTGAAGTCAATTGATTTAACAGTATCGAGTACAACATTTACTTTTCTGCCGGCAAAAACCTTTTTCAGGCTTATCTTAATACTATCCTCATCTACACGGTTGGCTGCAACCTCATGCAATTCAGTCAGCATGGTGTGGAAAGGATTCTTATCGATTATTGTTATAGTTACGGTATCATTCTTCTTGAACTTTTTAGCTAACTTTTTGGCAGTCAGTATACCTGCATACCCAGCTCCGATAACCAAAATATTTTTTTTCATAAATTCCTCCAGCAGCAATTATCTATATACTATATTTTTCAACATTTTTCTACATTTACCGATACAATCTTATCAAAGAATTGTAAAACAATCAATAAATTATGTTAACTTTTTGACATGTAAATACATACAATTGTTATAGAAATAGTAATGATGGCATTTACTAATTAATAC